>JAOXSF010000026.1 GCA_025800125.1 Marinobacterium sp.
TTGTTGATGAAACTTCTCTGATTGAAACTGGGCCTGATATCGTACTGGATAGTCTATCTGCACTAGAGCAGGATGCTGCTCCAGTTGATGCAGAAGCGTTTGACACGGGGGTGTCGGTAACCGAAGAGGCTGTAGCAGATATTGGGCCCGAGGTTGCAGCAGAGACAGAAGATGTCGTGCTGGGTAGTCTATCTGCACCGGAGCAGGATGCTGCTCTCGTTGATGTTGAAACTTTTGACACAGGGGCGTCAGTAACCGAAGAGGCTGTAGCTGATATTGGACCCGAGGTTGCAGCAGAGGCAAATGATGTCGTGCTGGATGGTTTGTCTACACCAGCGCAGGATTCAGTTCTCGTTGATGCTGAAACTTTTGGCACGGGTGCGTCGGTAACTGAAGAAGTTGTAGCCGATCTTGAGCCTGAGGTTGCAGCAGAGGATCTATGTAATACCTCTGTTGGTTGTCTTGATACTGATGCTGATGCTGTAGATGATATCACTATGGAAGAAGCAATGGCTCTTGAAGAAGCTGATCAGGACGAGACTATGGAAGCAGAAGGTTCTGAACCTGTAGCATTGGTTGAAAGCCCTGATAGAAATAAAGAGGTTTCCGAGCCTGTACATATAGAGGATAATGCACGACCCTGCTCCTTGCCTGTTGGTAAAGCTCCTGATTGGGCAGGAGAAGAGGTTAACTGCGTAGTAATCCAGGTGCATGGTATAAATGTTGCGATTCCTATGGAGCAGATTGAGTCCACGCGCAAGCTGGCAGATATTTCACTGGAAATAGATCTCGAACGAGAATGGATTCTTGGTCAACTTCGTAGTGGAGATCATACTATTACCTATATATTAGATGGCGGTTGCTGGTTAATGCCCGAATTGCACGATCCTGATAAGGCTAATTATCAAGATCTGATTATGTTGCCGGGTGGGTATTGGGGAATAGCCTGTGATGAAATGGTGCGCTCTGTGCGTATCCCTGTTGATGAAGTGTCCTGGGCGGTCAATCGAAGTAAGCGTCCTTGGTTGTTGGGCACATATATGAAAGAACGTTGTGCAATTCTGGATGTCGATACACTGGTTGATCAATTGAATGCGGCGTTTTAGAGAAGATACATAGTAGAGCTACCATGCGGTAACCGTTGCCAATTTTGATATGCTGTGTTGTGGCATGGCTGAAAGTTATAGCCTACGTTGTATGGTGTGCGCTATCGGATCTTAAATCAGAGGAAGCACTCCTTTGCACCGGAAGCCGCGAGTCTATCGGGAGACAGAAGTTTCGTGACTGGTTTTGTTTGGATATTGGTTATAGCAGCATTTGTGTTTGCGACTGTCTCGCTTGCTGTCGCTGTGTTGCTGTGGCATCGACTCAGGCAGCATAAGGCGCGCCATCGTGCTTTGATTGACGTGTTACGTAATGAAATACAGGCGATGACCAGTAGCTCAATTGGTATGGGAAAGCGCCTTGTTGATATTGAGCAACGCCTTAATCATACGGCAGAGAAGCAGCTGGAGTTAGCAAATAAGGATCCGGGTGTGCTCGCCTACAATCAAGCTGCACGCTTGATGGAGATGGGTGCTGACGTTGATGATTTGGTAAAAGACTGCGGTATCGGTCGGCCTGAAGCCGAGTTAATGGCTCTGTTGCACAAAGAGTTACACGCTGATTCAGGAGGTGGAACTGGCCGTGGGCAGTAACGGATTGCAATTGCTTATTAATACCTATTTAGCCCTTTTCATAAGGGTTTTTTCTTTTTGAGATAGCAGCCTGTGGGCTGCTTTTGCTTTTCAGGCTATAAGTGAAAGCAATAATTTCAGCTATCGCTCTATATAAGGCTTCTGGTATTTCCTCACCAAGTTCAAGCCGTACTAGCACATCTACCAGCTCCGGGCTTTCGTGGATATGTACGCTGTGTTGTTCTGCCAGTTCAATAATTTGCTCTGCGATTAACCCTTGTCCTTTAGCCGTAACTCTAGGCGCTCCTTTCTCCGCGTCATAGTGGATAGCAACGGCACGGCTTTCTCGAGCTGCTTTTTTGAGGGTCATGTTTTCAGGTCTATCAATTGGCGGCTGATGGTTTCTTTGCTGCTGCTAGGGCGACCAAGGTGACAGTTCAAGGTTTGCACTTCAAATCCATGAGAATCCAGTGTTTCAGAGAAACTTTTCAGACGGTTTCTGATCTCGGCTGCGGTTTCTCGACGTTCTGCCCAGAAGCTGCCAGATAACTGGTCATCCTTTTGGAGTACCAGTTCTACCATGATATGACCTTTGCGTTCTAGGTCGAATTGTAGTTGTACGCGCCATTGGTTACCAAACCGGTTATCTTCACCAGGTGGGTATTCCTCTGTAATTATGAGTTCTACATTATCAAACTCTTCCCCTTGGTAAACGGGAAGGTCTGTCCTTATAACACGTTCAAGCCCTCCTTCTGGAGTTTCCTTCCACTGCTGAAGTGCTAGCAGTTGTTGGCTGGTCTGGCGTGCCTGTAATTTGTGAATAAGTTGGTCGAGGTGTTGTTGACCTGCCGCAGGAAGCTGTTCGTTTAATTTTTTTAATTGCTGGAGGGCTCGTTTCATATCTCGCCCGATAGGGAGGCCTTGTATTAAACGAGCTTCGGTCATGCGCCCTCCTTGCTCAACATTTTGTCGGATTTGTATTGCTGTATCCTGATTGCCTGGTGTTACGCCAAATAGATTCAGAAGAGAGCGAACAGCATTGTTCACTCTGGTCTCACCTGAAGTACCCTGGTTGGTTAGCATTTGCTGCAAAGCTGAAAATGCCTCCCCTGTTGGGATTTGTTGAGGTAGTGTGTGGCGTAAGTGATTGCTGATATGGCTTTGCTCCATTGGACTGAGGGGGCTTGCAGCCTTGGATGGTAGAGCCTGGGCTTGGTGACTGCCGTCCTGCTGTGGTGTTAGCACCAGTCGAGTGCCGAGGTTAATCGGTTTTGGGCTCTCAAATATACGAATGTTTTCTCCCAGCTGTAGTGTTATCTGATGTGAGCTACTACTGAGAGAGGGCGAGGTTGGAGGAATTGTGGTTGAGGGAGCTGTTGCTCCCAAAGAGGTTGTCCCTGTGCTCTGCAAGAGGCCATGCCCTGTTGCTTGCTGGCTTTGCTGAGTCGTGCCCAGTTGTCCAGTGGGCATGCTCTGGGTTGCAGTATTGCCAGAGTTGGAAGAAGCGTTGAAAGCAGAACTTGCTGAGATACTCTGGACTGAGGGTGCCTTGGAGGGCGAAGCTGTGTTGATGGAGGTTGTTATGGAAGGGGCAGAATTCAAAGTAGTTGGAGAACCTGTGTTGGGAGAAGAACCGCCAGAGGAGTTTAAGGCGCTTGTGTTGCTTGAAGTTGAAGCGCTGACGGTGGCGTTGGGAGTAACGGAAGAGCTTCCCACTTGTACAGGATTATTCTGCCCGTGAGTTGTGTTATTTCCAGATATTGGAGGAGGCGTTGCCGTATTTTTTTGCAGGGCCGGTGCGTCTTGCTTATTGCTTGCGCTGCTTTGTGATATCGAATTAAAAGGTGCTGTTTGCCCTGTCATGGAGGAAGTGGGGGTTGATGCAGGCTTGGCGGTCTGGGCCGTTGTACCTGAAGAATTTAGTCCTCCTGATATCGTTGTTGTCGAATTTGCTATTGAGATTTTTGCTGCTGCCGGCGTTATTGTTGCGGCTGTTGGAGTTGATCCAGCTTGTGAGGACGCGAAAGGTGTTGAGGCTGACATTGTTCGTGAGGCAGTACTGTCAGCTTGTATGATTGGGTGCGTTGATAGTTTGCCAGCATTTATCAGAGAGGTTGTGTTGCTGGAGACTACACCGGCTAGCTGAGAATTTCCTGTTGCTTGACTTGCTGTGCCCTGTGTATTTGAGGGTGAATTGCTTGCGACCGAGGGAGAGATGTCTGACTTGTTTGCCGCTATCGAATTGTTATGTCCGATGGCTGGTGTCGTCTGAGCTACTGTGTTTGTTGCAGAAGTTGGTGTCGCTGCCCGGTTGTTGCTTCCTGCTAAAGCTGTTTTTGATACAGGGTTGCTTGTTGTCACGGGTTGAGTGGCAGCAGGGGGTATTGTTGTCGATATATTGCTGGTTGTTGATGGAGTGTTACCTGCCGTGTTCGGAGCCGGTACCGTTTTCCCGCCATGTGTTATACCAAATTGTGGGGGGCTTGAGGGTGGTAGCGAAGGTCTTGCTACCATGAATAGTTGATTGTTCTCTGGTGCTTGGTTTTGAGTTTTAGTATTGGTCACCATCTGCTGTAGGCTGGCGTTGGCAGTGCTACTGGTTGTTTGTCGTATTTCTGTTAAAGGTGGCAACGGGGGAGTATTCTGCCGGCCTCCATCTAATTGTGTTGAGTTTAGTTGTGTTGCCAATTGTTGCAGTGTGCGTACGGCAGTACTTTGTGCAGGTTTATCCACTGTTGCTGGTTGTGTAGTCAGGGGGCCGGCATTCTGTTTTGTATGAGTAGAGCCCTCTATGGGTTTACTGTCAATAACAGTGCCTGTTGTTGGAGCTGTCAGTGGCTTGTCATTACTACCGGGCATGGGTTGCAGAGTAACCTTATCAGGTAGCTGTGTAACCGGTCGGGCATTAACAACAGATGCCTGTCTGGTACTTGACTCTCGCAATATATTCGACGCAGAGGTTTGTCGTAGTTCAACGTTGCCGTCTCGACTGCGGGTAGCTTGTAGTGTTGTACCGGCAGGAATGCTCTGTTTGCTGTCTGCCTGAACTGTTTGGTTACCAACTTGCAATGTAATACGTTGATTGCCGCTCTGATCCGGAGCTGGACGGCTGTCCAGAACTTTTACCGGTACCGGTTTGTTTTCAGGAAGAACTCTGTTCAAGTCAACAAGTTGAGTATTTGGTAAAGAACTATTGGTGGCTGGGAGTGATGTGCCTGGGATCAACGTTTTGTGCTCCGGAGGTCGGTAATGTTCTGGTAATGCTACACGCAACCTGATTTTGTATATAATCGCATCCTTAATAAAGTCGGCGGTTGCCGTGAAACTTAAAGTCTTTTTGCCCGCCAGGGCGGGGTGTGATCGTTGTCCGAACCTCTACTGGAAGTCAGGCAGTTACTTTGTGAGCGTGATGACAGAGTGCTGTTTGAGAATCTTGATTTCTCCCTTAATGTCGGTGAAGTACTACAGATCGAAGGAACCAATGGTAGTGGCAAAACCACTCTGTTGCGTATTCTCTGTGGTCTGACGAGTCATTATGAAGGCGATATTTTCTGGCATGGAGAATTACGTACCCAGGCGCGCGAAGCTTTTAATCGCTCTCTGCTCTATTTTGGTCACCAGCCTGGTGTGAAAGCGGTTTTGACCCCGCTGGAAAATTTGCACTGGTACAGCGCTATGCACCCGAGTATGGATGCTTCGCGTGTCTTGTGGGCATTAGAGCAAGTTGGTTTACGTGGCTATGAAGACGTACCCTGCCATATGTTGTCTGCCGGACAAAATCGACGTGTCAGCCTTGCTCGTTTGTATATGAATGATGCCATTCTATGGATTCTGGACGAGCCCTTTACTGCGATTGATAAGCAGGGGGTTGCTCAGCAAGAAGCATTGATTGCACAGCATGCCATTAATGGCGGAGCAGTTATCCTGACAACCCATCATGAACTCACGATGCCTGGCCCTTTGCGTCGTCTCAATCTTGATCAGGTACGCGAAACTTTATGAATCAGCCTCTTTCTAACCCTGATATGCCTGTCAAGCAGACGGGAATGGCTGTGCTGTTCTGTGCTGTGATGAAGCGTGATCTGATGTTGGCGTTCAGGCGTCGTAGCGATCTGCTGAATCCGTTGATTTTCTTCCTGATGGTAGCAAGCCTGTTTCCGCTAGGCATTAGTCCTGAACCGACATTCCTTGAGCAGCTGGCGCCTGGGGTGGTTTGGGTCGGAGCTTTGTTGGCCACTCTGTTATCCATGGATAGTCTGTTTCGCTCTGACTTTGATGATGGCACTCTGGAGCAGACATTGCTGAGTCCGCAGCCGCTATTTCTGGTGGTATTGGCGAAAGTAATTGCTCACTGGGCGATGACGGGTCTGCCGCTGACATTGATGGCTCCACTACTGGGCTTAATGCTGTTTTTGCCCACAGAAGGTATGGGAGGGTTGATGCTGAGTTTGCTGATTGGTACGCCGACGTTAAGTTTGATTGGCGCAATTGGGGCCGCATTGACGGTAGGGCTCCGTAAAGGTGGTGTGCTGATTTCATTACTGGTATTGCCACTGTACATTCCGGTACTGATTTTTGGAGCCGGTGCTGTACAGGCTGCTGTTACAGGCTTGCCGTTGGGGGGATACCTGGCATTGCTGGGGGCCATGCTGGCGTTGGGTATTGCACTGGCACCGTTGGCAATTGCCGCTGCACTACGTATATCAGTCAGTGGTTGAGATGGTCACCATAGATATGATGGCTGAATAATCCTGAGTTAGCCTGATTCACACTAAGCAAAAGCAACAGAGCAGAAGAAAAGGTTATGGCTGAAAACAAAAAATGGTTACCGCGCTGGTTCTATCAGATGGCATCGCCACGCTGGTGTTATGAATTCTGCGGGCGCCTGTTGCCCTGGTTTGTTGTTGCAGCTGTATTGCTCCTGGGAGCTGGTACAGCCTGGGCGCTTGCCTGGGCACCTGCTGATTACCAGCAAGGTAATAGTTTCAGAATTATCTACATCCATGTTCCGGCTGCTATCCTTGCACAATCATGCTACATGCTAATGGCTGTTGCAGGCGCAATTGGCTTGATCTGGAAAATGAAAGTTGCTGACATGGTTGCTAAATCCTGTGCACCAATTGGTGCCACGATAGCAGTACTAGCATTGGCAACCGGAGCGATCTGGGGTAAGCCGACCTGGGGGGCATGGTGGGTATGGGATGCCCGGTTAACGTCCATGCTGGTTCTGTTGTTCCTTTATCTGGGCGTGATTGCACTGCACTCTGCAATGGAGAGTGAAAATACAGCGGCTCAGGCCACCTCAGTACTGGCATTGGTTGGTTTGGTGAATATACCGATTATCAAATACTCCGTAGAGTGGTGGAACACTCTGCATCAACCTGCCACGTTTACACTGACGGAAAAACCTGCGATGCCCATGGAAATGTGGTTACCACTGTTGGTGATGGTCATCGGTTTCTACTGTTTCTTTTCTGTTTCCCTGATGTTGCGGGTTCGTAACGAGATCCTGCACCGTGAACGTCGTGCCGGCTGGGTACGTACGCTACTGGAAAAAGCCTGAGGTAAGCCATGAGTTTTGACAGTTTCAGCGATTTTCTTGCCATGGGTGGTCATGGCCTCTATGTCTGGCTCAGCTATGGTATTGCCCTGGCAGTCATTGTGATTAACCTGGTCGGGCCTGTGATGGCTCGCAAACAGTTGCTGGCAGACCTGCTGCGTCGTCTGCGCCGTGAAGGAAATAACTGATGAATCCGAAACGTAAACAACGTCTGTTGCTGGTTCTGTTTATTGTCTTTGGTGTGTCGATTGCTGTTGGGCTGACCATGTACGCACTGAGCCAGAATATCAATCTGTTTTACTCACCGAAGCAGATCGTAGCAGGTGAAGCCCCGGTTGATACTCGTATTCGAGCGGGAGGAATGGTTGTCGATGGTAGTGTGAAGCGTGACCCGAACAGTCTGGCAGTCAGCTTCGATATGACTGATTACGAATCAACTGTAACCGTGCAGTATACCGGTATCCTGCCGGATCTGTTTCGTGAAGGTCAGGGTATTGTGGCACAGGGAAAAATGGACAGTTCCGGTATTTTCCAGGCGGTAGAAGTTCTGGCGAAGCATGATGAAAACTACATGCCACCGGAAGTCGCTGAGGCCCTGGAAGCTGCAGGCAAGATGCCACAGCCTGAAGCTGAGGTATTTAATAAATGATTCCTGAACTGGGTGAATATTCACTGATTCTGGCACTTTGCCTCTCAACATTACTGGCAACTGTTCCTCTTGTAGGTACTTTCAGTAATAACCCGCTATGGATGGGGTTTGCGCGACCATTAGCCACAGGTATGTTTCTGTTTCTGTGTGTCAGTATGCTATGCCTTGGCTATGCATTTGTAAGCGATGATTTCTCTGTAAAGTATGTTGCTTCAAATTCCAATACTGCATTGCCTGTCTGGTATAAAGTCAGTGCAATCTGGGGCGGTCATGAAGGTTCGCTGCTGCTCTGGGTGCTGATTCTCAGTGGTTGGACTTGGGCGGTTGCTGTTAGAAGTGAAAACCTGCCACTCGATATTGTAGCGCGTGTACTGTCTGTTATGGGCATGATTGGTATTGGCTTCTTGTTGTTTACTCTGTTGACCTCCTCCCCATTTGAGCGCTTGCTGCCCGATAGCCCTGCTGAAGGAGGTGATCTTAACCCGCTGTTGCAGGATATCGGTCTGATTATCCATCCTCCTCTGCTTTATATGGGTTATGTCGGGTTCTCGGTTGCTTTTGCATTTGCTATTGCTGCCTTGCTCAGTGGTCAGCTTGATGCTGCCTGGGCTCGCTGGTCACGCCCATGGACCAATATTGCTTGGGCATTCCTGACGGTAGGGATCGCAACAGGTAGCTGGTGGGCATACTATGAGCTAGGTTGGGGCGGCTGGTGGTTCTGGGATCCTGTTGAGAACGCATCCTTTATGCCATGGCTGGTAGGTACTGCGTTGATTCATAGTCTAGCCGTTACGGAAAAACGTGGTGTTTTTAAAAGCTGGACGGTATTGCTGGCCATCTTCACTTTCTCCCTGAGTTTGTTGGGCACATTCCTGGTGCGCTCCGGTGTGCTTACGTCTGTACATGCTTTTGCATCGGATCCGGCGCGTGGTTACTTCATTCTGATTTTCCTGGCAATTGTCATTGGTAGCTCTCTGCTTTTGTATGCTATGCGTGCGAGCCAGGTGAAAAGTGAATCCAGTTTTGAGCTGTTTTCCCGTGAGACGTTTCTGCTGGGTAACAATATTCTGCTTAGTGTGACGGCAATGATGGTCTTGTTAGGGACTTTGTACCCACTGGTAATTGATGCACTGGGAATGGGTAAAATCTCAGTGGGGCCACCATACTTTAACGCTATGTTTATTCCATTAATGTCTCTGCTGACTGGGTTGCTGGCTGTAGGAGCCTTGAGTCGCTGGAAGCGTACAGAAATGTCTTTGCTGGTTCGGCAATTGGCTTTGCCCGCGATTGTCAGTGTTGTTGCGGGTATGGCATTTCCTGTTTTATACGGTGATGGCTTTGAGCTGGCTGTTGCCCTGTCCATGGCGCTTGCGTTCTGGGTGACTGCCTCTGTGCTACGAGATATCTACAATCGTACAGGGCAGCGAAAAAATCCTCTCTCTGCTCTTGTGTCTTTACCGCGTAGTTTCGTAGGCATGCAGCTGGCGCATCTTGGGGTAGCAATTACCCTGGTTGGTATTGTATTGGTATCGGTGTACACCGAAGAGCGTGACCTGCGTATGGCGCCAGGTGAGCGAGTTGAATTCCGCGAATTCAGTTTTCAGTTTAATGGTTCCATGCCAGTACAGGGGCCAAACTATCGAGCTGATCGAGGTCAGATCCAGGTGTTCCGTGATGGGGAGCGATATTCAGTGTTATATCCAGAGAAACGTCTGTATACCGCCCGCGGTAATGTTATGACAGAAGCAGCTATTGATCCGGGCCTGTTTGGAGATCTATATGTTGCACTGGGTGAACCGCTGGAGGGGGGGGCCTGGGCTGTACGTGTGCAGAGTAAGCCGTTTGTCCGTTGGCTCTGGTTGGGAGGTCTGTTTATGACGTTTGGTGGCCTGCTTGCGGCAACAGATGCACGTTATCGACGTAAACGTAAGCAGAAAGTGATTGCCGAGCCCGCTGCTGAAGCGCCTGCAGCTACTGCTTGAGGAGAGAATTGATGCGTCGTTTTGTTGTTTTTATTCCGTTGGTGCTGTTCTTCGGGCTGGGAATCTTACTATGGCGAGGTTTGCAGCTGGACCCAAGCGAACTGCCATCTGCTCTGATTGATAAACCGATGCCAACATTTTCGCTACCATCTTTACAGACACCGGATAAAACGTTGACTGAACAGGATCTCAAGTTTGGTGAGCCTGTTTTACTGAATGTATGGGCGACCTGGTGCCCTTCCTGTAAAGCTGAGCATGCCCAACTCAATCGTATTGCTGAGCAGGGGGTCAAAATTGTCGGTATCAACTATAAGGATGACCGTGGAAAAGCGAAGGTCTGGTTAGAAAAATACCTGAACCCCTACATGGTCAATATTTATGACGAAAAAGGTACGCTTGGCTTGGATCTTGGGGTCTACGGTGCACCTGAAACCTATGTTATTGATGCTCAGGGGGTTATCCGTTACAAGCATGTAGGTGTGGTTGATGCCAGAGTCTGGCAGCAGTTGGAAGCCATTATTGCGAAGCTGAATAACGGAGAGGCGTCATGAAGTGGTTGCTGATGAGTTTTCTGTTACCGCTATTGCTGACGGTGCAGGTTCAGGCCGCCATTGATACTTATGAATTCAGAGATGAGGCTAGCCGAGAACGTTTTCGTCAATTGACAGAAGAGCTGCGCTGTCCAAAGTGTCAAAATCAGAATCTGGCTGACTCCAATTCGCCCATCGCTAAAGATCTACGTACGGAAGTACACCGTATGCTTGGTGAAAATCAGAGTGACGATGAAATTGTTGACTTCATGGTGGCTCGATACGGTGAGTTTGTGCTGTATAAACCGCGTAAAAATGCTAGTACCTGGATACTCTGGTATGGCCCTTTTGTATTACTGGGGGTTGGCGTTGCTGTATTGTTGTTTATTGCACGCCGAAAACGTCGCCAGCCTGCTGGCATTGATCGTGCCGACGCTGATAACAGCGAAGTAGAGCTGGACAGCAGTACACCTTCTGAAACAGCAGTGGGCTGTCTGAGTGCAGCAGAGCAGCAGCGCCTGAATGAACTACTGCAGGGTGATAAGAAATGATGGGTTTATGGGGTGGTATTGCTGCACTGACATTGCTGGCGCTGGTGTTTATTTTCCTGCCCTTTATACGGGCGCGAGTGCAGCAACAGTTACCCTGTGCTAAGGATCGGCGTCAGCAAAATATTGATATTTTCAAAGATCGTTTAACTGAACTGGAGCGAGAGCGTGCACGCGGTACGCTGTGTGAGGAAGCTTTTACCCAGCTGAAGCTGGAGCTGGAAAAAAACCTGCTAGGAGATGTTGTTGAGGTTGCTCAGAAATCTCCTGTACAGGTCGGTAACCCTCAGTTGGCCACAGTTGCCCTGCTTGCTTTGATTACAGCTAGTGCTTCTATGGGCATTTATGCCAGCCTGGGCAGTTATCAGGAGCTGAATATTGCTCAGCAGCGTCAGGAAATGCGGGCTAATGGGCGTACTCCGACGGTTGAGGAAGCGATTGCAACACTGCAGGATGAACTGAAAGTTCGACCGGATAATCCAGAGGGTTGGTATATGCTGGCAACAACCTTCATGAATTTGGGACGCTATATGGAAGGTGCTGATGCCTTGCAACAGGTGCTTAATACCTTGCCACAGGATACTCCGCAATATTCTGGCATTATGGGGCAGTATGCACAGGCGCGTTATTTTGCCTTGGGTAACCGTATTACACCTGAGTTACGGCAACATATTGATCGCACACTGGAAGTAGATCCGAAGGAGATGACAACGCTAGGTCTGTTGGGTATAGATGCCTTTGAAAATAAGCAATATCAGGTGGCATTGGGTTACTGGAATCAGGCATTACAGACAGCACAGGGACAGGCTGCAGAATCGTTACGCACTGGGATCAGCAAGGCGCGGCAAGCGTTGAAAGAACAGGGGGGGGGCATCGCTTCGGCTGAGCCTGCCACAGCTAGTCTGTCGGTTAAAGTGTCCCTTGATGCAGGCCTGCTATCTCGCGTCAGTCCTGAGCAGACGGTGTTTATCTTTGCGCGCCCGGTTGATGGGCGTATGCCTCTTGCTGCAGTGAAGTTGAAAGTTGCTGATTTGCCAACCACAATTACGCTTGATGACAGCATGGCGATGATGCCTCAGGCTAGGCTTTCTTCCGTGGATACGGTTGAAGTGAATGCCAAGGTATCAATGTCTGGTACGCCTGAAGCAGCACCGGGTGACCTTTTTGGTCGGTTATCACCGGTATCGGTAAAAGGCGGTAATACTGTGCTACGATTGGTAATTGATCAGGTTGTACAATAAAAAAGAAAGCCCGTTAAGGGCTTTTTTTATACTCAGCTGGCTATAAATATGCCCCTGTCGTTTCATTTATGACACGCTCGTTTTATAGTGACACGCGTATTTTGGCATGAAGAATGAGAACTGATTGATCGTATGGAAACCGGTCTGCGTGAATGGCTTATTATTGGTGGCTGTGCGCTGGTAGTACTGATTATTGCTGATGGCTGGCGCCGGATGCGTAAAGGTAAAAACCAGCTGAAGATGGATATTGAAGCACCTCCGGCGGATATTTCGGGGGAGACAGCTAATGATTACAACCCGGAACTTCCTAATGGTGGTGCCAGGCCCGTTGCTGCAGTAGAACCGGTTTCACCGGATTCTGCCAAGCAGTCTGTGCCTGAAGAGCCGGCAGAAACTTGTTCTGTAACTGAGTTTGAGCCATCCCTGGCGGAGTCTACTTCTGAACAGTCGGCCGAATCACCGCTGAACTACTCAGAGGAAAAAAAAGGGCAGAATATGGTGGGGCTGGATACGTCCAGCCTGTCTGTGGCTGATCTGGCTGATTCACGTCTAGAACCTACATTCACGATAGACCCGTCAGGAATGGAGGTTTCTGACATCGGCGGTATCACATCCGTTACAGCGCCTGACATAAGTGTTTCGGAAGGTATTACTGCTTCTGCTGGTACTAAAACCCCTGATGTTCCTGGACAGACAATACTGCAGGCTCAATCAGAGGGAGGATTGCATACGGAGAAGGCTGACGAAGAAGTGCCGTCAGTGAAAGACTCTGAGCAAACAGATAGGCTTGTTCAGCCTGTGCTGCCGACAATTGATAGCTCCGAGCCGTTAAAAACAGATATTAGCGGTCATATACCGGTGACCTCGCTGGACATAGGTATGAATCGAGTTGTTGCTGATGTTGTTGTATCGGACGACACCATGCCAGATATTGATGAAGTGATGGCTGCAACAGCTGATCTTGGTCGAGGTGTTGTGGTCGAAGAAGAGATTATGACCAGCGCAGCGTTGTTTGAAGCCATTGAAAAGTCCAGACTGCGTCGTCGTGCCAGCCAGCAGTCTTTGGATGCTGAAACGTTAAATGACTCGGTCGTTATAGCGTCTGAAGCTGAGTATACAACGCTCCTTGATCCCTCTGCTTCTGAAAGTGCAAAATCTGAGTCAGGTGCTTCGGATGATGCGGTGGCTGAAAATGACGTTAAAAAAAGTGAAGGTTATCCTGTCAGTGATGGAGCCCTGGAATCAGATGCTATTCTAGAGAACGAAACGCCAGTAACTACACGGGACAGGCGTCCAGACCCGTTGCTCCAGCCCACTGCTGTTGAAGTACCGGTGTTGGTGGCAGCACCAGAAAATGAGTCTTCTCAGGGCCCTATAGAGGTCAGTATTACAGAGCGTACTGATGATCCTCTGATGATCGGACTGGTGGATGAGCTGCTGGATGATATACCGTCTATTCTGCATATAGATCATCAGTCTGATAACGTTGAGATTGAGCAGTTTGAACAGGCTTATACCCAGCAGACGCATGAGACAGTGGTTGAGCAACAAACAATTGCATCCTCTGCTTCTGAATATCGGGCGATAGAGCAACAGGCTGAGCCGATGATGTCCGTAGATGAGACTGATCTGGAGCTGGAGTTGCCAGAAGAGTTTCGACCACAGCCATCTGAGCCAGCTATGAGCTCGGCCATATCTCGGCGCTCTCCAATATCACAGGGGTCTGACCATGCTGTTAATGGCCAGAACGCTCCAGAGCTGCCATCTGTTGTAGAGTCTGTTGCTACGCCTGAAGCAACTTTGCAGGTAGATCCGCAGCTTGGGACAGAAGCTCACGCAAGGTCAGAACAGCTCAGAGCAGTACAACAGTCGATGACTGTTACGGATGAGGTGCTCGCTTCTGAGTCGGTACCAGCAGCGTTTGCATCTCCTGATGAGTCATTTGTTGATGTCAATTCGTCTTCAATACCTGAGTCAGTGTTTCAGGTATCTGAGCAGGTACAGGAAGACGTGTCGCCTTCAGAATTGGCTGCTGTGATTTCTGAGCCCATTCAGCCTGTTGCTACGCGCAGAGATAATACGGTGGTTGCCTTCCCCGAACGAGGGCGCGGTAATACAGAAACTGTAGAGGCATCAGATAAGACCGATGATGCTACTGCTGCTATGACTGTTAAAGGTGGCAGTTTGAGCCATGAGCCCGAGCCAGAAAATGTCTTGGTGATGACGGTGGTTTCCGGTAATCGTAATGGCTTTAATGGCCAGGCACTACTCAAGCTTTTGCTGGCTTGTGGTATGCGTTTTGGTGAAATGGAAATTTTCCATCGCTTTGAAGATGGCATCGATTCGGGGGCGGTGCAGTTCAGCATGGCTAACGCAACAGGAAGTGGGGTGTTTGATCTGAACCGGATGTCCGATATTAATACCCGTGCTGTTACTTTTTTCATGTCCATGGAAGAACCTCGTGAGGTCATGAATGCTTTTGAGTGTATGCTGGCCACAGCAGAAACGCTTGCCCGTCATCTGGAGGGTGAACTGGTAGATGATAACCGCATGGTGATGCGCCCACAAACCCAGGAACATTATCGCCAGCGGGTACGTGACTATGAGATGAGAAACCTCCATCAGCGCTGTTCTGGTTAATACTTCACTGGCCGGCCAATAGAATTGCTATTGGCCGGCCAACTTTGCTGCCCTGCCTACCGTTGTCAGTTCTACTGATATTCTAATTCTTTATATTGTGTCTGACGTTATAGTTCTTTTAATATTTCAGCCATTCTTCCTTATGTCTGCCCCCCGTTAGGCGGCCTGTCTATATCAATATTTGATTTAAGAGATAACACCGTGACCATTCAGCAACAGCTGCAACAGCTACGTGATGAGCTTGATACCCATAACTATCATTACTATGTGCTGGATGACCCACAGATCCCTGATGCCGAATATGATCGCCTGTTTCAACAGCTCATTGCACTGGAAAAACAGCATCCTGAGCTGGTTACACTGGACTCTCCAACGCAACGTGTTGGCGCAACACCGCTGGATAATTTTAGCCAGGTTGAGCATGAGTTGCCGATGTTATCGTTGGATAATGCATTCAACGATGAAGATATGCGGGCGTTTGAACAGCGTATCCGTGACCGGTTGGGGGAGGCTGTACCCGCAGACTTGGAGTTTGCTTGCGAACCTAAACTGGATGGTATTGCTGTCTCATTGATCTATGAAAATGGAGTGTTGGTACAGGGAGCGACCCGTGGAGATGGCACAGTCGGTGAAAATATCACTGAGAATGTTCGCACTGTTGCTACCATTCCGCTGAAATTGCGTGGTGAAGGTTATCCACAGCGGCTTGAAGTTCGTGGGGAGATCTATATGCCTCGCCAGCAGTTTGAAAAGCTGAATGTGCAAGCACATGCTCAAGGTGAAAAGTGCTTTGTGAACCCGCGTAATGCTGCGGCTGGTAGCTTGCGACAGCTTGATTCACGTGTTACAGCCCGGCGGGGGCTGGAAATGTGCGCTTATAGTGTTGGCGTTGTAGAGGCCGGCAAATTGCCAGATGATCATATCTCGATTCTGAATCAGCTACGTGAGTGGGGATTTCTGATTAACTCGCATATGCGTAGAGCGTTCAATGCGTCCGGGTGTGCAGAGTACTACGGTTATCTGTCAGGGCAGCGTGAGAGTCTGCCCTATGAGATTGATGGCATTGTATTCAAGGTGAATAGCCTGAGTCTGCAACAACAGTTGGGCTTTGTTGCCCGTGCGCCCCGTTGGGCGATTGCCCATAAGTTTCCAGCGCAGGAAGAACTTACCGTCGTCAGGAAGATAGAATTCCAGGTTGGGCGAACCGGGGTAATCACCCCCGTCGCGCGGCTGGAACCTGTCTTCGTCGGTGGTGTGACGGTATCTAATGCTACGCTGCATAATATGGATGAGATTGCCCGGCTGGATGTTCGGGCAGGTGATACGGTGGTTATTCGTCGCGCGGGAGATGTGATTCCACAGGTGGTGCGTGTGCTGCATGAACGCCGCCCAGACCATACAGATGCCGTGACACCACCACAGCAATGTCCTATTTGTGGTGCTGAGACGGAGCGTGTGTTATTGGCAAAGCACGGACGCGGTGGCCGTGTTGAACAGACTGAAGGTGCTGGCTGGCGTTGTGTTGGGCGGCTCAGCTGTAATGCGCAGCTAACCCAGGCCATTATTCATTTTGTTTCGCGCAAAGCGATGGATATTGATGGTCTTGGTGAGAAAAGTATCGAGTTGCTGGTGGAAAAGTCATTGATTCGCAGCCCTGCCGATCTCTACCGCTTGCAAAAAGGGCAGCTGATACCACTGGAAGGGTTTGCTGAGCTATCAGCACAAAATTTGCTGGATGCACTTCTGCAAAGTCGTCAGGTACCGCTGGCTCGTTTCATTTACGCACTGGGCATTCCTGATGTCGGTGAAGAAACAGCGCGGGTGCTGGCGCAGAGCTTTGGTTCGCTGGATACTATTCGTCAGGTGCCTGCTGAACTGTTGATGTGGTTACCGGACATTGGCCGTGAAGTTGCGCAGGAAATTGTGCATTTCTTCCAGGATGAGCATAATCGTACCGCTATTGATGATCTACTATCTCAGGGAATTGAACTGGAGCAGAGTGGCCAGCTGGCGATGAAACTTGTTGGCTCGATCTCGCTGGCAGATCTCTTGCAACGGTTGGAAATACCAGGGATTGCGAAGACTACAGCAGGCCGCCTGGCTGAGCATTTTGGCTCTCTGGAAGCATTACTGGCAGCGGATGAAATGCAACTTAAACTGGTTGAAAAATTGACGAAAAAAGCTCAATCCAGTTTGCTTGAAGTGTTGGTTGATGAACAGTGGTGCCGGCGTGTACGTGAGCTGGAGCAAGCATTAAAGCAGTTTCAGTTACATTGGGAGTGTGCGTCAGATACTAGCGCTAAGGCATCAACCACTGATAGTGTACAACCGCTAGAAGGGCAAACCTGGGTGCTGACGGGGACTTTACGTCAGCTCAAGCGAAATGATGTAAAAACATACCTGCAGACACTTGGGGCAAAAGTTGCAGGCAGTGTGTCGAAGAATACCCATACCGTAGTGGCCGGTGAAGCGGCGGGGTCTAAACTGGAAAAAGCACAAGTACTGTCGATACCGGTGATGAATGAAGAGGAGCTGCTGGCGCTGTTGACAGCCCATGGAGTTGATCTGTGAAACTACTGCTATTGCCGGATGATTTGAGCGTATCCCGTTGGTCGTTAAAAGTTCTCTCATTAGCTGCCGGTGCCTTGTTAACTGTGGTGTTACAGGGGTGTTTACCTGTCAGGCCCCCCCCTGCTGCGGGCTCTGCCTGTCAGTACAGCGAACAGGAGGAGAAAAAACTGCAAGCGGCGATTAACGCGGCTCATCGTTGGGATGTTTCTGCAGCATTGATTCTGGGGTTAATGGAGCCTTCAGGGCCACCGTGGGTACAACCACGGGTACTGGATTGGGATGAATTTCGTATGCAGGCGGAAAACTGGCAGGCTAATCCCCATGAGCTGGAAGATAGCGCCCAGTTCATCGGCTGGTTCAGCCATAACAGTCAGCAACGTATTCAGTTGCAAGGGGCACAGGTAAGTCATCATTATATGGCATTGCGTCTGGGGCATGGTGGTTACCACCGTGGTTTGGATATGGCCAGCGCAGGACTCAAGGGTGAAGCAGAGCAGGCACAGCAGCGTACTGCATATTGGCAGCAGCGTCTGCAACAGTGTCCGGTAACATTACAGGCTGAAGTTGGAGGTAGCCGTTGGTGGAAGAATATTCTGAACTGATGCACTGCGTTGAGGTGCCTTGGCAACAACTGTCTGCTCAGGCACTGGATGGCCTTATTGATGAATTTGTCACTCGTGATGGCACTGACTATGGTGAGCAGGAGATGTCGACCCAGGCTCGCAATCAGCAGGTGCGCGAGCTACTGGCACAGAATCGAGCGGTGATATTGTTCAGTCATGAGTCAGGCCAGTGCAATATTGTGGCAAGAGAGAAGCTTGCCTGATTATAATCCGCTGCCATTTTTATCAGGCCTGGCTTATTTGTGGTGCTACCGGCTTGGTATTACCCAGCCCCCGACGAATATCCTGTTGTAGGTGGAGCGGCCTGAAAGTTCAGGCCCAGCGCTCCATGTTAGGCCCGGTAATCAGCAATCGCATCAGATCTGTACGACAGATAATACCGACTACTTTGTCTTCATCACTGACGATTGGCATACAGCTTATTTCGCGTTCAATAAAGGTAACTGCAACCTGACGAACATCGGTTTCAGGTCGTGCTGCAATCAGCTTGCGAGAGTACAGTTGTTCAATCGGTTCAAATGATTCAATGCCGTGGCGCAGAAGGTCACGATCTGAAATAACGCCCAGCGGACGTTCATCTTTCTCTTCTACTACCACCATATAGTGAATGTTCAGTGACTGCATGCGTTGCCAGGTACGTACCACTGTCGCGCCGGGGCCAATGGTGTGTACCGGGTGGCTCATGATCTGAGAAGCCAGCAGTGCCGGTGGCTCGTCGGTTGGTGGAGCCTGTTCGTTAGTGTCACTGTAAGCCTGTGCCGCACGGCTGCGTTTTTTCTGCTCTTCCCATTCGGGCAGTGAAAAACGGACATCTCGCGGGTTAACCTGCGGTTTATCACTGCCCTGAAGAGCTGAACTATGGCTGCTGGCAGACAGTTGCTCCACACCACGTGGTGGAAACAGTGTTTCTACCGGTGTCTTGATTCGGTAGCCATGGTCATACACGATAAAACCCATACATCTCCCTCCAGATATGGTGGTCTGATGATAGCGGAGCTGTTTGAAAAAATCCCTGCAACTACCATAACAGAACAGTTTTATTCTATATCGTCTGTCTGATCAGGTTCTTCACCAGAAAACGACAGGGATCAACAGCATCGCAGACTTCCCGGTCGGTTGGAAGAGGTTCTGAGCAGATCTGAGCTGCCAGAAGCTCTCCACTGATAGGACAGGTAATCAGCCCTTTTGATCCATGTCCGACGCTGATAAATAATCCGTGATGACGTGCCGGTGGTGTCAGTGGAAACGGCCAGTGGGCATCTTGGCGTAAGCGTGCATACTGTTCGATAAATGTGGGCTGGTCGGGTACTTCACCAACCAGCGGCAGATAGTCATTACTGGCACAACGCCAGCCAACCCGCCCCTGAAGAGATAGCTGGGCTGGTGTGAACGAGTGCCCCTGTGAAGGTGAATATTGTTTTTCTTGCTGTGGTGTTGTGAGTGATGATGCTAATTGTTGTGCCAGTTCAGGCAGGGCAACCGTCAACGTTTTCAGATTATATTGCTGATCCTGATGGCGCAGATCTGTTTCCATATCGGCAATGTCAAAGGTTGCTCCGAAGCAATACTGGCCTTCCAGCGGTGGTGAAATATAACCATCAGCACAGACCACAGTTTTCAGCGGTGAGATATTTTCAGTCGCTGCATGAGTCACCTGACCACGGATCGGTTTCAGCGGCAGCATTGCTGTCTGACTGAAAGCCAGACTTTCAGTTGCACAGGCAACGATGACAATAGACGAATATAGTATTTCTGTCTGGCCATGGATTAACCACTGCTGCTGGTCGATATTGTAGCTTAGCTGATTGACCGGCCAGTTACAGCGTACTTCAATCAGTGGATGTTCACTCAGCCTCTGACACAGTGCTGCCGGGTTGACCCAGCCTGCAGCCGGGAAAAAAACCGCATCCTGCTGCATATTGTGTCCGGTGATCCGGCTGGCTTGCTCGGTGGTGAGGTGCTGTAGCATCCGGGTTGGAATATGGCCTGATTTGATGATCTGCTCAAAACGGCGGCTGACTTTTTCGTTCTGTGCACTGAGTAGTACACCACAGTCATCCCACAGGCGACGTTCAGGGTCCAGTTGATGCAACCAGCGCTGGCTATATAGCATACCACTGAGATGAAGACGGGATTGCTTGGTGGCTTCCAGAGTCGGTTTAGCGTACAACGCCCCCTGACGGTTACCGGAGCCGTTAGCAGCAATCTGAGCCGCGCGCTCAAGCACCTGTACTTTATGTCCGCGTTGTGCAAGTGACCATGCAGCACAGAGCCCTGATAGCCCGGCCCCGATTACGGTAATACGATTTTCCTCTGATGGCTGGGACAGGTGTCTCTGTGGGCGCTGAAACCAGGGTGCATCATTACGCAGTGGCTGAGTTTCTGCTTCATAGTCACCGATCAGCATCTCCCGTTTACGGCCAAAACCTGAAATCTTACGAACCTTGAAACCAGCACCCTGTAGTCCACGTTTCACGACCCCTGCAGCAGTAAAGGTGGCAAAAGTAGTACCTGCATGGGAACAGCGAGCAATATTCCTGAACAGCGTTTCGCTCCACATCTCCGGGTTTTTGGCCGGGGCAAAGCCATCCAGGAACCAGCCATCGACTCTGGCATCAAGTTGTGGATAACATTCATCAGCATCCCCCAGCATCAGGGTCAGTTGTACCCGGCCATTATCGAAACTGAGACGGTGAAAACCTGCCAGTGCAGGTGGATACTGAGCGATCAGCTGGTTAGTGCCTGACTTCAACTCTGGTAGCTGGCTCAATGCCTGTTGCAGATCATCCGGTGCTAATGGGTACTTCTCGACGGAAATGAAATGCAGTTGCTGACCGGGCTGACTATGCTGCAACCAGAGTTGGCGTGCACAGAGAAAATTCAGACCGGTACCGAAGCCTGTTTCAGCCAGGGTAAAGTGCTGACCATTAAACTCGGCAAAGCGTTCCGGCAGGCGGTTGCCCTGAATGAAGACGTAGTCAGTTTCGGCCAGGCCGCCATCCTTATTGAAGTAGATGTCGTCAAATTGTTCGGATACAGGAGTGTTGTCCTGCCAGCTCAGGCTGGCCGGTGTAATCGGGCGATGCTTCATAACGAAAATGTTACCGTCTGGTGGTATTCTACGCGCAGAAAAACCGGTAGCCGCACTAAAGTAGACGCGGGGCCCCGTTCTCGCGGCCATCCTACCATGACTGGCCTGTGCAGGCGCAGCAGGCAATAACAGACCAGGGCGGGTTCCTGATATATGGTACAGATATGTTGACGCTGGAAGGCAAAAAGATTTGTGTGCTGGGGCTGGGCTATGTTGGCTTGCCGCTGGCGGTTGAGCTGGGCAAGAACATGCCAACAGTGGGTTTTGATATTAATGCAGCCCGTGTTGCTGAACTGCAGACCGGTCAGGACAGTACCCTGGAAGTAGAACCAGAACTACTGGCTGAAGCGACTCAGCTCAGTTATACCGCTGAGCTGGCTGGTGTGGCGGATTGCAACATTTACATTGTGACCGTACCGACACCGGTAGATGATCATAAACAGCCGGATCTCAGTCCATTACGCAACGCCAGTGCTGCCATTGGTGAAGTGCTGAACGAAGGCGATATTGTCATCTATGAATCGACAGTCTATCCGGGGGCAACAGAAGAGGTGTGTGTTGCCGAGCTGGAGCGGGTGTCAGGCCTGAAGTACAACGCGCAGTTCTATGTTGGGTATAGTCCGGAACGGATCAATCCGGGTGATAAACAGCATCGTTTGCCGACCATTGTTAAGGTGACTTCAGGTTCAACCCCCGAGGTTGCTGAGCTGGTGGACCAGCTTTATCGCAGTATTATTACCGCGGGTACTTATAAAGCCAGCAGTATCAAGGTGGCAGAGGCGTCCAAGGTGATTGAAAATACCCAGCGCGACTTGAATATTGCACTGGTTAATGAACTGTCAATTATTTTTGAGCGTATTGGTGTTGATACGCTGGAAGTGTTGGAAGCGGCTGGTACCAAATGGAACTTTCTGCCGTTTCGTCCGGGGCTGGTGGGCGGGCATTGCATCGGTGTTGATCCGTACTATCTGACATACAAGTCTCAGTCACTTGGTTATTTCCCGGATGTAATTTTGGCAGGCCGTCGTATTAACGATGGTATGGGGCAACATGTTGCCTCTCGCGTTATCAAGCTGATGGTTAAAAAAGGTATTACCGTACCGGGTTCCCGTCTGTTGATTTTGGGGCTGAGTTTCAAGGAAAATTGCCCGGATATTCGTAATACCCGCGTTGTTGATTTACTGGACGAGTTCAGGGATTACCAGATTGAGGTGGATATCCATGACCCTTGGGTCGACCCGGCTGATGCGCGCCATGAATATGGTATTGAGCTGACTGAACAGCTGCATAACGGCCATTATGATGCGGTGGTGCTGGCGGTGAATCATCAGCAGTTCCAGCAGATGGGCCCGGACGCAATTCATGATCTGGGCCGTAAAAAACATGTGCTGTTTGATGTGAAATCAGCACTGCCTGTGGCATGCAGTGACGGGCGGCTCTGATCAGATTGGCTGTGCCTGGCCATTTTTACCTGCCCAGCACAGTGAGCCGCAAGTTTAATAAAAGCCTCGTAGTGATATTACGAGGCTTTGTTGTTATCGCGCCTGTTCGAAGCGCTTTTTACTGCTCCACAGGCTGTTTCAGTGTTTCCTGATAAGGAGGCCAGCCGAGTGGTTTTCCTGCCAGTACGTGCAGGTGAATATGGAAAACGGTCTGGCCACCATATTCATTGCAGTTGAATACGGTACGGTAGCCGTCTTCAGCAAAGCCCATCTTTTTGCCCAGTTTGCCTGCTGTCTGAATCATCCGGCCGACCAGCGCCTGATCTTCATCAGCAATATCATTCAGAGTGCGAATCTTTTTTTTTGGTACGACCAGAAAATGTACTGGGGCCTGTGGGCTGATGTCATTAAAAGCGATGACGTACTCATCTTCGTAGATGATGTCTGCCGGGATTTCGCGGGCGATAATTTTCAGAAACAGATCTTCCATTGTACTCACACCTGATCAGTTGGTTTGACTCAGTATACCCTGTGATCAAATTTTCCGGTGCTCAAATCATAGAGAGCGATTGCTGGAAATAGTGGCGCATGAAATGGTATGAGAAAGGAAAGACGATGGCCGCTGATTGTTAAATAAAATAAGGCCGGTCCCGTCCTTAAATAAAAGGCGGCCCAGAGGGCCGCCGGAGCAGAGCAGAAGTGGTGCCGGTCTTCTGGTGAGCATTCAGATGGCG
This sequence comes from Marinobacterium sp., assembly GCA_025800125.1. Classification (GTDB taxonomy): domain Bacteria; phylum Pseudomonadota; class Gammaproteobacteria; order Pseudomonadales; family Balneatricaceae; genus Marinobacterium_C. The sequence continues at coordinate 23,288 of JAOXSF010000026.1, forward strand.
GCAGTCACTTCCTGGTGGTGCTGAGGTTGGGATGGACAATGGTAAGCCTGTACTACATCACCTTCAGGGGTGACAGATTCCAGATGGACATTGAACCCCCAGAGGCGGTGCATATGGCGTAATACTTCGTCGGTGCTATCACCCATTGGCTGACCGCTATAGCGAAAATGGCGCAATGTAAGTGAGCGATCACCCCGGACATCGACGTTGTAAACCTGAATATTCGGCTCCCGGTTACCCAGATTGTACTGGGCGGCCAGGTCTTCGCGTACCTGGCGGTAGCCACTTTCATTGTGAATGGATGAGACTTTCAGTGTCGGGTTGCTGGCATCATCCAGAATGGTGAATAGTTTCAGCTCGCGGATCAGACGTGGAGAGAGATACTGCAGGATAAAGCTTTCATCCTTATAGTTGCACATTGCATGGTGCAGCGCTTCCAGCCAGTCTGTTCCAGCCAGGTCCGGGAACCATTCGCGATCTTCATCGGTTGGGTCTTCGCAGATGCGACGAATGTCCTGCATCATATTGAAACCCAGGGTATATGGGTTAATACCGTTAAAATAAGGGCTATCAAAGGCGGGCTGGAATACCACACTGGAATGCGAGTGCAGGAATTCCATCATGAAGCCATCGGTGACCAGTCCCTCGTCATACATATGGTTCAGCAGTGTGTAGTGCCAGAAGGTTGCCCAGCCCTCATTCATTACCTGAGTCTGCTTCTGTGGGTAGAAATACTGAGCAACCTTGCGCACGATACGCACGATCTCACGCTGCCACGGCTCCAGCAGTGGTGCGTTTTTCTCAATAAAGTAAAGCAGGTTTTCCTCTGGCTCAGCTGGGAAGCGTATTTCCTGTTCTACCTCTTCGGTCTGTTTCTGTGGAATGGTATTCCACAACTGATTCAGATGGCGCTGGATATACTCCTCTCGTGCCTGCTGACGTTCGCGTTCCTCTGCCGGGGTCAGTGGTTTGGGGCGCATGTAACGGTTCACACCGTAATTCATCAGTGCATGACAGGAATCGAGAAGTTCTTCGACTGCCTGTACACCGTGGCGTTCTTCGCACTTGGCAATGTAGTTTTTGGCAAACAGTAGATAGTCGATAATGGACGAAGCATCAGTCCAGGTACGAAACAGGTAGTTGCCTTTGAAAAACGAGTTGTGGCCATAACAGGCATGGGCAATAACCAGTGCCTGCATGGTCATGGTGTTTTCTTCCATCAGGTAGGCGATACAAGGGTCCGAGTTGATCACAATCTCGTACGCCAGTCCCATTCTGCCGCGCTTGTAGTTCTGTTCGGTTTCAACGAATTGCTTACCAAATGACCAGTGACTATAGTTCAGTGGCATGCCCACAGAGGAGTAGGCATCCATCATCTGTTCTGAGGTAATTACCTCAATCTGGTTGGGGTAGGTGTCCAGTTTATATTCGGCGGCAATCCGGGCGATCTCTTCGTCGTACTGTTGAATCAGCTCGAAATTCCACTCCGGGCCGGTGGAGATAGGCTGCCGTTTTTTGCCTGTGGCAGCCGTTGGTGTCGTACTGTGTGTTGATTGCGTTTTATGGATAGTCATGCCGCGCCCTCCGTTTTCTTCTCGAAGAGTTTGCGGAATACCGGATAGATATCCGCCGGGTCTTCGATCTGATGCATGGCGAAGTTCTCATTCCATTTCTGTTGCAGATTTTCGTACTCCATCCACAGATTCTGGTGTGGGCCCGTTGTTATTTCCACATAGGAGAAATACTGCACGAAGGGCAATACACGCTGGTCCAGAATACGGCCACAAACGTCGGAGTCGCCATCCCAGTTATCACCGTCAGATGCCTGTGCGACGTAGACGTTCCAGTCTGTTGCGTTATAACGTTGTTCCAGGACGTCAGCGGTCATATTCAGTGCACTGGAGACGATGGTTCCTCCGGTTTCACGGGAGTAGAAAAATTCTTGTTCATCTACTTCTTTGGCGTGGGTATGGTGGCGAATAAATACCACCTCAATATGTTTGTAGTTCCGTTTCAGGAACAGGTAGAGCAGGATAAAAAAGCGCTTGGCCATATCCTTGATGCTCTGGGTCATAGAGCCGGACACGTCCATGACACAAAACATTACTGCTTTGCTGGAGGGCACAGGCACCTTGATCATATTGTTGTACTTGATGTCGAAATCGTCGATCCAGGGCAGGCGTTTAATCAGTGTTTTCTGCTCGTCGATCTCAGCTTGCAGCAGGGCGATCTGTTCAGCCCCTTCTTCGTCAGACATACGGTTGCGGATCGACTCGATCTCACGCTCAAGCTCGCGGATACGGCGGCGTTCTTTGCCTGTCAGCGCGATACGGCGCATATTGGCAGCTTTCAGGGAGCGCACAATATGAATTTTGTCTGGTGAGCCAGCGTTGGTGAAGCCGGCTCGCCGGGTTTCAAACTGGGTCGCATCTTTCAGTTGCTTTTTCACCAGGTAAGGTAGCTCCAGCCCTTCAAACATGAAGTCCAGGAACTCATCCTGATTAATCTGGAAAGTGAAGTCGTCTTCCCCTTCACCCTGGTTGCTGGCGTTGCCGGAGCCACTGCCACCACCGCCACTACCGCCTTGTGGGCGCTGGAATTCATCACCAGGTACAAACTCCTTGTTACCAGGAAAGACCCGTTTACGTACTCCGCCTTCGCCATGATGGAAGTTAGGCTCGGAAATATCCCGTCGCGGAATGGTAACGCTGCCGCCTTTATCCATATCGGTGATAGAACGCTGGTTGACAGCGTCCTCAACGGCTTCCTTGATGTGTTTACGGTAACGACGCAGGAAGCGCTGGCGGTTGACGGTGCTCTTTTTCTTCGCGTTCAGGCGGCGGTCGATGATATAGCTCATGTTCGCTCCCCCCGGGGTTATGTTTGCTCGGTATGACCAGGTCTGGGTCTGACTCTCTGGTGATAACTGTCATGCTCTGATTGCAAACAGCTCAGGTTTCAGTCTGCTCTTGGTGCAGTAAACGCTGATTTCAGATATGGCCGACAGTCTTACCAGGACCGCTTCAGCGTCAGTGGCGCCGGGCTGCCCCCTTGATTCTGGGTAACGGGCTGTATGGTTTCAGCATGAGTTACCCGGTTATGATCTGATACCGGCGGACAGTTGTGCTGCCCGCCGGTAGATGACAGTGTCAGTTGACTGTCTTACTGGGATTTACGGACACGGATATACCACTCTGAGAGTAGTCGTACCTGTTTCTCGGTGTAGCCGCGCTCGGTCATCCGTTTCACGAACTCGCTGTGTTTCTTCTGATCTTCGCTGGAGGCTTTGGCATTGAACGAGATTACCGGCAGCAGATCTTCCGTGTTGGAGAACATTTTTTTCTCAATCACTGTGCGCATCTTTTCATAGCTGCTCCAGGCTGGGTTTTTACCGTGATTACCGGCACGGGCTCGCAGTACAAAGTTAACGATCTCATGACGGAAGTCTTTCGGGTTACTGATACCAGCCGGTTTCTCGATTTTCTCCAGTTCTTCGTTGATTGCCTGACGGTCAAGAATGTCACCGGTTTCCGGGTCACGGTATTCCTGATCCTGAATCCAGAAATCAGCATAAGTGACATAACGGTCAAAGATGTTCTGACCGTACTCCGAGTAAGATTCCAGATAAGCGGTCTGGATCTCTTTGCCGAGGAACTCGATATACTTCGGTGCAATGTATTCCTTCAGGAAGCCCAGATAACGTTCCTGTACTTCAGTCGGGAACTGCTGCTGCTCGATCTCTTTCTCCAGTACATAGAGCAGGTGTACCGGGTTGGCGGCGACTTCTGCCGGGTCGAAGTTGAATACCTTGGACAGGATTTTGAAGGCGAAACGGGTGGACAGGCCATCCATGCCTTCATCAACACCAGCAGCATCTTTGTATTCCTGCAATGACTTGGCTTTTGGGTCAGTATCTTTCAGGTTTTCACCGTCATAGATACGCATTTTGGAGTACAGGCTGGAATTTTCCGGTTCTTTCACGCGGGACAGCACGGTGAACTGCGCCAGCATATTGAGGGTATCCGGTGCGCAGGGTGCTTTTGACAGTGAGCTGTGTTCCAGCAGCTTGGTGTAGATATTGATCTCTTCCGTAATCCGCGTGCAGTACGGTACCTTGACGATGTAAATACGGTCAATGAAGGCTTCATTGGTTTTGTTGTTACGGAAGCTTTGCCATTCTGATTCGTTGGAATGTGCCAGCAGAATGCCTTCATACGGAATTGCGCCCATGCCTTCGGTACTGTTGTAGTTGCCTTCCTGGGTTGCTGTCAGCAGTGGATGCAGTACCTTGACCGGAGCTTTGAACATTTCGACAAATTCCATCAACCCCTGGTTGGCTCTACAGAGTGCACCGGAGAAGCTGTAGGCGTCCGGGTCATGTTGTGGAAAGTCTTCCAGTTTACGAATATCCACTTTACCCACCAGGCTGGAGATATCCTGGTTATTTTCGTCACCGGGTTCCGTTTTGGCCACAGCGATCTGGTCCAGTATAGAAGGGTAGAGTTTGACCACGCGGAACTGCGATAGATCTCCGCCATATTCGTGCAGGCGCTTTACTGCCCATGGCGACATGATACCTTTCAGGCAGCGACTGGGGATTCCGTACTCCTGCTCCAGCAGATCAGCATCTTCATCCGGGTTGAACAGTCCTAGTGGGGACTCAAAAACCGGTGAACCTTTGATGGCATAAAACGGAATATGCTCCATCAGGTGTTTCAGACGTTCTGCCAGTGAGGATTTACCACCCCCGACCGGGCCGAGCAGGTATAGGATCTGTTTGCGCTCTTCCAGCCCCTGGGCGGCATGTTTGAAATAGGAAACAATGTTCTCAATCGCTTCTTCCATGCCATAGAACTCGCTGAAGGCCGGGTAGCGTTTGATCAGTTTGTTAGAAAAGATTCGACTGGTACGTGGGTCCAGTGAAGTATCAATCAGTTCAGGTTCACCAATGGCCTGCAGCATACGCTCAGAGGCGCTGGCATAGACCGTCGGGTCCTGCTTACAGAGCTGCAGGTACTCCTGCAGACTCATTTCTTCCTGTTGTGTAGCGGCATAGCGTGATTTGTAGTGGTCGAAAATGCTCATGATGTTCACCTTCCTTATCTGCTCTGCTCTGCACTGAGAATCGGCGGCGTTACTTCATTTACTGCATTGGGTTGGTCGCATCTCAGATCTTGTAAAGCTCTGTTGCCTGTTGTGTTATCAGGCCCAGTAACTTCTGACAGTTTAGTTCACATATCAGGCTGTCAACCTGGCTTAACACTTATGACACCAGGCTATGGGTTTGATTCAGATCAATTACAATCATTTGGCAAACGGTTGTTTCAGGCTGTCGATCACTGCTGCCAGGAAACGTGCGGCCTCACCACCGGTTGCGACCCGGTGATCAAAGCTCAGCGACAGTGGCAATTGGCGGCGTAGCTGTAAACTGCCATTAACAGCAACGGCTTGTTCTCGAATGGCTCCTGCTCCCAGAATAGCGACTTGAGGCGGTACCACGACAGGGGTCGCATAGCGGCCTGTCAGGGTACCAAAATTGCTCAGGGTAATGGTGGCACCCTGAAGCTCCGAAGGTGGGATGGTGCGAGCTCGGACATCAGCCCGCAGGCTTTCCAGGCCGTCTCGCAGGTCTTGTGCGCAGCGCTGGTTTATATTCCGCAACACCGGTACAAACAGCCCCTGTTCGGTGTCAACGGCGACGCCAAGCTGTACATCTTCATGTTGGCGCAGAGTCATGTTACGACCATCAAACCAGCTGTTGAGAATAGGTTCTGCAGTGCAACCAGCGGCGATGGCCTGAATCAATCTCAGGGTTATATCTGTGTGGTCAGGCCAGTCATGGATGTCCGCATCTTCGAACAGTGTGACCGGCACCACTTCGGCATGGGACTGGCTCATGGCGCGGGACATCTGCTTGCGTACGCCGCGCAGTGGCTCCACCGGGCCGTGCAGGCGGTTCATATCGGCTGCTTTCTGTACATCGTCCGGGGTGATACTGCCCCTTTGTCCGCTACCGGACAGTGTAGTCAGGTCGACCCGCAGCCGTTGTGCCAGTGCCCGCACTGCCGGTGTTGCGCGGATGTTCTGGCGAGCAGCTGCGCTCTGGTGAACCCGGCTGCTGGGCGCGGCACCGATAATAAAGTCATCACTCCCCGTATTTTCGCTTGCGGTTGTGATGGTGCCGACGACGGTACCTGAGTCGTCCTGTTCTTCATTCGCAAACTCGATCAGCGGTTCACCAGTATGGATGGTGTCGCCCGCAGCACCAAACAGGTGAGCAATTTCACCATCTTGTGGTGAAGGCACTTCAATGATCGCTTTAGCGGTTTCTACCGATACCAGAATCTGATCGGTCTTGACCTGATCACCCTCGTTGACATGCCATTCCACAATTTCTGCTTCTGGCAGGCCTTCTCCCAGGTCGGGCAGTTTGAAATATTTCATGACGTGCTCCTTGGGCCTGGCTTGTCGTGGCCGGGCCTGTCTCTGTCAGAGCTGAGCAGCCGATATTCAGCTGAATGCCAGTGTCTGCTGCACAGCGTCCATTATGTCAGTGGTGTTAGGCAGGTAGTGATCTTCCAGTCGGTAGTAGGGCATTACGGTGTCATAGCCAGTAACGCGAGCGATGGGGGCTTGCAGATCAAGTAGGCCTTTCTCTGCCAGTGTTGCTGCGATTTCGGCGCCGACACCACCACTACGAGGGGCTTCATGGACGATGACACAACGGCCTGTTTTGCGTACCGAAGCCAGCAGGGTTTCGGTATCCAGTGGGCTGATACTGGCGACATCAATCACTTCACAGCTGATACCTTGTGCTGCCAGGTGATCTGCTGCTTGCAGTGTTTCCGTGACAATGGCACCCCAGCTGATTAGGGTAATATCCTGGCCTTCGCGCAGGGTGAAGCAGCTGCCCAGCGGTAATGGTACGCCATTATCCTCCACCGGCTGTTTACTGGCCCGATAGATCCGTTTGGGTTCCAGAAATATAACCGGGTCCGGGCTGTTGATTGCTCCCAGCAGCAGGCCATAGGCACGTGCCGGTGAAGAGGGGATCACAACTCGCAGGCCAGGAATATGAGCCAGCAGAGCTTCGGTGCTTTCGCTGTGGTGTTCCGGGGCATGAATGCCACCACCAAAAGGGGCGCGAAGTACCATCGGGCAGGTCAGTCTGCCGCGTGTACGATTACGTAGCCGGGCGGCATGGCAGATAATCTGCTCCATGGTGGGGAAGATAAACCCCATAAACTGAATTTCAGCCACCGGTTTCAGCCCCTGTGCGGCCATGCCAACAGTCAGACCGGCAATCATGGTTTCTGCCAGCGGTGTGTCCAGTACCCGTCGTTGGCCAAACTGTTCACGAAGATCAACAGTGGCGCGAAATACACCGCCATTAGGGCCAACATCTTCACCCAGTACCACCACGTTCTGGTCATCCTGCATGGCCCGTTTCAGTGCCAGATTGACCGCTTCCACCAGAGTAATGTTATGCGTCGTCATGATGGCTTCCTCCCTGCATGGCTCGAACCTGCGCCCAATCCCGCTGTTCTTGCAGACGGGCAGGCAGTTCGGCATAAAGGTGATCAAACATGCTTTCAACCGGTTGGGCGGGGGTGGCCAGATAATGGTCAACAGCGCGCTGTACCATCTGACTGACCTCCTCCTGCCAGGCTTTCTCACGGGCCTCATCCCACCAGCCCTGCTGATGAAGGAAGCCTTGCAAGCGCCGGATTGGTTCGCGCTCCCAGCCTGCTTTGAGTTCTTCGTTGTCCCGGTAGCGAGTAGCGTCGTCCGCAGTGGTGTGATCCGATAATCGATAACTGATCGCTTCGATAAGTGTTGGGCCTTTACCGTCACGGGCACGCTCCAGTGCCCGGTTCAGTACTTCGTGCATGGCAATGGCATCATTGCCATCGACCTGCTCGCCCCGTATACCTGCACCAAAGGCTTTCTGTGCTAGTGTCTGGGCACCACATTGAATGGCACGGGGCACTGAAATTGCCCACTGATTATTGTTAACCACAAACACCACCGGCAGTTGCCAGGCGCCAGCGACATTGAGAGCCTCCATAAAGTCACCCTTAGAAGTGCCGCCGTCACCACAGACGGTCAGTGCAGCGCGTTTCTCACCCCGGATTTTCATTGCTGATGCGACACCGCAAGCATGTAACGCCTGTGTAGCAATGGGGACACAGTTTGGAAAATCCTGATTCATACCGGCACAGGCGTTACCGCGCTCATCGCCTCCCCAATACAGCAGTATCTCTTCCATAGCCGCGCCGCGCAGGTACTGGCTGGCGTGATTACGGTAGTAGGGCACCAGTACATCATCAGGCTGCATACACAGACCGATGCTGACATCAATCGCTTCGGAGCCCAGCATGGAGGCATAGGTGCCCATTTGGCCTGTGCGTTGCAGGGCGATAGCTTTGGTGTCCAGCGCACGGGCCAGCACCATATTTCGGTAACAGCACTGTAGCCAGTCGGTCAGTGCCGGATTGTCGGGCAGGGGTTTTAACAGCTGTCCCTGAGTATCGAGGTAACGAGTCAGGTGGATTTCACCCTGGAATACGGAGTCCATAGCATTCCCTCCTGGTTATGGCCAGTCTTCACTGTACGTAAGGTTCAGGCGGCTGGATCGACTTTACGATTGCTGCCTGCCGACATCGCCATCGAGTGGCCTGCGGAGCCGGCAACGATGGCCTGCGCTTGCTGATCGGCGATTCGATGTGGGGCGCAACCCTGTTGTTCTGACTGTTGGTACAGCTGTTTCAGAGTAGACCCGATATGAGCGACCTGCGAGCGAATCTGTTCAGGTTTATGGCCTGCGTGGATTCGAGCAACAAAGATCAGCCCGCCAGCGTTAAGCAGATAGTCCGGAGCATACAGAATGCCGCGCTGATGTAACCGATCACCTTGCTCTGGTGTCTGTAACTGGTTGTTGGCACTGCCTGCAACAATGTCAACCTGTAACTGTTCCAGTGTGTGTTCATTAATGACAGCGCCAAGCCCGCAAGGGCAGAAAATGTCAGCTTTTTCTCGGTAAATGCTTTCTGGATTGACAGTACACGCATTAAAACGTTTTTCTGCTTCGTTAGTTAATGCAGGGCTCAGATCACAGACTGTAAGTTGTGCGCCAGCGTCATAAAGTTTCTGAGCCAGTGCCATGCCAACATGTCCCAGTCCTTGCAGGTTAATATGGCAGCCCTTCAAGTCACGACTGCCATAGCGTTGTTCGACGGATGTCAGAATGCCTTCATATACGCCCAGTGCTGTCCAGGGTGATGGATCACCCGTCTGACTGGTACAAGTCACAAAATGGGTCTGTTGGGCAATCTGGTTCATATCGCTGACCTGAGTACCGCTGTCCATGGCCGTGATATAGTCACCGTTCAGCTGGTTGATCATACGACCAAATGCCTGCATCAGCGCCGAGCGGTCAAAAGCCGTATCCGGTCTGATGATGACGGCTTTGCCGCCACCATGAGGTAAGCCAGCCAGTGCGGCCTTATAACTCATACCCTGAGCCAGACGCAGAGCGTCATTCAGGGCCGCCTGTTCCTGTGGATAATGGATAAAACGGCAGCCGCCAATGGCGGGCCCTCGGCGGGTGGAATGAATAGCAATAATGGCCCGCAGGCCGGTGGCTGGGTCACAGCAGGTATGTAGCTGTTCAACGCCATAACTATACATCTGCTCAAGCATCGCGGGATCCTCCGTGTTGCTGGTGGTCTGCCACCATGGTGGCCCGCTGAGTGAGCAGGCGCATGGCAGGCAACCTGGTGCAGGGTTTAGATAGGTATGTGTTGCTGAAAGTTCAGTTGAAACCTGGCTGTCATACGGATGTCTGTGCATGTGAGGCAGGTGCATAACCACAGCCCTGTTTGATAGCCTTGATAAAGGTCGTTATTGATTTTTGTTACCGGTAAATCGGTCGCTTACCGTAGGAAGCACGGGGCTTAGCCGTTATAATCCGCTGCTTTACCGTTTGGTTTTACGGCTCTGCTCGGCGAGCTGTTTGTTATGAGCCTGTTTTCTGGCTCCGGTTTTTTGGGACACAGATGTTCAGACACACTATCTCTGCTGTAGGTATAGCATTAGTTGCTATGCACACTTCTGCTGCTGGTTATGGCGAGCAGGCTAATGAAGAGCTGCTGATGAATGGCCTGCGTGACCTGCGCGAAAACCGGCTAGAAGACGCAGCAGCCAGTCTGCGTAAACTGACTGATCAGCGCCCTGACTTCAGGGTCGCACAGATGATCTATGGTGATTTGATGATGGCCCATAGCCAGCCATTGGAGCAGGTTGGCAAGCAGGTTAATGATGACAAACTGCTGAAAGGTTTTCTGCATGAAGTTCAGATGCGCGTGCTGCATGAACAGGAAAAGCCAGGTCATGATATGCTACCAGCGGCTTTGCTGAAGCTGGCTGATAATCAACAGCATGTGATGGTGATGGATACCCGTTTATCACGGTTGTTTCTGTTCCGTAATAACAATGGTGTCCCTGAACTGATTAAAGATTACTACGCCTCCTATGGGCGCGGAGGAATTGGTAAGCGCAAACAGGGAGACCTGAAAACTCCGCTGGGAGTTTACTTTATTACCGGCCGTATTCCTGACTCAGCATTGCCTGCCCGTTATGGTTCCGGTGCTTTACCTATCAACTACCCAAATGTCTGGGACAAACGCTTGAAGCGTACTGGTAACGGCATCTGGCTGCATGGCTCGCCCAGTGCCAGTTATACCCGGCCGCCCCTTGCCAGTGAGGGTTGTCTGTCATTGAGTAACCCTAACTTCCTCGAAGTTGATCAAATCGTAGATATAGTCAACACGCCGTTTATTATTGGTCAAAATATTCGCTGGATGCCCAAAGCTGACTGGTTACGGCAGCAGGCACATTTTTCTGCTGTTGTGGAGCAGTGGCGTAGCGACTGGGAAAGTCTTGAACATGACCGTTACAGTGCCCATTATTCGCCTGAGTTTTCGGATGGTAAGCGTCGATATAAAAGCTTCCTGCGCCATAAACAACGCGTTAATAGCAGCAAGGACTTTATTGAAGTCGGGCTCGAGAACCTCAGTCTCTATCGTTACCCGGATCAGCCCGGCTTGATGGTTGCTTCCTTTACCCAGCATTATCGCAGTAGCAACTACCACGGTGACAGCCTGAAACGTCAGTACTGGCAGTTTGAGCATGGACAGTGGAAAATTGTCTATGAAGGCAAGCCCTCAAAGGGCCGTCGTTGAGCAAAACCTGGCAGATATACAGTATCTGTGGCAGCTAGACAGGCACTTTCAAGGACGGTAGAGACAGGCGGGGCGGGAAATTATGGCTGTTAATACGGCTGAACAACTGGAAGCGGTGCTTGCCAGAATTGAACAATACGGACTGGTCTGTATAAAGCGTTTGCCATCACAGGCAGATCTGTTTTGTCAGGCACTAATGAGTCGCCTCCAGCAGCCCTTGCTGTTAAACGATCTGAGCAGCCCTGAGCAGGTCCAGCAGCAATTGGCTCAGGTTCTGGGCTGTGCTGCGACGCCGTTGTCTATTCTTAGCCATATCAAACAGTTGCAGCACCCACTTCCGTTGGTAGTACATAGTGATCAGGTTTCTCTGGCTGCACTGGAGTATCTGTTTCAACTGGTTGCTGTGACCGACTATGGTTATGTACACACACCTTTGCTGATACTTGAAACCCCTGCTACTTATAACGTCTGGCTCAGTCGAGAAGGTGCAGCATTGCACCGGCGTTTTGTTGTTACTCTGACGATTCGAGAACGTGATAACGGTTGGCAGATACCTGTGTCAGTCGTTGCGCTGTTACTGGCGGGGGCCACTCTTGGCTATATGGTGGGGTGGAGTGACTGGCGCCATGCGTCATTTCCGTCTATGACTCCTGATACGGCTGTACTGTTGTCTGATCAACAGGCTTTGTCGGGAGAAGCAGCAGGGGTCGCAGCTGGAGGAAAACCTGCTGCTGAAGTGCTTGTACTGGGCGAGCAGGACTTTGAAAGTATCAGATTACGGGTAGAGCAGTGGCGTGAGAGCTGGCAATCCCGTGTCTGGGATAAGTATCTGGCCTGTTACATTGAGCACTATGTGCCCCTGAACGACGATATGACCCATGAGGAATGGGTGCGCTGGCGTCGAGCGCGGTTGGAAAAGCCACCGTGGATTAAAGTCGGTATTAAAGATCTCAGAATAGAACCACTGGACCACTATCAGGCTAGAGTGACCTTTATTCAGCGTTACGAAGCACCTGGTTATAAAGACCGCACCATAAAAGAGTTGTATATGGTGAGAATGGCTGAAGGATGGCGTATTAACGCTGAAGGCAGTCTGCGTTCACGTTAAAAACGACTGCCAGCGCTAGAAACGACTGCCAATAGGTGGTGGGCGGCGCAAGCGAGGTGTCGGTCGACGCAAGGCAACCCAGCAACTACATAGCCAGCCAAGAACCGCAAACACCGGGCTGAAGAACCACAGGGGTATCAGAAACATAACGGCGGTTGCCAGCAGATAGCGGCCATTACCGAACAGTAAGATGACAGGTAGCAGCGCTACCAGAGATATGATCCATTCCATGCAGGCGATTGTACAAAATAGTGGTATGGCTTGCACTGCTTCAACTGGTTAAAACGGTTGTTTCAATAAGCTCGAGTTTTGATAAACCAGAGCTTCGATAAACCAGAGCTTCGATAAACCCGAGTCAGCCTGCGGCCTGCAGGGCACAGGCTCAAGTTGGTGGTCAGGTTAGTTGGTGGTCAGGTTGTTGCGACTTTCAGGCCGAACCTTCGCGCTCCGAAGTGGTTCAGATAACGTAGAGCGACATAACTGACCACCAGAGTGGCGACTACCAGTTGTGCCATTGCCAGATTGTGCAGCTGACCTGCCAGCTCCGGTGATAGTGTGCTGACTGCGAACTCGCTGGCTTTGAACATTGCGGTGGCACTGATTACCAGCGGGAAGGTGAACGCTGCATAGCCAGGGCTGAATGGCAGACGCAGCAAGGGCCACAGGGCGACGTAAATTACCGTAGTCATCAATAGTGCAATACCGAGTAATGCCAATGTCAGTAGCATATCGGGTTGCTCCACAAAGCTCAGATAACCGGCCAGACAGAGGCTGGGCGGTGCTGCCATGATGGCGATGGTAGGCTTGGCGGCATCGGTAATATTTTCCACAAAGATCATTCGATACAGCATCAGAGGCAACAGCACAGCATAGCTGGTAATACCAAATGTTAGCAGTGTGTCTGCCAGTCCGTGGGCGCCCTCATTGGGTACCGTTAGTACGGCAACGACCAGGCCGACGGGTGGTACAAACCAGCTGGGCACCATATGTTGCAGATTAAACTGGCGGGCACGGTTAAATGTAAATACCAGCAGAAATAGCAGATGGGCTGCTACTGCGCAGTACCACAGCAGGGCCCCACCGGCTGGATTAAAGGCTGTAACTGATGCGGAAAGCACCATAGCTGTCATGGCTGAGGTTGGAATGACAGAGCCAATCACCGGATGTGACAGTTCATGCCAGAGTACTTCCGGGTGCAGAGCAAATTTGGTAAATACCATCACAATCATCACCGCAGCAATGGCAGCAGCCAGTAGCTGAGCGTTACCATTCAGAGCAAAGGCGTGCTCCCAGCTGATGCCCAGGCTGGCAATCCCCAGCGCCAGCCCGGCAGAAGGAGTTGGCCAGGCTGCCAGTTTTGCCTTTACCTGCTTTGCGTTGAGAGCATGTGCCATTATGGAATAACCTCATAACCAAGTTAGTGAATACAGTTTAGCGTTGGTTACGGATTCATGATATACAAACCTTTTTTACAAAAGGTTCAGTAAAATTGAACATTCGTGGTATCACTCTGAAGCACCTGCGCGTATTCACCGCCGTTGCGCGGGATGGTTCGTTGACTCAGGCTGCAGAGCGACTGTTTATTACCAAATCTGCTGCCTCAATGGCGCTGACGGATCTGGAAAAGCTGCTGGGTCAGCCGCTGTTTGAGCGCCATCGTAATCGGTTAATTCTTAATAGTAGTGGCGAGCGCCTGCGTCCGCTGGCCGATGAGTTGTTGCAGCGTATGGAGACGATTGAGGCGACATTACACAGTGAACAGCTCAACGGCCACCTGCGCATTGGGGCCAGTAATACTGTCGGCAACCACCTGCTCCCTGCGCTGGTGGGGGGATTTCTTCGTCAGTATGGCTGTGATCGCCCTGAGTTACTTGTACGCAATACTGCTGTGCTGGAACAGCGGCTGGACCGTTTTGAGCTGGATGTGGCACTGGTTGAGGGGCGGGTACAGAATACGAAGCTGATCAGTCAACCTTGGCAGACTGACCAGATGCTGGTGATTGCGCCGCCTGATCATCCACTGGCGGATAATCGCCTGCATCAACCTGCTGAACTGGACTGCCAGGATTGGGTAATGCGTGAGCCTGATTCCGGTACTCGTCAGCAGTTTTATCACTTGCTGGAGTCCGCGCTACAGGTGTGGCAACTGGCCTTTGAGATCAATACCAATGAAGCGGTAATCAACGCTGTTGCGGCTGGACTAGGGCTGGGGTTTATTTCTCATCTGGCAGCGCGAGATGCTATTGAAGCTGAGAGGGTTAAAGTAATAGAGCTTGACCACCCTACCCTGCGTCAGCTCTACACTGTCTATCATCGTGATAAATATCAGGGCCCTTTACTCAAGGAATTTATCCGTTTCTGTCAGCACTGGCAGCACTGATATTGGAGAGTGACTGGTTTTTTCGCGGCCTGTTTTTCACGGGCTGTGTTGGCAACATAATTAGTTGTTGCTGTTGTTGCTGTTCGATGAGTCGAGCAGATCATTGCTGATGGAGCCTGGAGTCGAGGTGCTGAATCAGCACGGCTTTTCTGGCTGATGCTGTAAAGCATCAAGGAACGTTTCCAGTACCAGGTTGGGTCTGACACCTTTACGGGTAACAACAGCATAGCGGACGATCTGGGAATACTGTTGTGGGCAGAGTGCGCGCATATGGTCATTTTCAACCCAGCTATGGGCATAATGATCAGGCAGGAAACCGATGTACAGCCCGGTCATAATCAGGAAAGCGATACCTTCACGGTCTGACGCGCTGGCGGTTGTATTCAGCTTCAGGTACTGTTCGCGAATCTCCGGTGTTACCGCAAATATTGGATCAACTGCTTCATACTGCCGCAGCAGTGTTTCATCAATCTGTTGTTCATCTACGTTAAATAGTGGATGCGCGTGGTTGCAGTACAGCAGGGAATGTTCATTATACAACGGTTGATAATGCAGCCCTTTTAATGGGGCGATCATCGGCACTACGCCAACATTCAGGCGTCCATCCAGTAACCCCTGTTCAACCTCCCCTGGGGGGATCATGCGTATACGGATATGCACATCAGGCCCCTGCTTTTTCAGCATACGTAATGCGTTGGTGACTCGCATCTTCGGGCTGGTGACTAGATTGTCAGTGATACCTATTGCCAGTTCGCCGCGCAATTGCTGGTGAATTGCATGAATATCGGTACGAAAGGTTTCCAGTGAGGTGAACAGTTGCAGTGAAGCTTCATACACCTGACGCCCTTCGTCGGTCAGTGAAAACCCGGCGCGTCCTCGTTGGCAGAGTCGTAACCCCAACCGTTTTTCCAGGTCAGCCATACTGATGCTGATCGCAGATGTTGAGACATTCAGTTCAACCTCTGCCTGAGCAAAGCCGCCTGCTTCGACAACAGTGCGATATACCCTGAGCAAACGAAGATCAATATCGCTGATCTGGCCTGGTAAACGTCGGGGAGATGCCACAATACTTTTCCTCCTGTGTTGTATGACTGCATCAGACTGTGCCTGTTTTATGGTTGATAGCATGGTTTCGCATAGCATGGTTTCGCACAGTATTGTTCCGCACTTCGGTGCGGGTTTCTTGTACCTATACTGGGCGCAGAAGGAAAAAACTGATGCCGGAGACTCCCGGCATCAGCTGCTCATATGAACAGGGGGAAATAAGACAATCTGTGCAGACTGTCTTTCAGTTGACAAAGAAACAGGCAGTAACTTGCTAACTGAAGCATCATTTATATCCTGGTTCTGTTTTGAAAACATAAACGGAATCTAAACGGTGGACGAATTGTTACCTGTTATATTCAGCCGGTAGCCCATGCCTGATACCGTTTGAATTGAGACATCAGCAGGATTGGTGTTTTCAAGCTTACGACGAAGACGGTGTACCAGCACGGTCAGGGAGCTGTCAGTAGCAACCTGCTCACCGTTGCTGATCGCTTCAAGCAGAACTGGACGGCTCAGTACACGTAAGCCTGCATGAACCAGTGCTGCCAGCAGATCAAACTCTGCCCGTGTCAGACGCACTTCACCATCATTACGGTGCTGTAGGGTGCGGGTGCTGCTATCCAGCACCCAACTACCAAAGGTCTGCTCGGTTAATGAGCGGGTATCGGTGCGTTCGGTGTAGGTCAGGCATTTCTCGATGCGTAATTGTAACTCACGGGGGTTAAACGGTTTAACCAGGTAATCCCGGGCGCCCATCTCCAGTGCTGCAATCCTGTTTTCATCATCACTTCGGCCTGAAATCACAATGACTGGTAACTGACAGCGCAGGCTGAGTTTGCGCAGAACCACCAGCCCATCTTCGTCGGGTAGTGAAAGGTCAAGCAGCATCAGGTCAAAAGTCTGGTTCATCAGGAAGTCCTGAGCCTGCTCTGCGGTCGCTGCGGTTTCTATGTGGTAGTGCTGACTTAGCACTTCGCCAACAAACATCCGGATCATGGCATCATCGTCGGTTAGCAGAATTCTTGGTCGTGATGACATGCTTCTGGCGGATGCAGAACTGACGGTTGTTTTTGACATCATTTATCCGGTTTCCTGTGTTTATAGCACGTATTCTTTAGCTACAAATGAGCTGGCCAGGTACATGGCCAGCTGTTATTGAACAAGCATCATATTATTATGACATTCCCTTGTAGCAATTACGCCTGGTTATGAAGTCTGACTTCATCTGGTGCCTTACCTCCTGTTTGGCACCGGCTGTTAAACATAGCGCAGCCGTTCTGTTTTTATGAGGTGAGGCGTTTCTTTACGGCTACAGAATCTATTGCTGCATCCGTGCTGTCTTGTTGGGTGCTGGTGTGTGCAGTGGTTGTTTCTGGCTGATCTGGCAGTAGCAGTCGGAAGCAACTACCCTGTGTGCGACCTTCTGTATACCAGAGCCTGCCTCCGTGCGCCTGCATTACCTGATGGCAGAAAAGCAGACCATGGCCCTGGCCTTTATCGCCTCTGACTCCGGGCTGGCTATCCACGGGGCCTTGAAACAGTTGTGCTGCCGTGTCTGTGTTTAATCCGGGCCCATGGTCGCTGACTGCCAGTGTATAGTCTTTGCCTGGCCCGGTGATCTCAACTGACTGTCCGTGTTTACTGAAGCGAATAGCATTTGATATTAGATTATCCAGTACATCTGCCAGCATGTGTGGGTCTGCCACAATTATGCTGTGCTCAGTTACCTGATTGTGCAGGCTGATGTTTTGTAGTCCTGCCTGGGTACTTTGATGATCCAGTCGTTGTTGCACCAATGAGTGCAGACAAAGTGGGTGCAGGTCAAGTTTCCAGTGCTGGCTGCTGTCAATCTGGCGGATATGGCTGAGCCGGTCAATACGCTCCACAATCTGATCCAGCAGTGGGCCTGAGTGGGTGAGCAATGAGCGACCTTTCTCTGGTTCGGACTCCAGTAGGCTCAGCAACATCTGGAGGCTGGTTAAGGGAGAGCGCAGATCATGACTGACCAGTTGTAGAAAGTGGTTTTTTACTGCAATGGCTTCTTCCGCAGCCTGATAGGTTATGGATAGTTCACGGGTTCGTCTGGCGACGCGCTCTTCCAGCTCATCCCGTGCAATGATCAGTGTGTCAGTCAGCTTCTGTTGCGCGGCTTCCTTTTCCTGCCTTAGCCAGCGAATGCGATCTGCCAGAGCCAGAGAAAGTAAAAGGGAGTCCAGCATCAAGCCCAGAGGATACATCAGGTGGGTTAATGCGTTGATAGGTAGTAAGCCTGCGTTGCGTAGCTGTTCTGTCAGGCCTCCTGCCAGTAAGCCCAGCCAGGCCAGTAGCAGAAAACGAGCTCCACGACTTTTCAGTGCCTGCATCAGACAGACGCTGATCGCAACCAGGACTGTAACAGAAACACAGAGGTTAATGAGTGGAGCAATTCTGGCTGTGGGTGCAATGAAAGGCGTAATTGCCAGGCTGGCAAGCAATGCCAGCAGTATTCTGGGGGCCCAGCATTGCCAGCCACGTTGCTGGGCCAGTCCTAGAAACTGGTAGGCAAATAGCAGTCCGAAGAAAGTGACGACTGCAATACAGGAGTGGACAATGGCATTCATCCAGGGCAAAAGCGCTGCAGGTAGCCAAGGGGCAAGGTAACCCCAGAACAGCATCTGATTCAGAGCACAGGTGAATACAAAGCCGACATAGGACAGGTACATCGAATCACGCAGTGAGAAGAATAGCAGCAGGTTATACAGTCCTTGCGCCAGCAATACACCAAATAACAGGCTGTAGAAGCGTTCGTGAAACTGATGGGTCTGATACCACTGTTCCTGATCAGTGACAATCACGGCGGGCAGGCGCATGGAGTACTGACTTTCCAGTCGCAGATAAAGGGTTTGCAGGCTGTGTGCCGGGCTGACAATTTTAAAAGCTAGCTGCTCACGGGCCAATGCTCGTTGATCATAAGGAAACTCGGTGCCAATACGGGTTTGCTTATAACCGCCATCACCGTCTGGCTGGTAGAGTGTCAGGCTGGAAATCAGAGCCATCTTCATGTCCAGCCACCAATGATGGGGTTGAGCGTCTGAATTAGATACATTCCAGCGAAGCCAGAGTACCCGGTCAGTATAGCCAAAGTTAGGGATCTGCTTATGTGGCCGCTGAAACGCTGTGGGATCAAGTTGCAGTAAGGTTTGCAGGTTATCAGGCTGATCAGGTGTCAGAAAATGGTACTGCATGACCTCTGACAATGGTGTTATGCCGTTTGCCTCCGACAGGCTGAGTACAGGACTGTGTTGCCCAAATGAAAGGGAGGAGATTGTCAGTCCGAATAGCAGGACAGGCAGGCAAAGCCTGTACAACATCTGTCGTATCATTAACCGATATTCCTCTTATAACACCAGATCGAGTTGTTAATGATACTGCTATTGAAGCGTCTGGTGGCATATCATGTAATCTGCGGTTCGCAGTCTTGTCTACTTTGAGTTCGAAGTACAGACTGAGGCTACACAGATGCCGGGAAGCAGGGAATAGTTAAAGTGGCCTTAGTGATAGAAAAGGCTGATCAGATATATGAATAGCCTTGCATGTAAGCTAGAAAGACACATACCATAATAAGCAGCATCAGGGGTGATCTTATCAGTAATTATTCCGGGTACAAAGAGAATAGTAATGATTATCAATTTCAGAAGGCTGTTTATTACTTTATCTTTCAGTCTAAGTTTACTTTCAGCCCCTGTCATGGCGGAAGAAAAAAAGCTTGCGTATCTCGTATCGGATATTCGCATTCCTTTCTGGAATATTATGTGGAAAGGAATTCATCAACGAGCGACAGAACTTGGTTACAGGGTTACGCTTTTCAGCGCTAAAAATAATACAAAGAAAGAAATAGAAAATACGGTTGAAGCTATAACACAATCAGTTGATGGTCTTATATTGTCGCCGACAAACTCTTCCGCAGCTGTGACTGTCCTGAAACTAGCCAAAAAAGCTGATGTACCT
This sequence comes from Marinobacterium sp., assembly GCA_025800125.1. GTDB lineage: Bacteria > Pseudomonadota > Gammaproteobacteria > Pseudomonadales > Balneatricaceae > Marinobacterium_C. The sequence goes on from JAOXSF010000026.1 coordinate 43,053, forward strand.
GTTGTTATATCAGACATTGGTACTCAGGCAGGCAGGTTTGTCAGTTATATAGAGTCCGATAACAAACAGGGGGCTTATCAGCTTGGTAAAATTCTGGCGAGAGACCTGAAACAGCGTGGGCTTGAGAATGGCACTGTTGGTATTATCGCTATCCCGCAGCGTCGTGCGAATGGCAAGGCACGTACAGAGGGTTTCTTGCGTGCGTTGGGTGAAGAACAGATTCGTGCTGCAGATATTCGGCAGCAAAAAACATTCAGTTATAAAGAGACCTTTGACTTCACCCGTGATCTGATTCAGGAAAATCCAGATCTTGTAGCGGTCTGGTTACAAGGGTCTGATCGCTATCAGGGGGCACTGGATGCGATTAATGTGCAGGGAAAGAAGGGGCAGATCCGCTTGATCTGTTTTGATGCTGAACCTGAATTCATTGATATGATTCGTCAGGATTCCTTGGTGGGAGCTGGAATGCAGCAACCTTTCCTGATGGGTGAACGGGCCGTAGTTTCTATGCACCAGCATCTATCCGGGCAGCCTGTCTCTCGTCACCAGAAACTGGAGGTTTTGGCTGTTTCCAGTGGGAACCTGACAAGTTTGTTACCCATTATTCAGCGTAACGTACTGGGCTTTGATACGACGGCTGCTGTCATGTTGGAGTCCGGGGTGCTGTCATCAGATATAAAGCGGTGAGATGGTTATCTTGAAGTATTTTTCGATACCCAAACAGTCATTACTGGCTCTGCTCAGTACTGTCATTATACTGACCATTACAGCTTTCTTTATTTCGTATGCTGTTATGTCATATAACGCACAGCGTGAACAGATGGTGTCTGAAATTTATGGTCAGGCCACTGAAAGCCTGGAGCGCCTCAGTCGAAATATTGCGCCTTATATGGAAGCATATGAAGTATATGAGTATGAAAAGCAAATAGCGACAGAACTTAGAACAAAAAATCACTATTCACTCTCTGCTATTATTGTAGAAGACTACATGATGTCAGAGATTACAGGTGATGAACCCTATCTGACCGGGCGGATACGTAATCCTGAGAGCATGTCTAAAGATTATGAGTATGACCCGAATAATAAAAAGTATAATGATATTATTGAGGAGTCTTTTTATATAAAAGAAGGTGTTGTCGCCTCTCCAGACGGTATCGAGTTGGGAAAGATAACGATATTTGTTACAGACAAATTGTTAAAGAAAAGAATTAAAGAACGCCTTGTGGATGCGGTTTTTTCTATTGTGTTTTTGATACTTTTATTGGCGTTTCTGTTGTTTTTTCTTCTAAAGGTGTTGTTTATAAATCCACTGATTAACCTTACCCGTATGATTAATAACCGGGATGAAAATGGCATTCCAAGATCAAGGCTACCTGCCTCACGGTTGAAAGAAGTATCAACACTTTCAGATACCGTCAATGATATGCTGGATGTGATTGAGAAGGCACGAGACAGTGTAAAAAAAGAACACTCCCGACTGGAGAATGTTATTCAGGGAACCCGGGCTGGTATCTGGCATTGGGATATTAATAGTAATAAAGTATTTTTTGATACCCGATGGGTTGATATTTCGGGGTTCTCATTGACAGAACTTCCAGCCCCTTCCGTTGTGACCTGGCTGGAGCGTGTACATCCGGATGATCGGGTGCTGGCAGAACAAAAACTACAGGCTCATTTGTCGGGTCAGTCTGAGTACTATGAAAGTGAAGCACGTGTACGCCACAAACAGGGAAATTGGGTCTGGGTACTGGTACGCGAAACGATTACTGAATGGGATGCTTTGCAGCAGCCACTTGAGATGCATGGCACGTACCAGGATATAACATCTCTGAAGGAATATGAGTATCAGCTGAAACGTATTGCTCACTATGACAGCCTGACCGGCCTGCCAAATCGCCTGTTGCTGAGCGATAACCTGCGTGAAGCGATGTCCCGGACTCATCAGGGGGGAGCTCGATTGGCAATCCTGTTTCTGGATCTGGATGGCTTCAAAGAGATTAATGACAGCTTTGGTCATGATGCAGGGGACCAGTTACTGATTGCGCTGGCCAGGCGCATGAACAGTCTGTTGAAGGCTAATGGCAGTCTGGCCCGCCTTGGCGGCGATGAATTTATAGTGATTCTCTCCAATATCAGTTCACGGGAATGTGTAGCGCGTGTTGCAGCAGAACTTCTGGAAGCGGTATCTGAGCCGGTTGAGGTGTATCAGCATCAGTTAGCTGTTTCATCCAGTATTGGCATTGCACTTTACCCACAGGCAGAAGAAATTGACGCTGATCAGCTGATTCGGCAGGCAGATCAGGCGATGTATCAGGCCAAGTTATCTGGCAAAAACTGTTATAACTTTTTTGATGCGGCTCATGACCGCTCGATGAGAGGCTTTAATGAGGCTTTGGCACGACTGGAAGAAGCCATTAAAAATGATGAATTTGAACTCTATTATCAGCCTAAAGTAAATTTGCGCACCAGGCAGGTGACGGGGATGGAGGCGTTGATTCGCTGGAACCACCCGGATAAAGGCCTGTTAGCACCAGGGCTCTTTCTGCCAACGATTGAAGGGCACCCTCTTATGGTCGAGCTGGGAGAGTGGACGATTAAAGCAGCCCTCAGACAGATTGAGAGTTGGCAGATGTCGGGGATTGCCCTGTCGGTAAGTATCAACATCTCAGCGATTCAGTTGCAGCAACCCAACTTTGTGCCTCACCTGACAGAGGTGATGTTGGCCCACCCTCAAGTCAAGCCGGAACAGATCGAGTTTGAAGTACTGGAAACCAGTGCGCTGGAAAATATGGATCTGGTGCGGCAGGTGATGAAGGAATGCCATAATATTGGCATCTCGTTTGCCATTGATGACTTTGGCACCGGCTATTCAACACTTGCCTATCTGAAGCAGTTACCGGCTAATGTATTGAAAATCGACCAGAGCTTTGTTCGTAACATTATGGATGAACCTGAAGATCAGGCTATTATCAAAGCTATTACAGGGCTGGCTGAAGCATTTCAGAAACAGGTTATTGCTGAGGGGCTGGAAGAGCTGGAGTACTCGCACCTGTTGCTGGACGCCGGGTGTGAGATTGCGCAGGGGTATGGCATCGCTCGCCCCATGCCAGCCCACCTGGTGGCAGGCTGGCTGGCCGAATGGTCAGAACAGAAAGGCTGTACTGATGTACTGTGATGGTCTGCCCCGGTTGTTTGGGCTGATTTACAGAGGGGGAAGTTATGCAGGTTGATCTGCTTATCAACCTGCATAGCCTGATCTTCAGAAGTTTGCTTTCAATTTATTGATCTCGTTTACTTCGTGATCAATGCTTTCAATATATCCTTTCAGCTGGCTGGCATTTGATACATTCTGTTCAACCTGCTGGCGGGTATTTCTGGAGTCGGTAATCATCTGGTCAAGGTCGGTGCTGAGTCCATGCAGCTGGCCACCCATATGTTCCATAAATTCACTGGTGCGGCTAATAGCCCCGCGGATGCTATCAATGGAGCTGGAGACTCCGCTGACCGTTTCATTGGTTTTGCTGATGCTCTCATGGGTATTTTGCGACAGTGAACGAACCTCGTCTGCAACCACTGCAAAACCGCGACCCTGTTCACCGGCTCGCGCTGCTTCAATGGAAGCGTTCAGTGCCAACAGGTTAGTTTTATCAGCAATGCCGCTGATGACATTCAGGATAGAGATAACCTCTTCTGCATTTTCTTCCAGGCTATGTACGCCTTCGTGCAATGCTCGGCGGTCGCCCTGTTGCGCCTCAACTTCAGAATGAAAAGCCTGAAAACGCTGACAGATATTGTCCAGCACTACGCTGACATTATCGGTATACTGCTGCACGGATTCGAACCCTTCCAGCATAGTTTCTGTCATTATTTTGTATTCATCCATACAATTGATCAGACTGCTTTGCAGTTCATTTACCTGATTCAGGCTACGCAGCCGGGTTTCCATGAAATACTGGCGGTAGTTGCTGTAATAATGGGCAAAGTTGTCCAGTAAAGGGTCACTAAAGCGCTCCCCTTCAGAAAGGCGGAAGAAGAAGACGGCTGTTAATGTCTGATTCATATGAACGCCAAGCAACTCGCCGAAAGTTGAAAAACCAGCAAGCTGAGCATCGCCAAAAGGGTCACTGCTCTTTATACCAGAAGGGTTATTCAATCTGCGAAGGACGCAGTCGTTAGCAATAACACCCTGGATGTTTTTGGGCCGGTTACGGGTAAAGTTTTGATAGGCGCCTGACAGGCTCTGGTTAAAGTCTTTACTTTTCATCAGGAAAAGCTGATCACCAAAGCTCAGGTCACAGAAAAAATTAGCGCTACCTTTGTCAAAATTAAAAGCTGCAATAGAGCGCACATAGGTTTCAGAGCCAATTTCAATACCAAATGAATGGCCCTCCAATTTTTTTTCTAACTGATCTGTAGTGCATTGGAAGTGTTCGCACAGTGCGCTCACAAAAGAGCGCGATTCCGTTTTATTATCCCGAGTTCGTTCGATAACGGATGTCACTTCTCTGGCATGAGCGTCTGATTCACCGACAATAAAATGTTTGCCTGTTTTTTCAAAGTTGTGATGCATAAAAATACTGAAGCGATGGTGTGGCTTCATTTTTATAAAAACAACCACTGCGCAATTTTCTGCAATCTGTTTGCCATTGTGTACACTGGCTTGCTGGAAATCGAGCTTTCCGCCCGCCGAGCCGCCAGCAAAGTAACAAGGAAATCGACCAGAGTTATAAACAGCCTGCATAAAGAAGTTTTCACTTGCAGACAGGCCATCAATAAAGGTCAGTGCCAGAGTGTCTGTATGGTTGATCGTAAAGGGCAGATTGATTCTGCCGAGGCCGCTTTCAATTTTCCTGATTCGTTCTTCTTCTGAGAGCCGAATCTTCCCGTGTTTCATATCCTCACAGTGAAGATTGATGCTGTGAACCTGTACGGCCTCGAACATGTCATTGCAGAATGTCTGTACAACAATGTTGTCCCAACGACTGTCCAGAGGTGCATCGTGATATACCGTACGGTTACAGCAGGAGCTAAGCTCGCCTGCTGTCATGATAAAGACGGTTTCCGTTGCAAAAGATAATGCAGACTTCAGTGCTTGGCAGGCGGCTGTAAAATCAACATGGGGTGAAATATAGGCTAGAGCCAACGCCGTACCCCTTTGATCAAACTCCAGTTCTTTCAGGCTACTACCGGAAATCTGGCTGAGCTTGAGTGATTTGACTTTGGTTGTGTTTACATTTTCAGAAACTGCTTTGTCTTCTTTTCGTTTAAAAAACATACAAACCTCGCACGTTGGCACAGGCCCTGAAAATAAAAGCAATACAACGGCTATACGAAAACAGGGCAAAATCTGCCCGATTCTATTTAGAGTTGAACAAATACTCAATCATGTCAGGCTGATGTTGTTGCCGTAGTGAGGTCGTTAGATGTAGGTGTTAGGTGTAGGTGATAGAGAGGTTGTTTGAAGTGCAGCATAGCTGTCGCCAAGGGGGGGCTGCCGAGGGCACGATATACGGAGCTGTCTGGTTTACTCAGGTGTTGTTGTTGAGCCCTGTGTTGATCAACTGAATGCTATACGTCCCAGTTCACCATTCTGCTGACGTAGAATAACGGTAGAAAACTCAGAGGTAGCAGCGGTAGATCGCCAGGTAGCGGCCGGTCAGGTAGGCATCAGAGTGAATTTCCCAGGATGCCGACAAAACAGGTAACAAAAACAGGTAACAATGGTAGTCGCGACCAGAGAAACACCATGCTTCACACGTGCCAGAATGCCACTGATCAGAATGCGCAGAAAATCAGAGCGCGTCGGAATTCCGCCTGGTGCCAGTGCTACCAGTGACAGTGACAAGGTCTACATCATGGAGTCGATGCTACCGCGCCCCAGTAATTTGTCCAGGCGTTTCCACGCCGGTTTCGTCGGTACCACCGCCGTAGAGTGCGCTCATGATAGTGGTAAATGCACTGCCCTGTGTAGACATTGCGTGTACTGGAAAGCTGTTACCGGCCGAACAGTTTTATCCGTGCTGCAAATGAATTGGGTATCCGTCAGGGGGCGGTTAGCCAGCAAATTTGGTCGTTGGAGCAGCGGCTGGGGTTTGCGGCTTTTCTGAGGGAAGGGTGTACTACTCGACCGACGCAGTCTGGCGAAGCTCTGGTAGATGCGGTACGGGAGGGCTTTGGGTATATCGCTGAAGTGATTGAGCTGGAAAAACGCAAACAGTGCGAAAATGAGCGGGTGATCTCGGTGCTACCCGGTTTTGCAGGTTTGCTTGTACAGGGTTGGGGCAGGATGTGTAATATACATTCATAAGGTAGAGAGAATGAATACAGCTGATTTTTCCCTTGATGGGGTGATTCTGGCCGGAGGGCGGGCAACTCGCCTTGGGAGTGTAGATAAAGGCCTGGAGTTGCTGGGTAATCGGGCGTTGATTGAATGGAGTATTGCGCCGCTCAGACCACGGGTACAGCAGTTGATTATCAACTGTAACCGTAATCATCCTCGCTATGAAGCACTAGCAGATCAGGTGGTTGAAGATCTGCGCGATGAGGATAATCAGCTGCGCTTTGCCGGGCCTTTACATGGGGTACTCAGCGCAATGGCAGTGAGCCAGGCAAGCCATCTGCTGGTATTGCCCTGCGATACGCCACGCATTACCCCAGGAGTACTGGATTTACTGATCAGTGCTGCTACGCAGGCACCGGAAAAAATCACCGTAGCCCGTAGCCCGGATGGTTTGCAGCCCCTGCATGTCATTATACCGTTGTGTTACCGCCAGCAGCTTGCTGACTGGTTGAGGCTTGGTAATGCCAAGGTGCGAGCTTGGTATCAACAACACCCCTGGCAGCAGGTATTCTGTCAGGACGGCGATGCTTTTTTTAATCTCAATTCTGATAATGAGCGTCAACAGTTGCAACTGTTGTTGAATCTCTAGTCCTGATAACCAGCCTGGTCACAATTGATAGACGGAGTTTATTGTGTGAGTAAAACTCAGCCACCGGGCGAACTTTTTTTGCCGTTTCTGCAAGAAATTATCCATCAGGGTGATCAGCGTACACCGCGTTACCTGCAGCTGTTCCGGGCCTTTCAGCAGGCTATTACCAGTGCGGTGCTCCCGGTGGACACGCGCCTGCCAGCGAGCAGGTCTCTGGCGCAGTCATTACATATATCACGCAATACTGTCCGTACTGCTTATGAAATGCTGCTGGCGGAAGGCTATATTGAGTCGCGTCAGGGGGCCGGCAGTTTTGTCTGTGCTCGCTTACCAGCAGCTGTTACTTCGATTGCACCGCAGGCGGATTCCAGGCCGAAAGTGCCGCCTCGACCTCTTTCTGCTATGGCGCGGCGGTTAGTGGCATTGCCAGACCGCAACCCACCTTCACAGGGTAAACTTTTCAGTCTTGCTCAGCCCTGCCAGGCCAGTTTTCCCTGGTCGCAGTGGCAACGGCATACCACGGCGGCGGCGCGTAGTTTGCGCAGAGGGTGTGACCACGATGTGGCTGGAAACTGGATGCTGCGAGAGCAGATTGCTGAGTATCTGCAGGTTGTGCGTGGCCTGCGATGCCAGCCACAGCAGGTGATGATTTGTGCCGGCTCCCAGCAGGCGGTACAACTGAGTTTGCAATTATTGCTGGATGCTGGTGAGTTCGTATTGGTAGAGGAGCCTGGTTATCAGGGGATTGAGGGCGCACTGGCCTCTGTTGGTGCTCACAGAGTGGCAGTACCGGTTGATGAACAGGGCTTCGACTTGCGAGCCGGGCTCAGGTGTTGCCCGCAAGCACGTATTGCGATGTTGACTCCATCGAGAAATTACCCACTGGGCCACACTCTGACTCTTGAGCGGCGACTGGAAATTCTGCACTGGGCCTGTGAACAGCAGGCCTGGGTGCTGGAAGATGATTATGACAGCGAATTCCGTTTTGATGGTCCACCGTTAACGGCTTTACAGGGGCTTGTTGGTGAAAGAGTCAGCGGCGCAGATTGTGTGATCTATACCGGTACGTTTACCCGCATTCTGCACCCCAGTATCCGGCTTGGATATCTGGTGTTACCAGAACAGCTGATAGAGCCGTTCAAACTGGCGCGCCGTTATCTGGATGGTGGATTGCCGCAACTGCCGCAGCAGGCATTAGCAACCTTTATGGCCAGTGGTCAGTTTGGCAGCCATGTGCGGCGAATGCGCAAACTTTATCAGCAACGGCGTGACTACCTTAATCAGCAGGTGAAGCATTACGTTGGCAATTTGCTTACCCGAGTGCCTGCGGATGGTGGTATGCACACGGTTTATCTACTGCCCGAAGGTTATGATGATCAACAGTTATGTATGCGGGCAGAACAGCAGGGGCTGGGTATTCGGGCTTTATCTCGTTTCTATAGCCAGTTACCGCCGCAGCAGGGGCTGGTAATCGGTTTTGCGGGCTATAGCGAACAGCAGATCAGCGAGGGGCTGAGATGTCTGGAGGGATTACTAAAGCGCCTTCCATGAAGTGGCTGGGTAGTGCTGATACGGTTCCAATGCTTCTGGAAACCGGAAAGGTCTGAAAGAATACCGCATAATCAGTCGGTTACCTCTTTGTCTGTTCCGGTCTACTGTGTATTAAAACGGGTGACCCGGTTACTATTGGGATGACCTGTCGCCTCCGGAGTCCGGCTGGCATAACCAGGGGTGTGAATATTACGCCCCCCGATAATAAGGACAGATTCGATGTTCGATAAGATCGCCCGTAGTGGCGGCTACTGGACTTTACTGCTGATAACCGGCCTGCTGATGGAAGGGATTGCCCTGTACTACCAGTACGGGCTGGATTATGGCCCCTGTGTATTGTGTATTCATGTTCGAATTTATGTTGCCGCGCTGATTCTGATCAGTCTGCTGGCTTTACTGATCAGAGAAAGTCGCGGTGGACGGCTGTTCTGTCATTTCGGTAGCTTTCTGCTGGCTGCTGGGTTAGCTGAGCGTAGCTGGAAACTGCTGGCGATTGAGCGGGGTTGGCTGGAAAGTGCTTGTAGCATGGATTCAGGCCTTCCCGACTGGTTTGCACTGGATCGCTGGTGGCCGCAACTATTTGAGGTATGGGAAGCCTGCGGTTATACCCCGGAATTGCCTGGTGGTATTACCATGGCTGAAGGCCTGTCAGGTGCTGCTGCAGGCTTGCTGTTCGTCACTCTGTTACTCACCTTCAGTACTCTGTTAAATAAACCTCGACGCAGTATTTTTGCTGACTAGGCACAGTGCGCAGGCTGTCTGTCTTATAATTGATCCTTCCTGCGGGCTGTCAGTAACGTCAGTTGCTGACGGTCCGTTTTTTTAAGCTTTCGTATCACCTGTTGCCAGGAGTGTTCTACCATCCGGGCAATCTCTCCAGGCGGTAGTTCACCGTCCAGATGCACTGTATTCCAGTGGCGTTTGTTCATATGGTAGCCAGCGGTTACCTCGGGGAAAATGTCTCGCAGCATTTGTGCTTCGATGGGATCGCACTTCAGATTTACGCTCAGTCGCTTTTCCCGCTCTGCAACAATTGCAAATATTTTGCCTTTTGCCTTGAACACTTGCCACTGCTCGCCAAAGGGGTAGCTCTCCTGGGCGTGAGGTTGTGACAGTAGCAGAGTTTCAAGCGCGGAACGTTTCATGGGCATCCCAGTAAAGGTGGGGTTACAGAGTGAACACAGCACCGGGTGCTTTTGCCCACTCTGCTGGGCTCTGATATCAGATAATAAACAGGTATGACACTTACTGAACTTTCCAGAGAATCTGTTCACCGGCTCGAATAGGCACGACACGGCTCCCCCCTAGTGGATAGCTGTCTGGGACATCCCAGCTCTCTTTCACCAGGGTAATGGAATCGACGTTGCGTGGCAGGCCGTAGAAATCAGGGCCATTAAAGCTGGCAAAAGCTTCCAGCTTATCCAGTGCGTCGGCTTGTTCAAAGGCTTCTGCATACAGTTCGATTGAAGCGTGCGCAGTGTAGGCACCAGCACAGCCACAGCTGGTCTCTTTGGCGTGTTGTGCGTGAGGCGCGGAATCTGTACCCAGGAAAAAACGTTTGTTGCCACTGGTAGCAGCGTCAATCAGTGCCTGCTGGTGAATGTTACGTTTCAGAATTGGGAGACAGTAGAAGTGCGGACGGATACCGCCAGCCAGCATATGGTTACGGTTAAACAGCAAGTGGTGTGCTGTAATGGTTGCGCCGATATTGTCTGCTGCGCCTTGTACAAATTCTGCGGCATCTCTGGTGGTGATATGCTCCAGAACAATTTTCAGTGCTGGGAAATCTTTAACTACCTGTACCAGAATCGTATCAATATAGGCTTTCTCGCGGTCGAAAATATCAATCTCGTTATCGGTTACTTCACCGTGCAGCAGGAGTAACATGCCTGCTTCCTGCATTGCTTCCAGAACCGGGTAAATGTTGCGAATATCAGTTACACCGGAGGCTGAATTGGTGGTGGCGCCTGCTGGATACAACTTGGCAGCATAGATCAGACCGGTTGCTTTGGCCTTGCGAATTTCATCCGGCGTTGTGTTATCGGTAAGGTAGAGCACCATCAGGGGGGCAAAACTGCCTTGTGGGCTTGCTGCCAAGATTCGATCACGGTAGGACAGCGCTGTTTCAGTGCAGGTGGCTGGTGGTACCAGGTTTGGCATGATAATCGCGCGACCCATATAGCGGCTGATGTCGCGGACGGTATCGGTCAGAGTAGCACCATCACGCAGGTGTACGTGCCAGTCATCGGGGCGGGTAAGGGTCAGTGTGGTCATAACGGGCTCTTGTTATCGATCAATGCGAAGATGGCCGCTGCCGGTCGCATCACTGACAGCGTGCCAGCGTTTATTATCCCGCGCACTCTGGCAGATAGCCAGCGTCAAACCTGTCAGTGGAGTTATACACAGGCAGAAACAATACGGGCCAGACTTGGTCAGGCCCGTGAATATTATGGCAGTGTTACGCGATTGTTTCGGATTTACTTCAGACCGCCAGCTGCGTTTTGTCCAGTGCAGAGCGTCCGGTGATAAATGGCATGACACGTTCCAGCTGGCTATCGAGGCCACTTAGCGTGATATGGCGCACCAGCATCTGATTAAAGCCGGCATAGAGTTTGTTCATCTGAGGGCGTTTGTAAGGGTAGGTTTCTACCGGGTCCATTGAATGAACAACCATTGAAGTGCCTGCTTCAAAAATCAGCAATTTACCATCACGCGTTTCTGCGCAGTCGAGGCCGATGTAATCAACACCAGTACGCTGCCACAGCTCATGAATAGCTTGCTCGTGGCGAGCTGCAAAGCCCTGATCGAATGTACCCATAACATAAGCTTCTTCAAGGCGCTTTTCAGCATTCTCAACCATACCGGCATTGAGGTAATGCACCATCCAGTGACTGGAAATTGCCATATGGCCAATATACGGTCGGCCCTGCATTACCACAACGCGGTACTTGCGGAATTGGCCATCTTCGCTGCTGTAGTCGATAAAGCGTGAGACAAAGAAAGCTTCGTCAGGCTGTTGCGCAAGATACTGGCTGAGTTGCGCTGCATTTTCCAGTCTCTCCAGGCCATGGCCTGCATGGGAGTCCAGTGGACGAATAATGGCTGGAAAATCGACATCTGTCAGCGCTGTCGGGAGCGTCAATTTTTCGGCGGCTATCTGTTCCAGTTCGACGCGTGTCAGACGGCCTGTTGTCGGCATCGTGATGCCCGTAATTCCCTGTAACGCCTGGCAGACTTCGTCACGAGCCAGTACCTTGACATGTTCAGGCAGGTTTAATACCGGCCGTGGCCAATGCGGCATGATGGGTTCAAGCATGGCCAGTGTGGCCTGATTCCTATCCAGTTCGCTAAGTGCCATGATTGCGATATCGTGGTCAGGCACTTCGCGTGGCATAGGCAGCTCTGGTGATACGTACAGCATCTCCAGTGTGAAACCTGCACCTTCAGCGATAAATTCCAGAGGAATGTTGGTCATTAAATCGCCGGGAGCCATGATTGCCAGTACTCGTAAGCCACTCTGCTGTTTTGCTGGTGGCAGAGTAAAGTGCTGTTTTATACTCAGGGCCTCCTGTTGCAGGGTCAGGCCCATTTCAGTATTTCCCTGTAACTGCAACAGGACTGACAGATCAAGGAACGCTTCTGCATCATCCTGGCCTGCGCGTTCTAGTAGCTGTTGCCCCAGTGCAGTCAGGTCTTTGTTCTGAAACGCCATGGTCATCAGTGTTGCCAGCCCAATTAATGGCTGAGGGGTGGCCTCCGGGGCCAGTGCGGGCATACTCATCAGACAGCTCCCTCCACTCTGGTTTCCGATTTCAGTCGGAAACTCCTTTTCGGTGTATTGCTACAACTGCTTTGTACAGGAATAACCGCTTTAAAGTATGCAGGTTCAGCTGAGCTGAAGAGCCTGCAATCCTGAGGCGTTACAGCAATAACAATCAAGAATTCGACAGCTTGTTTTAGCAATGGCTATGCCAAGTCTAAAATAGTACTAATTATTTGTAGTGTGGTTGCCGGTCGGTATCGACTTTCCTGTTAAAAGTTCCGTCAAATAAAGGCAGGCAGGCAGATTGACCGCCAAACAACCGTTCAAAGCGGCAAATCACTGCCCATACTGGGCGTCAGAAATCAGACGCCGACTTTATGTCCTGTTCTATCTGTACCTTGGTGCCGTTTATTGGTGTTTTTTGTTCACTACAGCGAGTCATGAATAGCAACCATGCCTGTCTGGTGAGCCTTATCTATCTGCTTGTTTTATAAGCTTTATATCTTTATTCAAGGTCAATATAACCACTTGTTTGGTGTGGTTTACTTCCTGCTAATGTCCATGATTTTCATCAATCCTGCCTGCTCTCAGTATTGACCTGACTCAACAAAAAAATTAACTTTCAGAAAATTCTGAAAATTCAAAACAAACAGGGTGCGTAGAGTTTGCACAGTGTTGTTTCTGATCTGTGTGATGCTCGCGTCAGGTTTCAAAGGAGCGGCAGTTCCCATTGCCAGGCCACCACCGTCAATCGTTTTACCTGGTGGCCAGGTGTTTCGACGGATCACCGGATGATCTGTGCTGCTCACATCCGGCCCGTCATCTGTGCTGCAGAGCGCTGCGGCGTATTACAGGTAATCGCCATGATTGACGAAACGCTTGTTGATCTATCGCGGTGGCAATTTGCCATAACCGCGCTTTACCACTTCATCTTCGTTCCTCTGACCCTGGGCATGACCTGGATTCTGGTTATTATGGAATCCGTCTATGTGATGACCGGCAAAGAGGTGTACCGGGACATGACAAAGTTCTGGGGCAAACTGTTCGGTATCAACTTTGCCCTTGGTGTCACGACCGGTCTGACCATGGAGTTCGAGTTCGGCACCAACTGGTCCTACTACTCGCACTATGTGGGCGATGTATTCGGCGCACCGCTGGCCATCGAAGGGCTGATGGCCTTCTTTCTGGAATCCACCTTTGTCGGCATGTTTTTCCTTGGCTGGGAACGGCTGAGCAAACGCCAGCACCTGGCTTCCACCATCCTGATGGCACTGGGCACCAACTTCTCAGCGCTGTGGATTCTGATTGCCAACGGCTGGATGCAGAACCCGGTTGGTTCCGAGTTCAACTACCAGACCATGCGCATGGAGATGACCAGCTTTGCCGAGCTGGTATTTAACCCGGTGGCTCAGGTGAAGTTTATTCACACCGTCTCGGCAGGCTATGTTGCCGCCTCGATGTTTGTACTGGGCATCAGCGCCTGGTACATCCTCAAAGGTCGCGATCTGGCCTTTGCCCACCGCTCCTTTTCCATTGCCGCCGGTTTTGGCCTGGCTTCGATTCTGTCGGTAATCGTATTGGGCGATGAGTCTGGCTATGAGGTGGGCGATGTGCAGAGGGTCAAGCTGGCTGCCATTGAAGCGGAGTGGGAAACAGAACCGGCCCCGGCAGCTTTTACCCTGATAGGTCTGCCGGATGATGAGGCCCAGGAAACCCACTATGCGGTCAAAGTCCCCTGGGTGATGGGCATTATCGCCACCCGCTCACTGTCAGAGCAGGTAGCCGGTATCAAGGAACTGGAAGCCGAACATGAAGTACGTATCCGCAACGGCATGATCGCTTACAAGTACCTGCAGAAGCTGCGTAACGGTGAAGAGACGCCAGAAAATATCGCCCGTTTCAATGAGCTGAAAAAAGACCTCGGTTACGGTCTGCTGCTCAAGCGCTACACCAGCGAAGTGGTCGATGCCACCGAGGAGCAGATCCAACTGGCAGTGAAAGACTCCACACCACCGGTCGCACCGCTGTTCTTCACCTTCCGCATTATGGTGGCCTGTGGCTTTGCCATGCTGCTGATCTTTGCCGCGTCGTTCTACTACAACGCCCGCCGCCAGATCGCAGAAAAGCGCTGGCTGCTGCGAGCGGCACTATGGGGTATTCCACTGCCCTGGATCGCCATTGAAACCGGCTGGTTTGTAGCCGAATTTGGTCGCCAGCCCTGGGCGATCAGCGAAGTGCTACCTACGTTCATGGCCACCTCCAGCCTGAGCAGCAGTGATCTGGTCATCAGCATGAGCGGCTTTATCATCTTCTACACCATCCTGGCGGTTATCGAACTGTGGCTGATGTTCCACTTTGCCCGCCTCGGCCCCAGCAGCCTGCATACCGGCCGCTATCACTTCGAGCAGTCCGACCCGACTGCAGAACTTTCTGGCTCTGCCAGCCATAGCTGAGGAGATCGGTCATGTTATTCGATTATGAAACGCTGAAACTGATCTGGTGGGGGCTGATCGGCGCACTGCTGATCGGCTTCGCCATCACCGACGGTATGGATATGGGAGTTGGCACCCTGCTGCCCTTCGTCGGCAAAAATGATAATGAGCGCCGGGTGGTCATCAACACCGTCGGTGCCCACTGGGACGGCAACCAGGTGTGGTTTATTACCGCCGGTGGCGCGTTGTTTGCCGCCTGGCCGATGGTCTACGCTGCTGCGTTTTCCGGCTTCTACTTTGCCATGCTGCTGGTGCTGTTTGCACTGTTTCTGCGCCCGGTCGGCTTCGACTACCGCAGCAAACTGGACAACCCGCAGTGGCGCAGTAACTGGGACCGGGCGCTGTTTGTCGGCTCAGCGGTGCCACCGCTGGTATTTGGTATCGCCTTTGGCAACCTGTTTCAGGGCGTACCCTTCGAGCTGGACGAATTTCTGCGCGCCCGTTATGACGGCAGTTTTTTTGCCCTGCTTAACCCCTTCGCACTGCTGTGCGGACTGGTCAGCCTGAGCATGATTGTGATGCACGGTGGTTTCTGGCTGCAGCTACGGGCGGAGAATCCGGTAGGTGAACGTGCCGCGTATTTTGGTCAACGGGCGGCGCAGCTCTGCGTACTGCTGTTTGTACTGGCCGGGGTCTGGATCGCCTTTGGTATCGACGGCTATATCATCGGCCAGCAGCCTGACCCGAACGGCCTGCCCAACCCGCTGGGCAAAACCGTCACCACCGCCACCGGTGCCTGGCTGAACAACTACAGCACCATGCCGCTGACACTGTTGTGCCCGCTACTGGGGCTGGCCGGTGCCGGACTGGGCTGGCTGTTTTCCCACCGTCAGCGCCCTGGGCTGGCTTTTACCGCTAGCGCACTGAGCCTCACTGGCATTATTAGTACCGCCGGGGTGTCACTGTTCCCCTTCGTGATGCCCAGCAGCCTGCATCCGGCCAGCAGTTTGACACTGTGGGACGCCACCTCCAGCGAAATGACACTGAATGTGATGTTCTGGGCGGTGCTGATCTTCCTGCCGCTGATTATCGGTTACACCCTGTGGTGCTACATCCGTATGTGGCGCAAGGTCAGCGTGGCCGAGATCGAGCAGCACAGCCATTCCAGTTACTGACTTTCATTCTAACTACTGAAAGCCATTCCAGCTACTGATGGCCTCGCCATCAGAGCGACCATCTGAACAGGAGAACAAGCAATGTGGTACTTCGCCTGGATACTGGGTGTGCTGCTGGCCTGCGCACTGGGGATCATCAATGTGATGTGGTACGAACTGAACGACCAGGATAACGCTGGCAAGGAGTTTGATCAGTGACCTCTGCGACCGACCCGACCCGTTCTGATCAGACGGCTGCAGACGCAGCAGCCAGTCAGGATACTGCTCGCAACGCCCGCCGCTGGCTGAAACAGCAGCAGAAAGATGTGGCACAGGGGCGGGCCGGTCGCCTGCTCAGCGCCAGTGTGGCGCTGGGCACCCTGGCGGGCATTGCACTGATTGGCCAGGCGGCACTGCTGGCCCATACTGCCCATCAGGTGATGTTTGAACAGCGGTCGCTGAGTCAGGTAAGCACTTTTTTATGGGCCATGCTGGCACTGATTTTACTGCGCGCCCTGCTTGGCTATGCTGGCAACCGGCTGGCCAGCCACGCCAGCCAGCAGATCCGTGCTTCGCTGCGCGAGCGGCTCAGCCGCCATCTGCTTAATATCGGCCCGCAGCTATACAACCGTCATGGCAAACGCAGCGCCGAACTGAGCACCCTGTTCAGCGACGGCATTGAAACACTGGATGACTACTACGCCCGCTACCTGCCTGCCGTCGCCTTTAGCGCATTGATTCCGCTGGCAATTCTGGCACTGGTGCTGCCACTGGATGGGCTGTCGGGGCTGATCTTTCTGGTTACCGCACCGCTGATCCCGTTTTTTATGATCATGATCGGTCAGCAGGCCGAGAAGCTGAACCAGCAGCGCTGGCAGCAGCTGGCCCGGCTGGGCAACCATCTGCTGGACCGTATCCGTGGTCTGACCGAATTGCGCTTGCTCGGCACCAGTCAACGTGAAGCCGCCGCTGTGGCACAGATTGCCGACCAATACCGTCGCAGCACCCTGTCAGTGCTGAAGGTGGCCTTTCTCTCGTCACTGGCACTGGAATTTCTGGCCACTATCAGTATTGCGTTGGTCGCCGTGACCATCGGTTTCCGGCTTTATTACGGCGAGCTGGATTTTGGCACCGGTTTTCTGATTCTGCTGCTGGCACCGGAGTTCTACCTGCCACTGCGCAATCTGGGCACCCATTACCATGCCCGGATGGCCGGGGTCAGCGCCGCCGAGCAGATGGTGGAACTGTTTCAGATTAAGCCCCTGGGGTTACAACCAGAAACAATAGCCGATAGCAGCACCTCAGAACCCACCAACGCCTCAGACTGGAAACTGCCTGTTATTGAGCTGCGGCAGCTGCATTTCAGCTATGGCCGCGAACCGGTACTGCAAGGGCTGAACCTGTGCTTTGATCAACCTGGCCTCTACGCAGTGGTGGGCCGGAGCGGCGCAGGCAAAAGTACCTTGCTGGATCTGCTGGCTGGTTTTATCCAGCCACAGCAGGGCAGCCTGCTGGTAAACAAACAACCGCTGGGGACTAAACAACTGGATAGCCCACACATGGACAGCCAACAACCCTATACCCAACAGCTACAGCACTGGCGTCAGCAGCTGGGCTGGCTGTCGCAACAGCCGCAACTGTTTGCTGGTAGTGTGGCCGACAACCTGCGATTGGGCTGCCCGGATGCCAGTGATCAGCAACTGCAACAGGCGGCTCGCAAAGCCGGTGCCGATGAATTTATCCACCAACTGCCAGAGGGCTATCAGACGTTGCTCAATGAAGATGCCAGCCAGCTATCCGGCGGTCAGCTTCAGCGACTGGCGCTGGCCCGCGCTTTTGTGCGCGAAGCAAAGGTACTGCTGCTGGATGAGCCCGGCACCGGGCTGGACCCGGACAGTGACCAGCGCATCAGCCAGGCGCTGGCTGACTACGCCCGTGACCATATCGTAATTATGGTGGCCCAGCGTCTGCACAGCGTGCGCGCAGCCGATCAGATTATTCTGTTGGCAGACGGCACAGTGTGCGAACAGGGTACCCACGCACAATTGATGGCAGCGCAAGGGGCTTATGCCCGGCTGGTAAAAGGCGACGATCTTTCAGACCAGCAACCTCTTTCAGACCAGCAATCAGGTAACACCCCGTCCCCCAGTAACGAAAAGGCATAAAGATGAGCAGTCATCCGCAAGGCAACCATCATCTGAGCAACCGGGCGCTGCTATGGCGTTTACTGCAACTGGCCCGCCCCCATCTGGGCTGGATGCTGCTGGGGGCACTGCTGACGCTGATTACCACCCTCGCCAGTATCGGCCTGCTGGCAATCTCCGGCTGGTTTCTGGCCAGTATGGCAGTGGCCGGGCTGGCAGGTGTTACTTTTAACTACTTCACCCCCGCCGGGGTGATCCGTTTTCTGGCGATTGTGCGCACCGCCGGGCGTTATGGCGAGCGACTGGTCACCCATAACGCCACCCTGAAACTGCTCAGCGAGCTGCGTTTATGGTGCTACCAGCGGCTGGAACCGCTGGCACCGGCCCGGCTGCAAGGGTTACATAGCGGTGATCTGTTGAACCGATTACAAAATGATATCGACCGGCTGGACAGCCTCTATCTGCGTATCGCGGTGCCGGTGCTGGTTGCAGCGCTTGGCGTACCCGGTCTGCTCTGGCTGATCAGCCGTTACGACCCACAACTGGTACCGGTGCTGCTGGCCGGACTACTTAGCGTTGGTGTACTGATTCCACTCTGGGGGCAGCGTCAGAGTAAGCAATACAGTCAGACCCTGCTGCGTCAGAGTGCCGCCCTGCGCAGCGCACAGCTGGATACCCTCAGCGGTATGCGCGAACTGCTGATCTACGGTGCCGATCAACGCCAGCAGCAACACTGCCAGCAACTGAGTGACAGCCTGCTGGCCTGTCAGAGTGAACGGGACCGTATCAGCGCTGTTACTCAGGCGGTCAGCCTGATCGCCATCAACCTGACCGTACTGGCCGGGCTCTGGTGGCTGATCCCGCAGATCGCCAGTGGTGCACGGCCACCGGTTGAACTGGCGATGCTGACGCTGTTACTGCTGGCCGGGTTCGAGCTGGTGCAACCGCTACCACTGGCACTGGAGTTGTTACCAGAAACTCTGGCGGCCGCCCGACGGTTATTCCGACTGACTGATCAGCCACCCGTACGGCCTGAACCCGGGATACCTGCAACAGTACCGGTGCGTAGTGATTTGCAGATCCGTGATCTGAGCTTCAGCTACCCGGCGACCCGCAACAGGCCCGCCTCTCTCCCGGTATTGCAGAACCTGAACCTGCAGCTGAATCAGGGCGACTGCTTGGCACTGATCGGCCCCAGCGGCGCAGGCAAAAGCACCTTGACGCAATTGCTTTGCGGCTTCTGGCCCATTGAGTCGGGGCAGATGCTGCTGGGCAGCACTGATATAAATCAGCTGGCGGGGGATGAGCTGCGACGGCAGATCGCGGTGGTATCGCAGCGGCCTTATCTGTTCAGCACTACCCTGGAGGAAAATTTGCGTATGGCACGCCCGGATGCCAGCCGGGAACAGCTAGACCGGGCCTGCCAGCAGGCCGGGCTACTGGCATTTGTTCAGAGCCTGCCAGATGGTTATCAGACCTGGCTGGGCGAACAGGGTCAGGGGCTGTCAGGTGGTCAGGCGCGACGACTGGCCATTGCCCGCGCATTGCTGCAGGAAGCACCACTGCTGATTCTGGATGAACCCACCGAAGGGCTGGATCGCCAGACCGAACAGGCGTTGATCAAAAACCTGCAGCCACTGCTGGCAAGCCGTACCACATTGCTGATCAGCCACCGTCCGGCGCTGCTGCAACTGGCAGATCAGATCTGCATTCTGCGCGATGGCAAAGTGGTACGTCAGGGACAACACCAGACACTGATCCAGCACAGCACTTACTATCAGAACCTGCTGACGGTGTTTCATTAATCGGGCTGCTTGAGGACGCCGTCAGAGATCTTGATAACACCGTCAGAGACCTTGATAAAAAGCCGTCACCGATACAGGAAAACCCTGGCCTTAAGTTTAATTTCATGCATTTTCTGCACCATAGCGCTTGACCTGGCTCAATAAAAAATTTAAGTTTCAGAAAATTCTGAAAACTCAAAACAGGAGTAGCTGTCGCCACCATGGAAATGTCACCGATGATCGAGTCCTTCGTCTTTCACTTTGGTGAGATGGGCAGCCGCTGGGGGTTTAACCGCACGGTCGGTCAGATGTATGCGCTGATGGTGGTCAGTGATAAGCCGCTTAATGCCGGTCAGATTGCCGAGGCACTGAATATCTCCCGTGGCAATGTCAGCATGGGCATTAAAGAACTTCAGTCCTGGCAGCTGATTCAGCAGCACCATATTCCGGGTGATCGTAAAGATTACTTCTCCCCAAAAGGGGATATCTGGGATATGGCCAATACGGTTTTTGAAGAACGCCGCAAGCGCGAGGTTGACCCGACACTCAGTCTGCTGCGTGACACCCTGCTGGAGAAACCAGCCAATGAATCTGAAGCCTACGCCCAGGAGCGTATGCGTGAGATCCATGATCTGCTGGAAACCGTGACCCAGTGGGCAGGTGAGTTACAACGTATGAACCCGGAAAAACTCAGTACCCTGATGAAACTTGGTGCTGGTGTGGCGCGGGTTCTCGAGTTCAAAGAGCAGCTTCTCAGCTCCAATGAAAGCAAATCCGAAAAAAGGGACTGACCCGTCCCGGAAATAACAGCCAGCACCTGCGCCCCACCCTTTCAGGCGTATTGCACGAAGGTGTGATGTACTGTATTTCACGGATCTTCCAGGCGGATAACCGGATGGCTGCTGCTCGCATCCGGCCCGCCCTTTCTTTTTCTTTTCTATCTTGTCTGACGGGTGAATTCTCACCTGGTAGCCACGTCGATTTATATCTACCTGTGTGTTGTTTATCTGCGTACTGATTTGCCAGAACGCTATCTACCAAGGGGCGCTATTTACCGGGCTCTATTTACCGGGCTCTATTTACCAGTGTCAGGTTAACGCTCAAATGCCCGTACGATAGAGTCCAGCTGGCCAATTGTCTGATGGAGTGTGCGAGAGGCATCTGCCGCTCGTTGTGAAGCCTGTTGCGTGTTATGTGATAGCTCTCTAATAGAGTCGACATTACTTTCTATAGCGTCAACCACTGCATTCTGACGCTCGGCTGATTGAGCAACTTCTACGCAGCGCTCGGTAATCAGACGGACCTCCTGTTGCACGTGGGCAAACATCTGATCTGTACTGCGTACGACTGCCATTGTCTGTTCTGCTCGTTCCCGGCTGGCTTCCATCGTTTGGACGGTATCAGTGATAGAGTGCTGAATATGTTCGATAGTATCACGAATCTCGCGGGTCGACTGCTGAGTGCGAGATGCCAGGGTGCGTACTTCATCTGCAACAACAGCAAAGCCCCTGCCCTGGTCACCTGCGCGTGCAGCTTCGATAGAGGCATTAAGTGCCAGAAGGTTGGTCTGGTCTGCAATATCGCTGATAACGGTGATCACATTACCAATCTGATCTGCGTGCTGCTGCAATTGATGGGCGCGCTCAGAGGCACGGATGACATCACCGGAGAGTGTTGATATCTGCCCCATGGTATTGTTCAGGTTTTCGCGGCCATCACCGGTTTGTTCGTAAAGCGCCTGGCTGGACGTTGAGGTGCCCGCAGTATTATCGGCAATAGCATGGGTTGTACTTACCATTCGGGTAATCGAATCGGCTACAGAGTCAGTTTCCCGCTCCTGATGACGTACGCCGTCATCGCTCTGCCGGATGGAGTCTTCTGTAGTTTTTACTGCCAGCGTGATTGATTGAGTAATATCTTCCAGTCGACCCAGGATAGTACGGTTTCTGGCTTCATCCATACGCATGGCTAGCTCTATCTGGCCTGGTTCATCCATTCGTGTGCAATACATCAGCTGAATCAGTGGATTATTGGCACGTTTATGTGCGCCAGCCAGAAGGTTTTTCAGTGGGTACATGGTACGCCACAGCAGTATTAGTAAAGCACACTGTACTGCTATAAAAACACCGAGTTGCAGCGGTGAACTTTCTAGTGCAAGTAACCCTGCTAAACCTGCCAGTATAATAACGGACGCGATTAGCCATGTACTGCGCACTAATGAACGGGGTTTCAGGGCTTTCTCTGCTTTACCGGCATTGGCAAGATCATAAATGCGTTGGGCGCGGGTAATCATTTCCCTGCAAGGGCGGGTGCGTACTGATTGATAGCCAATTTTGGTGCCATTTTCATAGAGTGGTGTAACGTAGGCATCTACCCAATAATGGTCACCATTCTTACAGCGGTTTTTTACCAGCCCACGCCATGGCTGGTCAGTTTTTACGGACTGCCAGAGATTATCAAATGCAGCAGGCGGAACGTCAGGATGGCGGACTATATTATGAGCTTTACCCAATAACTCAGCTTCGGTGTACCCGGCAACATCACAGAACACCTTATTAACGTAAGTTATGCGGCCTTTGAGATCCGTTGTAGAAATAATACGCTCATTTTCGGGGACTTGCCGCTCAACCCCTGTCACTGGCATACGTTTCATTTCACAACACCCTGTAGCAGATACTATAGGCCTGGGTAACCAGATGCTGTCTGGATAGCGCAGGCGTTAACCGGAGGGGAATGATACCGCAAGAGGCCGTAACTGTGCAGCCACAGTCATAGAAGAGGATCAGTTATCAGGTGGGTGTTATATAGTGGGGTTAAAATGGGGAGCAGGGTAAAGAATAGCCAGCAGATGGAAATGCAGTATTTGCAGCCCATCTGCTGTAAGCCTGATTGCTACTGAACAATCAGGAAATCTTCCTTCTGAGCACCTTTATCAAAGCGCTCCTGGAATACACGCGGTGTACGACCACGACCAGACCATTCGTGTGGTTTGCCATGCTCATCAATCAGTCGATACTTAGGTGCAACTGTGCGTTTTTCACTTGTTGCTGTGCCACCCAGATCTTCCAATGTCAGCCCTGCTTCGTTCAGCCGAGCCTGAATATCGTCGATTACTTTCTTCTTGGCAGCCAGCTCTGCCTCTTTCTCAGCTTCTGCGTTTTGACGATCAGCCAGAATATCACTGAGGTCTGAAATCACTTTCTCAATCTCAGCAACAGAGAGTTCACCGCATTCCTTGCGAAGTGAGTTTTTACGCAACAGTTTGGAAATAAACTCGCTCATTTACGGATCTCTTTGTCTTGTCCATGGAATCATAGGGAATTCCGACGATAGCAGACACCTGTCTGATACTATTCGAATTTCGGAAAAAGCCCTGCTTGAATAAAAGAATAGACCTCTATGCAGCTATTCTCCCGCCCCACGACAACTTTACGATTCGCGGGATCACTTTTCAGGTGCTGAATCATAACGGTTTAATCAGCATATTTGCAGCCATCCTGAAAAAAAAATGAATAATCGCCGGTTAATTAAGTAAATTGCCTGGTCATGTTACTTGTGTTGTTACCCTGAGGGTCAGACTATATCTCCGTACCTGAAACAGTAGTGGTGTACATTGCTAATGTGGATACTCTGGCTGAAAACGAGAAGTGGAGAGTGGTGAGCTGTGAAGGTTATCTGTCTTTTCGTACCTGGCCGCAGCCTCTGAGCATTTGTGCATACATCTGGAAAGTTATCAGAAAGTCGGGAATTTAAAAGGCAGAAAAGAGATGCTCAGGTGCTGGATATTGAGTGATAATCCTGCACCTGCACAATTGAGGTTATGAGAAAATAGGCGATTGGTTAATCGCTATGTTCAGACGCGCTGGGTTTCGATGCGGTAAGCTTCAGTTGCGCCGACACGGCAACCATAAACACCATACTCGCCCTTCCAGCGCATCCATGTCAGAAATTGTGTTACAGGCTCAAACATGCGATTGATCGCAGAAGGTTCATGGATTTCAGGCTGATCAAAGGCGCCCATTGCCTGTAACTCTGCAGCAATTCGGCGGTCATCTGCGGCTACGCCGGTAAATGTGGTTTGGTTCATATTATTGCTCTCCATAACACCCTTAATTCAGACTAAAGTCTACGCCCTTGTTGTGCGATGCACAATAATGTTGAGTGTTTTTTATTCAGGGTATCTACAGCACTTCGTTAAGGATGTTCACTGGTGAGCATTTTCAGCGAGAGAGGAAATAAAGAGGTAACTATGAGATCTGGTTGGAAATATTTACTGGAAGGATTTTAGTGATGATGGCAAAGAGAAGACAGGTATGGCCTGTCACTAACCTTGAGCACAGTGTCTGTACAATCAGTTGATCTACCGACCTGATTCATTATGGGCTTGCATAAACTTGATGTTCAGTCGTGTTAATGATTATAAAGGGGCAGGGAAGGTGAGTAGCCTGCACTTTATCAAATGCAGTTATAACCATGAGTGTACGCTGCTGTTCAGCGACGAAGTATGTGGCCTGGAAAATCTGACAATGTAAATCCGGAGCCTGATGCGGCTCCGGGTGGCTTGTATAGCTGCGTGAATGCGTTTTTCTGACGCTTTACTGCTGATAGTCAGCTTATTCGACTTCCAGAATTTCATAACTATGGGTGATTTCGACGCCACCCCGTTCCAGCATCAGAGAGGCTGAACAGTATTCTTCTGCGGATAACTGCACTGCACGTTTGACATGGTTCTCTTTCAGGTTGCGGCCACTAACCAGAAATTTTACATGGATTTTTGTAAATACGGCGGGCACAGTATCTGATCGTTCCGCATCAATTTGTGCGATACAATCGACGACATCCTGGCGGGTTTTTCGCAGAATGCTGATTACATCGTAGCTGGTACAGCCACCCAGTCCCAGTAGCATCATTTCCATCGGGCGAGCCCCTTTCTTCTGCTCACCATCAATCATGATTTCAAAACCTGAGCCCGTTGTGCCTTTAAAGCTCAGATCGCCATCCCACTGGACACTTACATTCATAGACATGGAGGTTGTTTTCCTCTTGATTTAGGTCTGGCCACAGATATAACGGATCTGTTACTCAGCGTCTATCTGTGTGAAGGTGCTTTTCAGGCAGATACTTATACATAAATGCTATATATAAATAGCTGGTGTAAATTTCACTGCCTGATTTGCGGAATTGCTCAACTGCTGGACTATTTACGACAGAATCACTCAGCGACAGAATAGCTCCCGCAATTTCTTGCCCGGTTCTTCTGCACGCATGAAGGCTTCTCCAACCAGGAAACTGTGTACGGAATGTTGGCGCATGGCAGCAACATCATCCCGGTTATGGATACCACTTTCTGTGACAACAATCCGATCTGCTGGAATATGTTCCAGCAACTCATAGGTATTATTCAGTGTCACGTCAAATGTATGCAGGTTACGGTTATTAATGCCAATAAGGCGATTATTCAGTCGCAATGCGCGTTGCAATTCTTCTGCGCCGTGTACTTCAATCAGCACATCCATGCCCAGTGTATGCGCAAGTTCATTCAGTTCCGCCATCTGTTCATCTTGCAGTGCAGATACAATCAGCAAAATACAATCCGCTCCGATTGCTCGGGCTTCATAGACTTGGTAAGGGTCGATAATAAAATCTTTACGAATAACGGGTAGATTGCAGGCGGCACGTGCTTGTTGCAGATACTCCTCATGACCCTGAAAAAAATCTGCGTCAGTCAGCACAGACAAGCATGCTGCGCCCCCTTCTTCATAAGACTGGGCAATTTGAGCCGGATTAAATGGTTCGCGTAAAAGACCTTTCGAGGGGCTGGCCTTTTTCGCTTCAGCAATAACAGCGGATTCTCCTGCAGCAATTTTTGCGGCCATGGCATTAGCAAAGCCACGTGGGTCCTGGTCGCTGCCTTTTGCTGCTTCAATGCGCAGTTTCAGTTCTGCAATTGATATTTTTTCCGAGCGCTCGGTGACTTCTGCGCGTTTTCGGTCGAGAATTTTTTTCAGAATGGTTGGTGTATCAGACATGGGTGGTTCTGCTCTGTATCATTTTTTCGGTAGGGAATGAGTTGTCTTATGCTGTCAACTGGCATTTGAAAAAGACTGGCTTAATGTTGCCAGTTGCTGCATTTTGACTGCAGCGCTTCCATCCTGCATCGTCGCCCTGGCTTTCTTGACGCCCGATTGCAACGTGTCTGCCAGGTCAGCCGCATAGAGCGCTGCGCCTGCATTCAATGCAATTATGTCCATAGCTTTGCTGTGCTCACCAGCAAATGCTGCTCTGATCAATGCCAGACTTTGCTCTGAATCATCAACTTGTAGCCCCTCAAGTGATTGGCGCTGGAGTCCTGCCGTTTCTGGTGTAAGAGTATATTCTGTGACTTTGCCATCCTTCAGCTCGGCAACGTAACTTTCTCCTGCCAGCGATAGCTCATCCAGTCCTTCTTCTGCGCAGACGACCAACGCATGTACTGCCCCTAATGCTAATAAAGCTTCGGCCATTGGACGACATAGAGAACGATCAAAGACGCCCAGAAGGTAATGTTTGACGCTGGCGGGGTTTGTCAGCGGGCCCAGAATATTAAATAGTGTTCGCAAACCCATTTCTCGACGCGCTCCAATGGCATATTTCATTGCGCTGTGGTGTTGCGGCGCAAACATAAAGCCAACCCCGATCTGATTAATACACTGTGCAATTTGTGTCGGATCAAGATTCAGATTCAGGCCTGCCTGTTCCAGTAGATCGGCTGAACCCGAGCTTGAGGATACAGACCGGTTACCATGCTTTGCGACGGTGCCGCCAGCGGCTGCGACTACAAAGGAGCACGCGCTGGAAACATTGAAAAGGTTTGCACCATCTCCCCCTGTACCTACTATGTCTACTGCGTTCGCTGCTTGAATCATGACCGGTGTAGCCAGGCTGCGCATCGCATTTGCGGCTCCTGTAATTTCCTCTACCGTTTCACCTTTCATCCGTAATGCCATCAGCAGTGCGCCGATCTGGGCATCAGTTGCCTGACCGGTCATGATCTGGTGCATAACCGTTTTCATCTGTGCTGTATTCAGGTGCTGCCCTTGGGCAACAATTGCCAGCGCGTTTCTGATTTCCATAACTTTCCTCATTTCTGGCAACAGCGACCCGTTACGATAGCCTGTTCAGCATGCAGGCTGGCGACGGACAAAGTTGGCCAGCAGTTCATGACCCTGTTCAGTCAGAATCGATTCGGGGTGAAACTGCACCCCCTCAATATCCATACTACGGTGCCGAAGGCCCATAATTTCATCCATGCTGCCATTCTCATGCTGAGTCCAGGCGGTAATTTCAAGGCAATCCGGTAATGATGACTGTTCAACCACCAGAGAATGATAGCGTGTGACTGTTACTGGGCTTGGCAGTCCAGCAAACAGCCCCTGACTGTTATGAAATACCTGTGAGGTTTTACCATGCATAACCTGGCGGGCTCGCACCACGCGACCACCAAATGCTTGTGCCAGGCTCTGGTGGCCAAGACAGATTCCCAGTACGGGAATACGTCCGGCAAAATGCGCCATGGCTGCCACCGAGATCCCCGCTTCATCAGGTGTACAGGGGCCTGGTGAAATCACCAGCTGTTGCGGTGTCAGGTCTTCGAGTTGTCTCAGGGTCAGTGCATCATTGCGATATACCTGCACACTGGCTCCCAGTTCCCCCAGATATTGCACCACGTTATATGTAAAAGAGTCGTAATTATCGATTACCAGCAGCATATAAGTCATCCTGCTCCAGATACCAGATTGTCTCTGTATGGACTGACCGGTACTTGAGCATGCAGGCATGCTATCACAGCATATCCGTCTGTACTAGTTAACTGATACGCCCTTCTGTTCAGGCTATATCAACGAAGGCGGCATCTTACCTGTGAACTGCTGTGTCGTCATATCTACGGGTACGATGTGTTTTCAGACAGTTGCTATTCCCTGGTGGCACGTCTTCTCAGATAATAGCTAACTTCACACTAACTGAATCTTGATGAACCCTATGACTATTACTGAGCTTCAGAATCGTTTCCAGATATTAAAAAGCAATAAACTTTTTGAATTAACAGTCATTGCTGTCATTCTTTTTTCTGCGCTGGTAATCGGTGCGAAAACTTATAATTTGCCACCTGCGTTGCTAAGTTTTATCAGTGTGTTAGACGTTGCAATAACACTTTTCTTTCTATTTGAAATTTGCATAAGGTTCATTGCCGACGAGGATAAAAAAAGATTCTTTAGAAAAGGTTGGAATATATTCGATACAATAATTGTCGTTGTTAGCCTTATCCCTGTTGAAGATAGTGAAATGGCACTGGTTGGCCGTCTGATTAGAATATTCAGGGTGCTGCGTATGGTTTCTGTAGTGCCTGAGCTCAGAATTTTGTTAGGCTCGTTGGTTAAAGCCTTGCCGCAGTTGGGTTATGTTGTGCTGTTGATGTTTATTATTTTTTATATTTATGCGGCAATAGGGGCGACTTTCTTTGTACAGATTAATTCAGAACTTTGGGGCGATATATCTATCGCAATGTTAACGCTGTTTCGTGTTATGACTTTTGAAGACTGGACTGATGTGATGTATGAAACGATGGCAGTTTATCCATTAAGCTGGGTTTTTTATCTGAGCTTTATTTTTCTTACTACCTTTGCGTTTCTTAATATGGTTATTGGTATCGTGGTCAATGTGATGGAAACTGAAAATGCTGATGCTCGAGCTGAAGCTGGTGAGCCAACCATGGCTGAATTGTCGGTGCAGATTGCTGAGCTGAAGGCGTTACTGGTAACTCAGCAGGAAAAAAATGATCAGGTGCCTGAGCAGCAAAAGTAAAAACCACCAGGGGAGCTCGGGGAAGAGCCCCCTGGTCTTTAAAGACTTGGTCGTTGTAGTATATTGTAGTATTAGTCGTTGTAGTAAACGCCTTCAATCAGTTCGATGTGTTCATTGTCACCAAAAAATACTAGTGACCATGCTTCACTCTGGAAAGGGGTATTGCGGTTTTCACGGCTGTATACCTGCAGTGTATTGTAGATAAAGCGACGATCCATTTCGTCCAGATCAACACTGACTTCAACGATCAATGGATTATATTGTGTTCCCCCGAATGCACATCGGAAAGAGCGGCCTCGGTATAATCCATATAACAACTTGTAAACTGAGCGTGTCTTGTTTTCGTCAAATAGTTGCAGGCTTTTGCAAACTCGATTAGACAGGTCTGCCAGCAGAAGTGGTTCAGATTCCAGAGCTAATTGTGTTAGAACTTCACTATAGACCCTGAAGCGATCATGCTCATCCAGAATTTCGGCTTTCAGCTTTCCAACAACGAAGTCACGGTAAAAGTCAGCAAGCCCAATAATGTCATCAGCATCTTGCTCTGTTTCAACTTCTGGCTTTTCTCGACTGCTTAAAAATGCCTTAACCTCCATGTCGTTACAGCGAATGATAAAATCCAGACTTTCAGATTCACGAAGTTCTATTAACTTTCTTTGTTCTGCATAAAGGCAGGCGTCTTTAAAGGAAGGGAAACCGTATTCTTTATAATCAAAATCAGAGCGAAGGTTTTTCATCATTGCCGCAACACGGGCCCCAAGTACCTGGTGGCCGTTACTCTCGACAACCTCTGCTGCTTCCAGTAGTAATGCCAGCAGTTCATCAGCACTTTCTTCATCTATCATTTCTGAGTCATAGTTTATACGTGACTCCGCAGCGGTTGTTGGCTGAGGGCGTTTATGAGAGGACAGCGTTCCATGGTAATAAAAACGGTCACATGCACTTGTGTAAAACTCTTTCGTGGCGTCTTTAGTTCCGCCAATCCCAATTACATTTTTTCCAATCTCTCTTAGTTTGTTAAATAGAGGGACGAAGTCTCTGTCATCAGCAACAATTGCAAAGGTGTCAATAGTTGGGTTGTTGTAAGCTATTGATAGCGCCTCAATAATAAGACGAATGTCCGATGAGTTTTTGTAGCTATTTATATATCTTACATCTTCGTGTTGTATGAGATTGTTTTGAAGCATCGAGCGAATAGCCTGCTTTTTTCCATCATTTACAGGTATTTTATATATATCGCCGAATGACCTTCTAACAACTATACGGCCATGCTCTGTTAATTTTTTAATATCATAGCTTAATTCTATAGGGAGACCGAACTCCAGACAAAAACCTGCAAAATTTTCCAGATCAACAAATAATGCAATCTGCTCTCTTGAATCCATACTTTTTATAAACCTTTTATTAGCATTAAAGACGAAAAGTCATTCACATAACATCAATAACCTGTCAGGGAGTCTGCCTGTATTCCGACGTACCCGCCAGAGGCCAAGGCACCAGAAGCCCGCATAACAGGAGCTTACACAACAGTTAACAGCAGTCAGCCTGAGCTGATATAGACACCCCCTTACTCTGCACGGGGCTGTGTACAGGTTACCTGCTTTACTGGGGTGATGTAACCCCGGCAGGCGGCAAAACTGCCCTTTGGGTGTGGGACATTGTGATTAAATACTGCGAATGATTCTTGATTTTCTGATGTAGCATACCGGTGGGGCTTTTGTGTCTGCAGATGCTCTTAACGGGTTCAGAATTATCGTGTACTTGCTGGCACGTATAAGGTAATGAAGCTCTGCAGAAGTTGTCACAGTTGATAGGATTATGCCTTTATAGGCGAGGATAAGCGGCATTGGGTTGCACCCACTGGTTGATCTGTGTTGCCAGTCATTCTCTGATGAACATGAACGCTTTTATTAATGCTGGGCAGGTGGTGGCTCATGAAAGATCTGCTGGAATATCTGAACGCTGTTTTTATTTATAGAAGCAGACAAAACGGCATTCTCTGTCTTGTGATGTATGTCGTACTGCTTTGCTGCTGTCGCCAGACGCTGGCTATGGATTGGCAGGCGCCTTTATTACAGCATCATCCGCTTACAGGGCGCATTTACGATCTGGAACGCAAGCAGGAGATTTCTGAGCAGGATTTGATGAGAAAACTGCTGCAAGCCCAGTTCGTGCTGGTTGGTGAAAAGCATGATAATAAGGATCATCATACACTGGAGATGAGATTAGTACAGGCGCTAACCAGTAGAGCAGACAAGCCTGCGGTAGTGTATGAAATGCTTAGGCATGATCAGCAGTCGAGGCTGGATACACTACCTGCATCTGCCTCTTTGATGGCGATACGTCAACATCTGATATGGCCAGAAAAAAGCTGGCCCTGGCGTGATTATGGTCCATTGTTTCTGCTTACCAGGCAAGCACAAGCGCCTTTAATTGCAGGCAATATCAGCCGTGAGCGCATTATGGCGCTTTATGGCCAACAGCAGGAAGCTTTAGCCGATGCCCGGTTCGATAGTGTTGAATGGGTCAGGCCTGAGGTGCAGGACAAATTGTATGATCAGGTTTACGACAGCCACTGTCAGTTGTTACCCAGGAAGCAACTGTCGCCAATGGTTGACATTCAGTTAGCCCGTGATGCCAGTATGGCCAGTGCCATGCTGACACATTTGACACCGGCAGGCGCTATACTGATTGCGGGTAACTACCATGTGAGCAAGGACGTTGGTGTTCCTTTGCACCTGCAAGGTTATAAGCCTGAAGCAAAGCCGGTTGTGGTCTCACTTATGGAAGTGGCTGCCGGACAAAACCTGTTCAGCGATTATAGCAATGCCCGAATTGCTGATTTTCTCTGGTTGACTCCAAAACAGAATGAAAAAGACCACTGTGCAGACATGCGTTTACAGATGCAGCAGAAGTCGATAGTTGATTGATCATGATTTCCTTGTAACAGCCAGATAAGCGATACTTATCCTATTCAACTTTTTACCTGGAACAGAACGATGCCCTGGTTACAGATCAGAATAGAGATTACGCCTGAACAATCCGATCAGTATGAAGATATTTTACTGGCTGCAGGTTGTGCTGCCGTGACCTTTGAAGACAGCAAGGATCAGCCGATTTTTGAGCCTGATCTGGGGACGACGCCGTTATGGAGCAACACCACTCTGACAGGCTTGTTTGATGCTAACCATGATCTGGAGGTTACACTGGCGTTTATTCGTCAGGCGCATGAGCAATTATTTGCTGATAAGCCAATGCCAGTGATCAAAGCAGAAATTCTGGAAGACAAAGACTGGGAGCGTGCCTGGATGGATAATTACCATCCGATGCAGTTCGGTAAGCGCCTGTGGGTTTGTCCCAGCTGGCGTGAAGCGCCAGATCCTGAGGCTGTCAATTTGATGCTTGATCCAGGGTTGGCCTTTGGTACAGGCACTCATCCTACCACGGCTTTGTGCCTTGGCTGGCTGGATGGTGAAGCGCTTGAAACGAAAACGGTGGTTGATTTTGGTTGTGGTTCCGGAATCCTTGGCATTGCTGCTCTATTACTTGGTGCCAGGCATGTTACAGCCATTGATATTGACCCTCAGGCCTTGCAGGCGACCCGTGATAACCTGCAACGTAATAATTTGTCGGCTGACCGTCTGGAGGCCTGGCTGCCAGAGCAGGCGCCTGCTGTGCAGGCTGATTATGTTGTGGCTAACATCCTGGCTGGCCCTTTGATTGCGTTGGCTGAAACAATTTCTGGCCATGTTAAACCTGGTGGTCGTCTGGCACTGTCCGGGTTGTTATCTGATCAGGCTGACGGCATTGTAGAAACTTACAGTCAATGGTTCGAACTGGATACGGTTGTGCAGCAAGAGGACTGGATTCGTGTAACCGGTACTCGCCGGGCCTCATGACTATTAATTCAGTCTGTTTCAGGTTTACATAAGTTCAGAACACAGGATACAGGATGGCCAGTACCATCATTACTGAATGCCCGGCCTGCTTTACTCGTTTCAGAGTAACCCCGGGTCAGTTGCGTCTGGCGGGTGGTAAAGTGCGCTGTGGTGCTTGTCTCCTGGTATTTGAGGCGGCCCGGCCGGAAGAAGAGCCTTCCTCTGTTGCGGCTTATCGCTCAGATCCGGAAACTGATTTTGGTGGCCTTGATCTGAACCTGGATGTACCTGCCCCCATATCTCGGCGTTCTATAAAGCCTGCTCAGGGGGCGCTTGTGCCAGGGCGTCGCGCCTCTGATAATGCCGCCCCTGTGGCGGGCAGTAAGGCTGCGCGTATTGCAGAAGCCCGTGTACGTGCAGAACGTAAGGCCCAGGCCCAGGCCCAGGCCCAGGCCCAGGCGCAACAGGCACAGTTGCAGAAAGGTTCTCAGCTTCAGCGGGAAGTGAGAGCGCAAGCCAGGCAGCAGCGCGAGCTTGAAGAGGCTGTCAGGAAGAAAAAACAGCAGCAGGTACAGGATAAGCGGACAGCGCAAAAAAAGGAGCAGGTACACCTCCGGCAGAAGCTTCAGCAGAAGGCGTTACAAAATCAAGCGCAAAAGTTGCGGGATGTTGCTGTTGAAGAGCGTGCTAGCAACCCTTTGCTGGATGCGCTGGCGGTTGAGTCTATAGATCTGTACCCACCTGCTTATTCGCCTGTTCACCCGGCAAAGACAGGAGGCTGGCTGCTAGCCTGTCTGTTTGCAATATTGTTGTTGATTGGTCAGTGGTTCTGGTTTGAACGCCAGGCTCTAGCCTGGCAGTCCCCCTGGCATAGTGTTTATCAACAGGCTTGTATGATGCTGGATTGTCAGCTTCCTGTTCGTCATTCGATGGCCCATATTCGTAGCCAGCAGATGCTGGTGCAGGACCACCCTGATTGGCAGGAAGCGTTAATGATCCGCTTGTTATTGGAAAATCAGGCACAGTTTGATCAGCCCTGGCCTGCACTTGAGTTGACCTTCACTGATCTCAAAGGTCGCCAGGTTGCGCGTCGTCGTTTTCAACCTGTTGATTATCTTGACCTCGGACAGGTTGATCTGAATGCGATGCCAGCAGGGCAGCCGGTACAGGTGAGACTTGAAATAATGCAGCCCGGGGCCCGTGCAGTTAGCTATGCCCTGTCGATTGTCAAGCCCGGAGTAGTCAAATAATGATCAAAAAAGCAGCAAATTAGGCTTGGACAGTACAGGCCTAATCGGTATCATTGCACCCCTTCCTGAACGAGTACTTTGAACGCAGCCTCTGTGTTGCGCAGGTTTCTTTTTCCCAAAATTCAGGTGCTGCATGTTTCATATTGGCCCTTACTCCATTGACAGTCAGGTTATTCTGGCACCAATGGCAGGTGTAACTGACCAGCCTTTTCGTAACCTCTGTCGTCAGCTGGGAGCTGGACTTGTGGTGTCGGAAATGGTCACCGCAGATAGCCGGTTATGGAACACGCGTAAATCCAGTTATCGTCTGAATCATCAGGGCGAAGCTGAACCCAGATCTGTTCAGATTGCGGGGGGCGACCCGCAGATGCTGGCAGAAGCTGCACGAATGAATGCCGAACGTGGTGCTCAGATTATTGATATCAATATGGGCTGTCCGGCAAAAAAAGTCTGCAATAAAGCGGCAGGTTCGGCCCTGCTGAAAGATGAAGCTCTGGTATCAGAGATTCTGTGCAGTGTGGTAGCAGCAGTTGAGCTACCGGTTACCTTAAAAATTCGTACTGGCTGGGATACGATGCACCGTAATGGGGTCACAATTGCACGGATTGCAGAAGATGCAGGTATCAAAGCGCTGGCCGTACATGGTCGTACCCGCAGCTGTGGATACAAAGGTGAAGTTGAATACGACACCATTGCACGTATCAGAGGGGCGATAGATATTCCGTTGTTTGCCAACGGTGACATCACTACACCGCAAAAAGCCCGGGAAGTTCTTGACTACACTGGTGCTGATGCTGTGATGATTGGTCGTGGTGCTCAGGGGCGTCCTTGGGTATTTCGCGAAATTGACCATTACCTGTGTACCGGCGATTTACTCCCCGAGCCAGAGCTGGCTCAGCTCAGGACTGTTCTGCAGGGACACCTGCATGCACTGCATGTATTCTATGGTGAGTATATGGGGGTACGTATCGCCCGTAAGCATGTGGGCTGGTATCTGCAGACAACCCCGGATGGAACAGCCTTCCGGAAACTGTTCAATCAAATTGAAACGGCAGTAGAGCAGGTCGACGCCATTGATCGTTATTTTGATCAGCTGGTTGAAGCGGCCTGACAGATTGGATATAGAGAAAACAGTGGATCAGAAAGATATTAATACATCAGCCCTGACACACGGGCTGAACCAGACCGGCGCACCGACTCAGACCTTGCGCGACAGTGTGAATCAGTCTCTGGCTAATTACTTCCAGCAATTGGATGGTCAGCCGGTAACTGATGTTTACCAGATGGTACTGTCCGAAATTGAAGCACCGCTGTTTGAGTCTGTTATGGCGTATACCAAAGATAATCAGACCAAGGCTTCACAGCTGCTGGGCCTTAATCGCGGTACGCTGCGTAAGAAGCTGAAGCAGTACGGCCTGCTATAACGGCACCGACCCGAACCTGCGCGGAAGCGACAGATACGGTCGCACCGCCAGGTGCGACCGTTTTTTTTGCCTGTAAATATGTCTTTAATACCCGGCGTTACAGGCTCTGTACTTATTCTGTACTGGCCTTGTCCTGTACTTACCTTTGTTAATCGGAATGACAAACGATGGCTAACAACCCTACTCCTGTCCGTCGCGCGCTGATCAGTGTTTCTGATAAAACCGGAATCGTTGAGTTTGCTCAGTCTCTGAGTGCTCAGGGCGTTGAAATCCTGTCCACTGGCGGCACTTATAAGCTGCTGAAAGACAATGCTGTACCAGCAGTGGAAGTATCTGACTACACCGGCTTCCCGGAGATGATGGATGGCCGCGTAAAAACGCTGCACCCGAAAGTACATGGCGGCATTCTGGGCCGTCGTGGTCAGGATGATGCCATCATGAGCGAGCATGGTATCAACCCGATTGATATGGTGGTTGTGAACCTGTACCCGTTTGCAGCGACGATTGCCCGTCCAGACTGTGATCTGCCAATGGCAATTGAAAATATCGACATTGGTGGCCCGACAATGGTTCGTTCTGCGGCCAAGAATCATAAAGATGTAGCTATTGTTGTAAATGCGTCTGACTACGACAGCATTCTGACAGAGCTGAAAGACAATGGTGGTTTGAGCCAGAGCAGCCGCTTTGATCTGGCAGTGAAAGCATTTGAGCATACCGCACAGTACGATGGCATGATTGCTAACTACCTGGGCGCTATCGTTGAAGCGGCTGATGAAGAAGAAGCGGCAGACTTCCCGCGTACCTTCAACACCCAGTTCGTTAAGGCGCAGGATATGCGCTATGGTGAGAATCCACACCAGAAAGCGGCTTTCTATGTTGAAGCGATGCCAGGTGAAGCGTCTGTTTCTACTGCTCGTCAGTTGCAGGGTAAGGCACTGTCTTTTAACAATGTTGCTGACACCGATGCAGCACTGGAATGTGTGAAGCCTTTCCAGGACCCAGCCTGTGTTATCGTCAAGCATGCTAACCCATGCGGTGTCGCTATTGGTGCGAACATTCTGGAAGCTTACAACCGTGCTTTCCAGACCGATCCGACTTCTGCATTTGGTGGCATCATTGCTTTCAACCGTGAGCTGGATGGTGAAACAGCGAAGGCGATTGTAGAACGTCAGTTTGTTGAAGTGATCATTGCACCTTCGGTAACACAGGAGGCGTCCGACATTGTGGCTGCCAAGCCGAATGTTCGTCTGCTGGCCTGCGGTGAGTGGGATGCTGAACGTACCAGTCGTTTCGACTACAAGCGCGTAAATGGTGGTCTGCTGGTGCAGGATCAGGACCTGGGCATGGTGGATGCTGCTGCACTGAAAGTTGTATCCAAACGAGTACCAACAGAAGCTGAAGTCCGTGATCTGCTGTTCTGCTGGGAGGTAGCCAAATTCGTTAAATCCAACGCAATTGTTTATGCCAAAGATGGCCAGACTATCGGCATCGGTGCGGGTCAGATGAGCCGTGTATATTCGGCAAAAATTGCGGGTATCAAGGCTGCTGATGAAGGTCTGGAAGTTAAAGGCTCTGTGATGGCTTCTGATGCCTTCTTCCCATTCCGTGATGGTATTGATGCTGCGGCAGCAGCGGGTATTGAAGCAATCATTCAGCCAGGAGGCTCCATGCGTGATCAGGAAGTGATCGACGCTGCCGATGAGCACGGTATGGCGATGGTCTTCACTGGTATGCGTCACTTCCGCCATTAAGTGGCACTCGGGTAGATACAGGTCAGTATCGTGACAGCTGTTCTACTGGTGGCAGCGAGTTCTACTGGTGATAGTTGTTCTTCTGGTGATAGTTGTTCTACAACGCTGCCTGATGGCTGCACACATCAGGTGGCGTTTTATCTGCTTTGCTCTGGACTGAGTCAGTTGCTGGGCTGGGTGGCGCAAACAAGCGCTGTTGTGCTGATGTCTGCACTATGTCGCCCGGAACAATCACCTGAAGCAACAACTTGGAGCAATCACCCGATAAAGAAGGGTTATGTGTTCTTCACGGGTTAGGCTGGCATCTGTCAAAGGTCAAAGATTATTGAGCTGTGAAGGGGCTTTCGGCGCTGGTTGAATACAGGGGGCCAGGTCGTTGTCCTTCTACGGTATAAGCACAGGGTTATTTAAATCATGAAAATTCTGGTAATGGGATCCGGTGGTCGTGAGCACGCGCTGGCATGGGCTACAGCTAAAGACGTGCGTGTTACAGATGTCTTTGTTGCGCCAGGCAACGCTGCAACTGCGCAGGAAGATAAAATGACCAACGTTGCCATCGACGTGATGGACCAGGATGGTCTGGTCGCATTTGCTAAAGACAACGGTGTTGATCTGACGATTGTTGGCCCTGAAGCACCGCTAGTGGCTGGTATTGTAAACCGCTTTCAGAGTGAAGGTCTGGCTATTTTTGGCCCGACTGAAGGTGCTGCTCAGCTGGAAGGCTCTAAAGCGTTTACGAAAGACTTCCTCGCTCGTCACAATATCCCAACTGCATGGTATGCGAACTTCACGGAAATTGAGCCAGCGCTGGCGTATGTACGTGAAAAAGGCGCGCCAATTGTCGTTAAGGCGGATGGCCTGGCGGCAGGTAAAGGCGTTATCGTGGCGATGACGCTGGAAGAAGCTGAAGATGCCATCAAGGATATGCTGGCAGGCAATGCCTTTGGTGATGCTGGCAGTCGCGTGGTAATTGAGCAATTCCTTGAAGGTGAAGAAGCATCTTACATCGTGATGGTTGATGGCGATAATGTACTGCCAATGGCAACCAGCCAGGATCATAAACGCGTAGGCAATGGTGATACGGGTCTGAATACCGGTGGTATGGGGGCGTATTCTCCAGCGCCAGTCGTAACAGCTGAAATTGACCAGCGTGTTATGGATGAGGTGATTATGCCAACGGTGCGTGGCATGAAAGCGGAAGGTAACGAATATACCGGTTTCCTGTATGCCGGCCTGATGATTGCTGAAGATGGGACGCCTAATGTCATCGAATACAACTGTCGTTTCGGTGATCCAGAAACACAGCCTATTATGCTGCGTCTTAAGTCTTCACTGGTAGCGCTGATTGAAAGTGCACTGGCGAAGCAGCTGGACAGCGCTAATGCTGAGTGGGATGCTCGTAAATCTGTTGGTGTTGTAATGGCAGCTGGTGGCTACCCTGGTAGTTATGCCAAGGGGGATGTGATCAGTTTTCCGGCAGTACAACCTGAAGGCACCAAGATATTCCATGCTGGTACAGCGCTGGACGCCGATGGTAATGTTGTGACCGCCGGTGGCCGTGTGCTTTGTATCACTGCGCTGGGTGACACTGTGACCGAAGCGCAGCAGCGTGCCTATACGCTGTTGAGTGAAACCAGCTGGAAAGATGCTTATTTCCGTACTGATATAGCCTACCGCGCGATTGCACGGGAAAATAGCTGATCGAGTTCGATACATTACTTCATTCCTGGCACCCGCCCCGGTTATCCGGCGCGGGTGTTTTTATGCAGCTATGCTTGGTTCTGAACATTGCTACACAAAACTGTTCTGGTAAATTGTAGTAAGACCATTCAAATTCTTTTATATCTTCAAAACCCCTTGGCGTACAGAATAGAAAACTTACATGTTGGTAAATTGGTCGGTTCTGTATGTCTTTTAATCACTCTGAGGTCACTATGAGCAAGGAATGCGATCTGTACTATCTGGTTTATGTCAGTCGTCAGCGTAGCCCTATGGAACCGGATACCCTGCGAGAGATTATGGAGACTGCCGTTGCCTTTAATCAGCAGAAAGGAATTACCGGTATGCTGGTATTCCGTGATGGTTCTTTTTTGCAGGTGCTTGAAGGCCCCAGGCAGGCGGTAACCAGTCTTTATGAACGGATTTGTCTGGACTCACGTCATCAGAATATAGAACTGTTGATTGGTGAGCGGGCCAGTCGACGTTTTTTTGCTGAGTGGTCGATGGGATTCTGTGAGCTGGCCAGGCCTGAAGACAAAGCGCTTTGCGCCTACACGACCTTTATTGAGGAAGGCTTTTATGCGCGTCTGAAGCCTGAGGCGGCTAGCATTCCTGCTTCACTGCTCAGTATGTTCCTGTATGGATATAACCGGGAGCATACATTTCATCATTGAGCGCTAATGTTGAATTAGCCATTTGTTCAATTTTCTGTCATATCACTTTGCTATAACGCGGCCATCAAATACTCACAACCGCTTCAATGATAGAGCCTGATCATGACAACCGATAATAATACCCAGCACACCATTGATAATGATTTTGAGCAGGTTGCTCAGCAGAGTCGTCGTAATTTTCTGAAAGGTGGTACTGCTGCTCTGGGCCTGTTTATGGCTGCCAGCCCGCTGTCTGGTGCAGTGGCTGCTGCAAACTCAAAAAAGATGCTCGGTTTTAAAGCTATTCCGGCCAGTACTGCCGACAGCTTTATTGTGCCAGAGGGTTACACGGCTACTCCGCTGATCTCCTGGGGGGACCCAATTCTGGCTGATGCACCGGTGTTTGATCAGTCCGGTACTCAGAATGCTGCCGC
This sequence comes from Marinobacterium sp., assembly GCA_025800125.1. Taxonomy (GTDB): domain Bacteria; phylum Pseudomonadota; class Gammaproteobacteria; order Pseudomonadales; family Balneatricaceae; genus Marinobacterium_C. The sequence continues at coordinate 82,760 of JAOXSF010000026.1, forward strand.
TCAGGCGGGTCAGTTTGGTGACAATACCGATGGTATGAGTTTCTTCCCGCTGGATGAAAATCGTGCCCTGATGGCGGTGAATAACGAATACACCAACTACGAATACCTGTTTCCCCATGGTGGCAAAGCAATGACAGCCGATGATGTGAAGAAGGCTCAGGCTGCTCATGGGGTATCCATTTTTGAAGTGCAGCGAGATGTTGATGGTAACTGGCGTTACGTGCCTGGCGGTTACTATAACCGTCGTATTACTGCTTATACCAGGATGGAGCTGACGGGGCCTGCGGCGGGCCATGATTTGCTGAAAACTGCGGCAGACCCGTCAGGTCGTCTGGCGTTGGGGACTTTTAATAACTGTGCCAATGGTCAGACGCCATGGGGTACTTACCTGACCTGTGAAGAAAACTTCAACGGCTACTTTTCTTCTGATAACGATGTTGAGCTGACGAAACATCAGAAACGGTATGGGCTGAGCACTGCAAAAGATAAGTACCAGTGGCAAAAGCATGATGAGCGTTTTGATTTGGCGAAGCATCCTCAGGAACCAAACCGCTTTGGCTGGGTGGTTGAGATTGATCCGACAGACCCAGCATCTACACCGAAAAAGCGTACAGCCCTGGGGCGTTTCAAGCATGAAAATGCAGCGCTGACGCTGGATAAAAGCGGCCATGCTGTGGTGTATCTGGGGGATGATGAGCGTGGTGAACACCTCTACCGTTTTGTTTCCAGAGGGAAATATAACCCGGCCCGCCCGGCAGCTAACCGCGAACTGCTTGCGGAAGGGACGCTGTATGTAGCACGCTTTAACGCTGCCGAAGGAGAACTGAAAGGCCAGGGTGAATGGTTAGAATTGACCCACGGTAAGAACGGCCTGACCGCTGAAAATGGTTTTCCTGATCAGGCGACAGTGCTGATCTACGCTCGTGAAGCCGCAACTCAGGCAGGGGCGACCACTATGGACCGCCCAGAATGGGTAGCGGTGCATCCGGATAACCGTTCCGTTTGCTGTACGCTGACGAATAATAAGCACCGAGGTAAAAAAGACGGTCAGCCAGTGGGTGGCCCAAATCCACGTGCTGAAAATCACTATGGCCAGATTGTGCGCTGGTACCCACCCAAGGGGGATCATACCGCGGTCAGTTTTGAGTGGGATTTGTTCCTGATCGCCGGTAATCCGGCAGTTAAGCAGGGGCTCTATGCGGGTAGTCAGAACATCCGTAAAGACAACATGTTTAATAGCCCGGATGGTATCGGTTTTGATGAAGACGGGCGTCTGTGGATTCAGACAGATGGCAATTACTCTAACAAAGGTGATTTTGAAGGGATGGGTAATAACCAGATGCTCTGTGCAGACCCTGCTACAGGCGAGATTCGTCGCTTCGCAACTGGCCCGATTGCTTGTGAAATTACAGGTCTGACATTCAGCAGTGATCAGCGCACAATGTTTGTAGGTGTGCAGCACCCTGGTGAGAAAGGCAAGCCAAGTCATTTCCCGGCAGGCGGTAACAGTAAGCCGCGTTCTACCATTATGGCAATTCGCCGTAATGACGGTGGCCCGATTGGAGGCTGATTATCTCTGGAGGTATTGCTCAGGGGGCTGATACCTGTCTTAAGTCGTGAAGTATCAAAAACGTGGTAGCCAGCAGGTCTCATGTAGTACAGGGGTGTGCTGGTTGGTATGACAGTACTGCTATTGCGTCAGGTGGAGCGACAGAAGGGCTGACTGGAATCAGAGGGGAAATGAGCCCCAGCGAAAGTCTTTGTTCGCTGGGGCTCTGTCATATCAGTTTTTCAGTACGCGCTCTTTACCAACGATGGTCGCTTCAACGCGGCGGTTTGCAGCCAGACAGCTTTTCAGCGCCTCTGAGTTACTGTCAGCACAGGTTTTCACCGGCACGCTCTCACCCTGAGCGCTGGTAACAATCTTGCTTGCTGGGACACCCGCTGCTTTCAATGCTTCGGCAACGGCATTGACACGTTTCTGAGCCAGTATGTCATTGTAGCTGTTGCTACCCATCTGGTCGGTATGGCCGGTCAGTATAATGCGCTCAAAGCTATCCAGGCTGTTGATTTGGCTGATCAGGCCTGAAACATCATTCACGCGGCTGCTGTTAAAGTCGAAGTAGACCATGCTGGTCAGTTTTGCGGCCTGCATTACATACTGAGGTTTCGGTTCCGGTGTGGGGGCTGGAACTGGCGCAGGTACAGGTGTTGGTGCAGGAGTTTTTGCAGCAGGAGCAGCATGGCCACATCTTACGGTACCGTCGGCTGTCGTCCAGCTGCCAACCTTCCAGCAACCGCCAAAGCCGGTATAGACGTTGTGGTCGGTTGCCTCTGTCAGGTAGCCGCTGTGGGTTGGGTGGGCCAGTGTGCTCTGTGACACACCAAGAGACAGTACCAATGCAGCGCTCAGTGCAATTTTGTTCATCTCTGATTTCCTTATAAGCGTTTTATATTGAATGTGTTACAGAGCGAGTGTGCTCTGTTGTAGCCAGGACTGTCTGGGGCAGTCAGATTCTGTTAATTCACAGACCGTTATTGCCGAGGCTTATCAGTATTCAAGTACCTCTTGTTAGCCTTCAAGTACCTGTTATTAGGTACATGTTATGACAGTGGCAAGTCACAACTATAACCATCGTCACACTCAATACTGTTTATCGGTATATAGATCAGTTTATCGATATATAGATCAGTTGTTATAACCCTGCGACTGTGCGCCCGTAAGCTGGTCTGGTTGGCAGAGTTTCTGTTCAGGGTAAAACCTTCCGATAAGGCTTTACTGTTACTCTGGCATAGACACCGGCTGTGATATATGGGTCATTATCAGCCCATTGCTGTGCTGCCCCAAGGGACTCGAATTCAGCAACAACCAGGCTGCCAGTAAACCCTGCTTCACCGGGGTCTTCACTATCAATGGCAGGGTGTGGTCCCGCAATCAGCAGACGGCCTTCACTACTGAGCGCGGTCAGGCGTGCAAGGTGATCTGGGCGTGCAGCCATACGCTGTTTCAGTGTATTGGGCTTATCTTCGGCAATAATGGCGTAGTACATCTGTAGACTCCATAACTCGGGTGATCAAGTGAAAAAGATCAGGATTTGTCTTCGGGCAGATGGCGAGCAAGATAGATGCCTTGCAGGACAATAAAGACCAGTGTCAGACCAAGCATGCCAAATAGCTTGAAGTTGACCCAGGCCTCTTCGCTCAGGGTGTAAACAACCGCCAGGTTCAGGCAACCCATAAACATGAAAAAAACAGTCCATGCAATGTTCAGGTTGCGCCAGATTGGATCAGCAAGTGTCAGGTTGGATTCCATAAGACGCTGTACAATTGGTTTCTTGCCGATGAACTGACTGCCAAGAAATGCCAGCCCGAACAGCCAGTTCACGACAGATGGCTTCCACTGAATAAAGGTTTTATCCTGCAGTAGTACAGTAGCGCCACCGAGAATGACGACAAGTCCCAATGTGATCAGCTGCATCTTTTCAATCGTGTGAGTACGCCACCAGGTCCAGGCCATCTGTAGGGCTGTGGCAGGTATCAGTATTGCGGTGGCCAGGATGATATCGTCTGTGCCTTTATAAACAGCAAAGAATATCAGTATCGGAAGAAAATCAAGTAATAGCTTCATAGCCTGAATTGCCTGTCATTAGTTCGATGTGAGCTGTATTTTCAGGCGTAAGTATAAAGAAACTGCCAGATAAGTCTTCCCGGCATCCCTGTTACTGATTACTCTGTACGAGACTGCATGCTTCCAGTTGCCCCGCTGGTAACAGGCTGTACTCCTGTCCGATATATGAGCGCTTTCAATGACCACTCCGGCTATACGTTATGACCTTCATACTCACTCTACAGCCTCTGACGGCGCACTTTCTCCTGCGCAATTACTTGCCCGTGCCCGGCACCAACAGTTACAGGTACTGGCATTAACAGATCATGATACCGTTACCGGTGTGCAGCAGTTGCAGAGACAGCTACAGGCTGAGCAGGCAACGGATATTACACTGATCAGTGGTACGGAACTGACCTGTCTATGGCAGGCAAAGGTTATACATATTGTTGGTTTAGGGCTGGATGAGAACTCAACACTGCTGCAACAATATCTCTATGAAGTAGATCAGCTAAGAAATCAGCGGGCAGAAAAAATTGCACTCAAGCTGATGAAAAGAAACCTGCCAGATTTGCTGGATGATGCTCGAAAGATGGCCGATGGTGGAGTCATTGGCCGCCCTCATTTTGCTGCTGCAATGGTTGCTCGAAAACTGGTAAAAACAGAGCAGCAAGCTTTCAGTCATTATCTGGGAAGTAGTAAAACGGGAGATGTGAAAATGTGCTGGCCTGATATGGAGCAGGCGATCAAAGTGATTGTGCGGGCTGGAGGAGTAGCTGTGTTAGCACATCCAACCAAGTATCGTTTTACATTTACGCGTATCAGGGCATTGCTTTCAGCTTTTAGTGCAGCAGGTGGTAAAGGGTTAGAGGTCAGTTATACCGGTATATCCCCTTCACATCAGCTGGAATTGATAAAGCTGGTACATCAGTATGATCTGCTAGCTTCTGCTGGTAGTGACTTTCATAATCCAGCACATCATTGGACGGAAGTTGGTCGCTTTATGCCGTTAAAAGCAACCGCTCCTCATATCCTTGATCACTTGCTTTAGAGTTGAGCGCTCCTGCTTTATTATGGGCGGATAATTTCTAATTTTGCAGGTGTTGTTGTGAGTCAGTTTTTTCAGATTCATCCGGAAAACCCGCAGGCTCGACTGATTAATCAGGCCGTCGATATTCTGAATCGGGGTGGAGTTGTGGTATATCCTACGGATTGTGGCTATGCCTTGGGCTGCCATCTGGGTGATAAAGCCGCTATGGAAAAAATCCGACGTATCCGGCAGCTGGATGACAAGCATAACTTTACGCTTGTGTGTCGAGATCTTTCGGAAATCAGTACGTACGCTAAAGTGGGGAATCAGAGCTATCGCTTGCTGCGCGTGCATACTCCGGGTGCCTATACTTTTATTTTGAAGGCGACCAGTGAAGTTCCGAGGCGTTTACTACACCCCAAGCGCCGTACTATTGGTATCCGTATACCTGATTGTGTTATTACGCGTTCACTGACCGAAGCACTGGGTGAGCCAATTATGAGTACGTCTATGATTCTACCAGGTGATGACCAACCCCTGACTGACCCATGGGAAATCAGAGAGTTATTACAGCATGAGGTAGATCTGGTTATTGATGGTGGTTACTGTGGCATGGAAGCAACAACGGTTGTAAGCCTGGTTGACGATCAGCCTGAAGTTTTACGTCAGGGTGCTGGCCATTCTGATGTTTTTGAATAATCTTGCTGGTTACCGGTGTACAGATAATCAGTTTTGAGTGTATGCCAGTCTGTGCTGTCATGATGTCAGTCATGGCCTGGCTTTTTCAACACTATAATCTGTAGCTGTTACTTATGAGGTTGAGTCTGTCTGGGGCTTATATAAGTGTAGAGTACTTATGTGTTGATAATAGTATCAGGTAGAGATCAGGCTTTTGTGGCTCTATGTTATAGTTGATAATGGTAATAACTTTCAGTTGCTGGTGATTCTATCGCTAGCTGGAGCTGTATAGCTTACAGTAAAAATTGCTCTGAAAGGAAACTTTGCCCGGCATTACTGGTACGTAAAGCGGAGGGGTTTTCTATAATATATCTTGCCGCAGGAGCTTTAGAATTTTTGTTCTGGAAGGAAACTTCAGTTTAGAAAATTGTCTGAAGTATGGTTGCTGGTAAGGTTTATCTGTCATACTCATGAAAAGCAGAGCGCTTGCAAAAAATCATCTGATAAAGATAATCTTTAATTAAATTTACCTGGCATGGTGGAATATTATGTCTGAATTCATCAAGACGCTTACTCGAAAAAACTCTTTGCGCAAACATTGCCAGGAACTGGCAGTGTCTGAACTCAAAAAAACCCTGGATGATCTGAGAGAGATTATTGAGGAGAAGCAGGCTTTGGAAGAGGTTGAGCGTAAAGCACAGGCTGAACGATTGGACAAGATTAAGTCTATACGCAAAACCATGGAAGCAGCCGGGCTTGATGTGAGTGATCTGATGGGAAGTGTTGATGTGGGCTCGCGGAAAAAAGTTGCGCCAAAATACAGACTGAAAGATGAAAATGGAAAGACACATGAATGGTCGGGTCGTGGTCGTACGCCGTTGGTCTTCCAGAAATTTTTTGAAGCAGGAAATAGTCGTGAAGACTGCCTGATCAATGACTGAACGGGTGATTCAGGCCGCGCTAACATGGCTAGATGTTTATCAGCCCATGTTTGGGCGAGGCTTGTGAATAAAGCGCTTTAACCGAGCCGTGAGCAACCAGCCCCGGCAAAGACAGTCGTTGAAAAGACAGTCATTGAAAAGACTATCTGATCTTACGGCTTTGGTTTAAGCTGATAGAGCCTTCCAGAATACTTCTCTGGAGGGCTTTTTTATTGTGAGAGAATTCAAAAAAATGGCGGACGAAAAGCTGCAAAAAGTACTGGCGCGCTCTGGTTATGGCTCGCGTCGAGAGATGGAGCGCTGGATTGAAGCTGGACGGATCCAGGTTAACAATGGACAGGCGACGCTGGGAGATCGTATCCGTAAGGGGGATATGGTGCTGGTGGATGGTGCTGAAGCAAAGCTGGTATTTGAGCGTGAAGCGGACCGTCGGGTGTTGTTGTATAACAAGCCATTGGGAGAGGTCTGTACTCGATCTGATCCTGAAGGTCGGCCAACGGTATTTGATCGTCTACCGCCTCTGAAAAGTGGTCGCTGGATTGCCGTTGGTCGTCTGGATATTAACACTTCTGGTCTGTTGCTGTTTACCAACGACGGTGAGCTGGCGAACCAGCTGATGCACCCATCTTCACAGATTGATCGTGAGTATGCGGTGCGTGTACTGGGTGATATTGATGAAGCGCTGCTTGAACGTCTTAAAGAAGGTGTGCTGCTGGATGATGGCATGGCGCGTTTTACCGATGTGCAGTTCTTTAATGGCGAAGGCGCTAACCGCTGGTACCATTGTGTGGTAATGGAAGGCCGTAATCGCGAAGTTCGTCGGTTGTGGGAATCCCAGGGGGTCACCGTCAGTCGTCTGAAGCGTGTTCGTTTCGGACCGGTATTTTTGCCAAGCGATGTTAAGGTTGGTACCTGGCGTGAGGTAAACCAGAAAGAAGTCAAGTTGCTGGGGAATGAGGTTGGACTGAAAGCCAAGCGCCCACCACGGGTAACTCAGGCAGAGAAAAAAGCCCAGGAACGCCGTTTTAAGCGTCAGCGTGTGCGTCAGGATGTCAGCCCTAAACGAGGCTGAAACGGGCTGCTGAAGGCTATAGGCAGGTTTTGCAGCGCACTACGTAACCCTTGGCCTGGCCTGGATCTGGTATGAAAGGCGTGACATATATAATGGTTTGTATGTCACTATTCGAAATGCAAAAAGTCAAAGAGAAGCGTTGGCATCCCTTTGGCCTTTTGCGTTGCGACAGGGGCAACAGCCCGAGAGATCAACGGTGACGGGGAAGTTCCATGTTCTGAGCTTTCTTACCTTGAGCCTCGCTCAGACCCTGAACTCCCGTATTACTGTATGTGCTGCCGGAGATGCTGAAAAATCAGTGTAAGGCGTTAGGGCGTGCGAGAGTAAAAGGGCTCACAGGCGCAATAAACTCTTCACCTTCATCCGTTACCATGTTGTAGTGCCCCTGCATGCTGCCAACGCTGGTTGCCAGTACAGCACCACTGGTATAGCTATAGCTTTCTTCCGGTGGAATAATGGGCTGTTCACCCACGACACCTTCCCCCTCTACTTCCTGGGTTTTCTGGTCGCCATCTACAATCAGCCAGCGCCGACTGAGCAACTGTACGGGTTCGCAATTATGGTTAGTAATGGTGATATGGTAGGCAAATACAAAGCGATTACTATCAGGGTCTGACTGCTCTGCCTGGTATTTGCTTTCAACATTGATGGCGACGTTATCGCCCAGGGTTGTAGAACTCATTCTGATTCGCTTTTTCTCGCTGCTGCATTCTGATCGGTCAGATAATCGCTGATCCTGACAAATTCTGGCAGAGTCAGGCGCTCTGGACGCAGGGATGGGTTTATTCCCAGTTGCTCCAGAGTCTCACCGCTGAGCAGAGGCTTCAGATTATTACGCAATGTTTTACGGCGCATAGTAAATGCTGTCCGTACCACACTTTCCAGTTGTTTTACATCTTTCGCGGGGTGAGGCAGGGTCTGATAAGGTGTCAGTCGAATAATGGCTGAATCTACCTTGGGTGCTGGGTCAAATGACTCTGGTGGCACCTCAAACAGCTTTTCAACGTCACACCAGTACTGGGCCATAATGCCCAGTCGGCCGTAGTTATTTTCTCCAGGCCCTGCTGCCATGCGATCAACTACTTCTTTCTGGAGCATGAAGTGCATATCCAGAATGCAGTTGCTGTGGCTAAGCAGATGAAAAATCAGCTGCGTTGAAATATTGTAGGGCAGGTTGCCAACGACACGCAGCAAACGTTCATCTTCGCGCAGGCTTTCGAAATCAAACTTCATCGCATCCTGTTCAAAGATACGGAATTTATCGCCATAACGGAAAAACTTACTGCGAAGAATCGGCGGCAGGTCGCGGTCCAGTTCGATTGCATCCAGAGCACCTGCTTCATCCAGCAATTCCTCTGTCAGAGCTCCCAGGCCTGGGCCTATCTCTACCAGGTGGTCTGATGGATGTGGGGCAATGGAGCGAATAATGCGACGGATCATTCCGGCATCATGCAGAAAATTTTGTCCGAAGCGTTTTCGGGCCTGATGCATGGGTGGGCGTTTGCTCATGTGTCTCTCAGCAGTTAGCGTGACGATTGGCCGCCATAGTGGCGGCATATTCCAGTGCAGTTAGCAGGCTGCCATGGTCGGCGTTACCTGTGCCTGCCAGATCAAGTGCGGTGCCATGGTCTACTGAGGTGCGAATAATCGGCATTCCCAGTGTGATATTGACAGCACGACCGAAGCCTTTGTATTTCAGTACCGGCAGTCCCTGATCGTGGTACATGGCCAGAACGGCATCTGCATCCTGCAGGTATCTTTCATTGAACAGTGTATCAGCTGGCAACGGGCCTATCAGATTCAGTCCCTGTTGGCGCCAACGAGAAAGTACCGGCTCAATGGTCTCAATCTCTTCTTTTCCCAGGTGACCACTTTCGCCCGCATGGGGGTTGAGCCCGGCAACAAGAATACGGGGTTCTGGCAGGCCAAAATCCTGTTGTAGTGCGCTTCCCAGTGTGCCGATTACCTGATCCAGCAACGCAGGAGTAATGGCATCTGCAATATCGCGAAGCGGCAGATGGGTTGTTACCAGAGCAACGCGTAACCCTTCCGTCGCCAGCATCATCACAACCTTATCAGTATGGGTCAGTTGCTCCAGAAACTCGGTGTGTCCGCTGAACGGGATTCCAGCATCGTTAATGACCCCTTTATGAACAGGGGCTGTTACCATGGCGTCAAAGGTTCCATCCATACAGCCCTGGCAGGCAATGGTCAGTGTATCCAGCACATACTGGGCGTTTTCCGAGGCCAGTTCTCCAGCTTTTGCTGGTGCGCGCAGGTTTACAGGAAAAACTGTTAATGCACGGGCAGGTGTTGGTCGTGCAGGTTCACAGGCATCAAACTGTTCGATGGTCAGGGGGAGGTTGAGTTGTGCGGCTCGTGTGCGTAAAAGATCAGGGTCTGCAATGACAACCAGTTGCTGATCATGGGCTTGCTGGGCAATCTGTATACACAGATCAGGCCCGATACCGGCCGGTTCGCCTGCTGTAATTGCCAGTCGCTGTACGCTCATATCTACCTCTCTACCTCTACCTCATCAGCGTGTTTCTGATCAGTTCTTTATTTCAATAAAAGCCTGGCTACGCAGTTCTCTCAGCCAGCTGGTCAGTTCTTCGTTAAACTTGCGGTTACGAATGGTCGAACGAGCCTGATTGGCAAGCATCTCTTCGCCCATATCATGCTGACGGCGTTCACGTACCTGAAGAATATGCCAGCCAAAACGAGATTCAAATGGGCGAGAAATTGCCCCGGTAGGGGTTGCGTGCATCATTGTTTCAAATGCGGGAACCATCTGGCCATTTTGTACCCAGCCGAGATCACCACCTTCTGAGCCGCTGGTGGTGTCATCACTATATTCCTGTGCCAGCACAGCAAAATCTTCACCGTCCTCCGTGATACGGCGATGCAGACGATTGATCAGTCTGCGGGTTTGTGTCTGGTCACGAATTTCGCTGGGCTTGATCAGAATGTGAGAAACTCGTGCCTGATTAACCAGTTGCACCGTCCCACCACGTTTATCGCGTACTTGAAGAATATGGAAGCCGCTGCTATTGCGGATTGGTGCGCTGATGGCGCCTTTTTTCATACCCCGAAGGACATCACTCAGTGCCGGTGGCATCTCATCACCCTGGCGCCAGCCCAGATCACCGCCGTTCAGAGCGTTGGTGGCATTGGAGTTGGCTGCTGCAACGGCAGAAAAGTCGGCACCCTTGTTTAATTGTTGCCACACTGCTTGAGCTTTCTTCTCCGCCTGCTGAATCATTTCAGGTGTAGCCTGTGCCGGTACTGATATCAGGATGTGGCTAAGCTTATATTCACTGCGACTTTTCTCTCGCCCTTCAGTAGAGTCCAGGTAATTGGCAATTTCCTGTTCGGAGATGGTGATCTGCCGACCAACCATATTCTGTTGAATCTTCTGTAATAGTAAGGTGCGGCGTAATTCACGGCGTACCTCGTTGTAACTGCTACCACTGTTTTCCAGCTGCTGACGGTACTGTGCCAGCGTCATCCCCAGGCGTTCTGCAATGCGTTGCAGATTATGGTTAAGCAGTTCATCAGGAATCCGAATTCCTCGGTTGCTGCCTTCCTGCAGTTGCAGACTTTCGATGATCATCTGATCCAGCACCTGGCGGCGTAGAACATCGGCCGGTGGCAGAGTTGTCCCTCTGTTACGCAACTGGTCGCTGATCAGGGTAATACGCCGGTCCAGTTCACTGCGCAGAATAACGCCGTCACTGGCGATGGCTGCAATGCTGTCCAGTGGAACGGGTGCTGCCTGTAGTGGAGAGGTCATACAGGTGCTGGTCAGTACCAGCGCTGTCATCATACGTTTGCCGAGCTTGATCATCATTTCTGCTCTTCTTTGTGCTCTTCGCGTTCCTGGTAACCAATAATATCGTTCAGCGTGCTGCCGCCGCCGCTGCCTATATTGCCGAGTCCCTTTAGGTAAAACTGCAGATACACTGCGTTGTCGGTATTGTCTGCATTGTCCAGCCAGCGTCGTAGCGACAGGCGGGTGCGCCAGCAGCAGCTTTCATATTCTACCCCCAATAGAGCTTCCAGCGTTTTGCTGTTTTCCAGGTCCTGTTGCCAGCGCCCCAGCAGATGCCACTGTGGGCTGACAGGCCAGATAAAGGAGCTGTCCAGCTGCTTTCGCTGTGCTTCTTCGAATCGGTAACTGACATTAAAGCGGTGATCCAGATCGCGACGATAGCTGAATTTCAGGTTGGATTTACTGATGTCCAGTTGTTCATCAAAAATCATGTCCAGTGTTGTACGCCACTGCTGGTTAATGTTCCAGACAGTTTCTGTGGCAATATCAGAATGATCTGTTGTTGCCTGTGTACCACCTGCCAGCTGAACATTACGATCAGCAAAGTAGTATGCCTGGCCGATGCTGAACCGTGCTTGCTCATAGCCGTTTTCATGAATCCAGCGGCTGGTCAATCCAAGCGACACCTGGCGGCTGTCACCGATACGGTCACGCCCGGAAAAGCGATTGAAACGGAACAGGGAGCGGTAATCAAAATCCAGTTCGCTGGTATCGAAATCAGGCAAGGCGTCCTGGTTTTCTTCATCAACAAACAATGCAAACAGGCGTGGTTCCAGCGTCTGGGTGCCGCCGCCAGCCATTTGTCGATCAAAGAAAAGACCGCTGTCCAGACTGAATATGGGGACGTTGATGGTTGGTGTGCTGTCAGCTCCTGCCAACTGATTATCCAGTTGGTATCGTGTTGACCACAGCCGGGCAGTGGGTACGGCGTAACCCCAGCTTTGGCGATATTGATAACTCAAGGATGGCATCAGATGAATACGTTGGCCAATGATACGATCAGCGCCGCTCAGGCTTGTCAGGTCGCGGTCAAAATCGACATATTCGCTCTGATAATCCAGTTGTACCTGATTCCAGCGCTCTACGCCCTGCAGCCACAGTTGTGGCATGCGGCGATAGGGGGACTGGTCATCACTGAGAGTCTGATAGCTGTGCAGCCGTGCCAGTGCCAGCCAGTTATCGCCCTGGTAACTGATTTCTGCACGCTGGTCAAGGTGGTCCTGGCGGCGTACTTCAAGGTTGCTGTCCAGATCAGAGAAGTAATCGGTATCGCTGACACGGGTAAAATCAATTTCACCGCGCCAGCGTGCCAGATTGTAGGTCGTGCTTTGCACGCCAAGTAACCAGCGATGTTCATCACGTTTTTTATCATCTGGCAGAATAGATGTACTTAGCACATTGTGTGACCAGCGATTGAGATAGCGAAATTCGTTATCCAGCATCAGGCCGCGCTCAGTGATAACGTGAGGCGTCAATGTGTCATCGTAATTATCGGCGAGATTGAAGTAGTAGGGAACACCCAGCTCGAAACCATTATCGGAGGATGCGCTCAGAGTTGGATAAAGGAAGCCTGAGCGTCGGGTATCATCAATCGGGAATGTGAACCAGGGGACATAGATAACGGGTACGCCTGCAATTTTCAGTGTGGCGTCACGCGCAGAGCCGTAACCTTTTTCCTTGTCCAGCATGATGCTGTCAGCACTGAGCTGCCAGGTTTCAACTCCAGGGGGGCAAAATGTATAGCTACTGTTCTCCAGTCGCAAACGGCCATCCTGTAATCTCAGTACTTTATCAGCCTGTCCTCGCAGAGCCTGTTCATGCAGAACATACCGGGCATCCGTGAATACCATCTGCGTGGTATTTATATCTGCCTGGGCGGTGTCGCCTCGTAGCAGCAGGCCTGGCTCACGCAGGCTGACACCACCTTGCAGTGTTGCTTTGTTGGTGACCTGATCGAACTCGGCATAATCTGCACGCAGCAGACGTTGCCCTTGCTGTACCTCTACACCACCTTCCAGTCGTGTCAGGCCGCCCAGCTGGGTGCTGGATTGAGCCGCTTCCAGCAATAGCGGGGCGTTGTTGTCCGTGCTGCTGGCGTTGATAACAGGGGCCTGATAATAGCCACGACACAGGCCGCCAGTCAGTCCATTCTGCACCCAGTCAAGGTCTGACCATGGGTTTTCCTGGTTCTGTTGAGGTGTAGTGGCGTTGTCTGATGTGGCATGTTCATCTGGACCGCTGCAATCCCAGTTTCCCTGGCTACCCGTGCGACATTGCCAGCTATCGTTGTCCTGAACCTGTGCTGAGAGCGCTGTAACCTGTGCAGTACTGGCCTGATTGCTTCGGGTTGCTGGTGTTGCAGAAGGCGTCGATACTGCTGATGATTTTGTGACGATGTCAGCTGTTTTTTTGACAGGGCTTGAATGTTTCGTTGTTGCCAGGCTGACAGCTTTGGCCGCAGGGCTATCTGAAACGACGGTGTCCGCTACAGTTTGATTTGCAACTGAGGTAGCGTTCTCAGCAGAAACAGCTTTTGATGAAGCCGGTGCTGCGTTGGTAGCTTCCTGCTGCTGATGAGTGGCGGCGGAGGTTAGTGTCGCTGTATCGCTATCACAGCGCCATTCACCATCACGGTTCATGGTGCAGCTCCAGCCCATATCCTGTGAGTTTTCGGCAGCTGTAGTGGCGCTGGCTGCAAGGCTGGCCACGGCAAGGCCCAGAGTCAGTTTGGTGCGAGATCTGGCTGGCATCGGAAACGGAATCCCTGATCTTGGTTTGAATAAACGGTCTGAGCCGCCGCTATACCGCTCGGCGGGCCGGGGTGGGTGCGGTTTATGAAGCGACGAATAATAAATCATTCGGCGGAATTTGCCAGTCTGTGGCAACAGGTGGCTATTGTACGGGTGGTTCTTCTGCTTGCTGCTGTGGTAATGATGGCCTGAGCCGGGGGGGCTGGTGATGTTCTTTGCTTGACTGATCTTTGGCTATGTTCGTTGCTTGGTGGTCTTTGACTAATAGCACTTATTGACTAGTGGCACTTATTGACTAGTGGCATGTGTGAGGGTTCAGGCCAGATGACAGAGACAGTGGTACACTCAGCGCTGCAGCCAGTCTTGGGCATGGATATTATAAGGCTGCAGATCTGTTAGCTCTGGAGGATGATTAAAATTATGGATGGCCGCCTTGATCAGCTATGTTGCTGGTTAAATGACTGCTTTGAACTGTCTCCGGAACAGGCGTTGAAGCACACAGACATGAGTGTTGTCTGTGGTGACGCCAGTTTCCGCCGCTATTTTCGTTTTCAATACCCCTGTCCACAGGATGAACCAGCGGCTGTGCGTAGCTGGATTGCGGTAGATGCGCCACCGGAGAAGGAGCGCGGCACTGCTGCATTTGTTGATGTTGCTGCACGGCTGGAACGGGCTGGTCTCTGTGCTCCACATGTACATCAGGTTTCTCTACAACAGGGGTTTATGTTGCTGGATGATCTGGGTGAGCAGTCATATCGGGCATTGATTCAAAGTACCGACGATGCTGAGCAGCTCAGTACATTGCTGCCTTTGTTACCTGTACTGGCTCAACAGGTGTTTGTCGACGGCCTGCCGGTTTATAGCGAACCAATGTTACAGGATGAGATGGATGAGTTCTGGCAGTGGTATCTGCATCATCATATTGATGCGCCATTCATCCCGGAGGAGCAACAGCTCTGGCAGCAGTTATGCGATCAGATACTGACGGTGCTCGCTGAACAACCTCAGGTGTTTGTACATCGGGATTTTATGTCCAGTAATCTGATTGCTACCCCGCATGGTGTGCCGGGGATTATTGATTTTCAGGATGCAGTTATCGGCCCGCTCACATATGATTTTGCCTCTCTCATATGGGACCGTTACATCAGCTGGTCGCGACCACAACTGGAAGTCTGGATGGAGCAGGCGCGTCAGCAGATGGCACCTGAAATTTCACCACAGCTGTGGCAGCGCTGGTGTGACTGGACTGGTCTGCAACGCAATCTGAAGATTGTGGGTCGTTTTGCCCGCTTGAAATACCGTGATGGTAAAGATGGGTACATTGAATTGTTGCCACGATTCATTGAGTTTGTGCGCGATATTTTGAATCGTTACGAAGAACTGGTGCCTTACCGTCCGATGTTGGAGGCGCGGTTATGCGGGCGATGATATTGGCTGCAGGGCTTGGTAAACGGATGCGTCCGCTGACGCTTACGACGCCCAAGCCCCTGTTGCCGGTTGCTGGCAAGGCGTTGATTGAGTACCACGTTGAGCGGCTGGTTGCGGCAGGCTTCAGTGATATTGTGATTAATCATGCCTGGTTGGGCGAGCAGATTGAGCAGGTATTAGGTGACGGTGAGCGCTATGGTGCGCAGCTTCATTACTCTGCTGAAGGTGAGCCACTGGAAACTGCTGGCGGCATTCGCAAGGCGTTACCGTTGCTGACCGAAGGAGAGGAAAGCTGCTTTGTTGTGGTCAATGGTGATGTCTTTACCAATCTGGATTTTGCTACACTGCCGCGCCAGATAGAAGGGCTGGCCCATCTGGTGCTGGTTGATAATCCGGACCATAACGTGGCAGGTGATTTCCTGTTGCAGGGGCAGCGTGTGACGCAATCAGGGAGAGATGGGCAGCGTCTGACATTCAGTGGCATCAGTGTACTGGATGCGCGCCTGTTTGCCGGGAGTAAACCAGGAGCGGCGGCCTTGGCACCTTTATTGTGCCAGGCAATGGCGCAGGGTGTGGTGACGGGGGAGCACTTCAGCGGATTCTGGAGTGATATAGGAACACCAGAGCGGTTGGCCCAGGTGGAGCAAGCCGTGCAGGAGCAGAGAATTAATGGCATTTGAAAACCCCGTTGCTATGGGGCACAAGGTTGGAGAAGCGTTGCGTACTCACAGTACAGCGCTGGTGTTAGGGGGGCTGATTGGCCTGATATCCGGTGGTTTTACCGGGATGTTGCTGGGGGCTGGTGTCTGTTTTGCGATTGCCCGCGGTATTCGTATGGCGGTGAAAAAGTATAATCCGCAGGAAGCATTCTTTCGTGCGACGTTCACCGTGATGGGAAAGTTGGCTAAAGCAGATGGCCGTGTGACGGAAAGCGAAATTGCTTTTGCCCGCCAGGTTATGGCGCAGATGAACCTCAGTGAAGAACGTCGCAAAATGGCGATTGATTTCTTTACTGAAGGTAAACAGGACGATTTTGATATGGGGCAAGTGTTGCGTCCGTTGCAGGCCCTGTTCCGTTATCAGCCGCCGTTGAAGTTTGCTTTTATTGAATTGCAGCTGCAGGCCACAATGGCTGATGGTGAAATTTCACAGCCGGAAGCTGCCGCAATTGCAGAACTTTGTGCTCACTTATCCCTGAGTCAGATCGAGATGGAAGCGTTGATTGCGCGTTTGCAGGCTCAGCAGGACTTCCACCGTCATAGTGGTGATGGTATGGGAGGTATGGGAGGGTTTAATCAGGCGCAGCTGTTACAGGATGCTTATGGGGTGCTGGGGGTTGAGGAAGAGGCCAGTGATGCCGAAGTGAAAAAAGCGTATCGCCGTCTGATGAGTCAGCATCATCCTGATAAACTGGTGGCTAAAGGGTTGCCGCCAGAGATGATGGAGATGGCCAAAGAAAAGGCGCAAGAGATTCAAGCAGCTTACGACCGTATACGTCAGGCGCGAAAAGCGGCCAGTTCATAACAGCATGTCCGTGTTTGGTAATAAAACAGCCAGCGTATGCTGGCTGTTTTATTTTTGGTGGCTTTTGCTGTTCTGGTGTTGCCTGGTCGGTAATGGGGCTCAGATTGATTTTTCTTTGTTGCCTGCCATCTGGCTATCAAAATCTACCGGTGTGCCTTGCTGCTCCATCGGTGCTGGGCCGCCAGGCCCTGCTTCGGTTGGAGGCCCTGCATAGCGGCGGCCTCTGCGCCGTTTACTGCGTTTTTCTTCTGCCGGGTCAACGATGTGAGTCTGCATAAAGCCTCGAACCCTGCTGAGTACCCACTGATTCCGTTTTTTCCAGTCGCCTGGTAGCAGCGGCAATCGGGTTTGATGATAGTTGTCCATCTTTTCCCGGGTCGCCAGGTTCTTACGATTACGTGGCCCGGCGGCAATGTCCCGGGTCAGTGTGCTGCCATGATACATATCTAGCGTGGTGCTTTTCAGCTCTGGCAGTAATGTCATCAGATCAGGCGCCTGGGAATGTTGTGGCTGGCGGCTATCTAGTAATACTAGTGACAGGTTGCGAGTGCTCTGTTCACGGCTGCGCACCATAGCTGTTGCCCAGACGGCGCCAGTGCCCACACCGAGTACAACGCGCTGTTGGCGATTATCCTGTAGCATCTCAAATACTGCATCCGAAATAGCGCCCATCTGCTGGCTATATGTCGGCATATCGCTTTGTGTATTTTCGTCTGAAGTGTTGTTGTCCCTGGGAGGAGTGCCTCCGGCTATGGCTGTCTCGACAGCCTGCTTCAGCTCCCGGGCCGGAATTTCAGGATAAGGCGCATCGGGTAACTGCACTGACAGGGTTGCCCAGCCTTTATCTGGCAGCCCTTTACGCAGCGTTGATACAAGTTCTGGCCAGTCAGCGCTGGTGCGCTGGTCGTGCAGGATGACCACTGTGCCCAGTTTTTCTGCGGTGTTATGGGGCATGGACAGGGCCAGGGTTTTTGGCTCTTCGCCGGTCTCAAGCCAGATCAGCTCGGTGGTCGGGTCCAGCGTGCGAGCCAGATCAGTCTGAATGGCGGCAGCAGGGTTTGGCACCGCCCGTTCAGGCGGTGTTGCAGGGGCAGAGCCGGCGGGGGTGTCTCCCGGTGCGGCCTGTAATGGGGTGCTGCTCAGGGCCAGGGCCAGCAGCGCGATTGGAATGCTTGGCTTCATGATGTCGATTATCTGCAGCCGGGTGCTTATACGCAAGCGTCAGCTGGCATACAATAGCATCCTTCGCTTAGATCTGACGAGAACCAATAATGGCTGATTTCAAAATTGCCCCCTCCATTCTTTCCGCTGACTTTGCCCGTTTGGGGGAAGAAGTTGAAAACGTATTGGCTGCTGGTGCAGATTACGTACACTTTGATGTGATGGATAACCATTATGTGCCAAATCTGACCATCGGTCCTATGGTCTGTAAAGCACTGCGTGACTATGGTGTCGAAGCGCCGATTGATGTTCACCTGATGGTCAAGCCGGTTGATCGTATTATTGGCGATTTTATTGATGCGGGTGCTTCTATCATTACTTTCCACCCGGAAGGCTCTGAACATATTGATCGTTCTTTACAGATGATCCGCGATAGTGGTTGTAAGTCTGGTCTGGTATTTAACCCGGCTACCCCGCTAAGCCACCTTGAGTATGTGATGGATAAAGTCGATATGATTCTGCTGATGTCCGTTAACCCGGGGTTTGGTGGCCAGAAATTTATTCCGGGAACGCTGGATAAGCTGCGCCAGGCGCGGCAAATGATTGAGGCGTCTGGTCGTGATATTCGTCTGGAGATTGATGGTGGTGTGGGTATTCAGAATATCCGTGAAATAGCTGAGGCGGGTGCAGATACCTTTGTAGCGGGTTCTGCAATCTTTAATACGGCTGATTATAAAACCACGATTGATGCTATGCGTGTCGAGCTGGCTGCCGCAAATATCTGAGCAGGCTGGAGCCAACGTTATGCGCAAGTTGTTTAAAGGTGAATTGCCGCAGGCGGTGCTGTTTGACCTTGATGGCACGTTGATTGACAGTGTTCCAGATCTTGGTCATGCCGTTGATCGTATGCTTCAGCGTATGGGGCTGGTGCCAGTTGGTGAGACGGCTGTTCGCCAATGGGTTGGTAATGGTGCGCAGATGCTGGTAAAGCGAGCGTTAGTGCGTCACCTTAATACCGAGGGAGCGGTGCTGAATCCGGCAGTATTTGACCATGCGTATCAGCTGTTTCTGGAGTTTTATCGTCAGAAAACGGCTGAGCGTTCTGTGCTCTATCCCGGGGTGTCTGAATGCCTGCTGCAACTGCAGGCCGAGGGTGTAAAAATGGCGGTGGTTACCAATAAGCCGATGCAGTTTACTACACCGATGCTGGACGGGTTTGGATTGAGCGGCTACTTCGATTGCATACTGGGTGGAGACTCTTTGGCTGTGAAGAAGCCAGATCCACAACCGCTGCAGCATGCGATGAAAGTTTTGGGCAGTACGCCACAAACAACATTGATGGTCGGTGATTCTGTGAATGACTTGCAAGCCGCGCGGGCGGCGGGTTGTCCGGTAATCTGTGTACCCTATGGTTATAACCATGGCAATAATATTGCTGATAGCAAGCCTGATATGATGGTTGAGCAGCTTGATCATATGCTCAGGTAGTCACGCTATTGGTGGCCGCACATAGCTTAGCTATGTGCTTGTCAAATACTGGGCAGAACTTCCTGCCCGGTATCCTCCCCGGTGTTTTTTTCCTGCTCCAGTACCAGGCGGGCATTGCTGATAACGGCCAGTACTGCCGGGTGGCGTATACGTCGCTCCAGGGATATGGCATAAAAGCGTTCACGAATAGAGTTAATCCGCCCCAGCGTCTGTACGTTGAACTGCTGTTCTATGGCTTCTTCCATTGCTGCCGGGCCGCAGAATATTCCGCTGCCAGCCTGCCCGAATGTGCCTAGCAATGCGTGATCTACACACTCGACAACGACCTGAGGGTGAAGATGCTGGCTATGTAGCCATTTCATCAGGCTGGCACCGATAACGGTGTCGTCAGTTGGCATCAGTAGAGGTGCGCCATTCAGGGAGTTGGGGAAATTTTCTGCATAGCATGCAGCTAGCGATGGTGCTGCAAACAGTGACAAGCTGCATTCGCCCAGCAGGTGATTATAAGCGCGCACCGGAAATGTAGAATCAACAGGTCTGTCTGTTAGTACCATATCGACTCGATGTGCGGCGAGATCGGCTAGCAGGGTTTCCATTGTGCCTTCACGGCATTGCAATCGAACGGGGTCGTCCAGCTCAATTACCGGTTCCAGTAATCGGTAGGAGACCAGTTTGGGGAGTACGTCGGCAATTCCTACATTAAAAGGGCGTCGTGATTCTCCCGGGTTTTTCAGCTGGTTCTGCAGGGCTTCACCCATGGCAAAAATCTGTTCTGCGTAATCGCGTGCCTGTTCTCCTGCGGTTGTGAGTACCAGTTGTCGCCCCTGCTTGCGAAACAGTGCTGTTTCCAGATTGTCTTCCAGTAATTTTATCTGGCCGGAGATCGTTTGCGGCGTAATTGCCAGCGCTTCTGCTGCACGAGCGATTGTGCCTTCCTGGGCTACGACCAGAAAGTACCTAAGATGTTTGAAATTCAGGTGGTGTAGCATTGTTCGAAAAATCCGATGCTTTTGGAAATGAAATTCGAGTTTTTCTTATAAGGGGGGGCAGTATACTCGATTTCCAGAGATACAGGTCTCCCCAAAGTCCTGGTTACCCCGCTCACAGGTATCAGGCTCTTATCACAAGCTTACTTGCACCCCGGCATTGCTGGGGTTTTTTTTGTAAGGCTGTTTTGGTTTGAGGAGAAAGAGGCTGGCTGATTTGTTTTGAGGCCTTCGATACGTGAAGTTATTTCATGACAGGACATGAAAACCAAAAAAGCCCTGATAGATTATCAGGGCTTTTTTGTTCAAATTCGTGGCGGTGAGGGAGGGATTCGAACCCTCGATACGTTTCCGTATACACACTTTCCAGGCGTGCTCCTTCGGCCACTCGGACACCTCACCACATTGTTGCTGCTGGGCTCTGCCTCACCAGCGGCGCGTATATTATGACTAACTTGTTGCTACTGCAAGTTTTTTTTAAAAGAATATCCAATCCTGGTGTTAGGTAATTTGATTAATCTGTTGTGGCAAGTAGTTTGGCAAGAATCCGGATAAGAGTCAGATTGAGCCTGAAAATCGTTCGCAACAGTCTTTTCAACTATATGATTTTAAAGGGTTTTTTGTTGAAGGCTTATAATTTGAACAGTATGCTTTCGTTCATGCAATGACGGCTGGCAAGGCTATCATTGATAAGTAGCACGTAATAATACAGATACAGCCATCGCTTGGTGGCCGGTAACAGGAGAGGAATCATGCAAGGGGATAAAAAGGTTATTGAGTATCTGAATAGGGTACTGACCTGTGAACTGACATCCATTAATCAGTACTTTCTGCACGCACGCATGTTTCGCAACTGGGGGCTGGAAGCACTCAATAGCAAAGCCTATAAGAAATCAATCAAGGATATGAAACAGGCTGATGAGCTGATTGAGCGTATTTTATTTCTGGAAGGCTTGCCCAACTTGCAGCACCTTGAGCGATTGCGCATTGGTGAACATACGGAAGAGATGCTTGGTTGTGATATGGCTTTTCAGCTGGAGCAATTGACACTGCTACGCGAAGCCATCGTTTATTGTGAAAGCAGCAAGGATTTCGTCAGCAGAGAGCTGTTGCAGTCCATCCTTGAGTATGAAGAAGAGTATGTTGACTGGCTGGAAACTCAGCAGCACTTGTTAAAAGAACTGGGTAGTGAGAACTATCTTCAAGCCATGCTTTAAGAGGAATGAATGAGATGAAAGGTAAACAGAACGTAATTGATGCTCTGAATCGTTTGCTGGCCAGCGAGCTGACGGCAATGGACCAGTATTTTATTCATTCCCGTATGTATGATGACTGGGGATTGCAAAAGCTGCATGAGCGAATTGCCCACGAATTTGAGGATGAGAAAGGCCACGCTTCGCTGCTGATTGAACGCATTCTATTTCTTGAGGGCAAGCCGTGTATGGATAAGCGGGAAGCTTTACAGATTGGTGATGATGTCCCCAGTATGCTGCAAAATGATCTGAATGTTGAATATGCCGTCGATCAGATGTTGAAAGATACAATTGCTTTGTGTGAACAGGAACAGGATTTCCAGACGCGCAACATGCTGAATACCCTTCTTGAAGATACTGAGATGGACCATGCTTACTGGCTGGAGAAACAGCTGGGGCTGATTAAACGCATTGGTTTGCAGAACTATTTGCAATCTCAGATGTAATTTTTACTGATCTTCCCTGCCTGCCCTGGTTGTTTTCGATAGTTCTGTCGTATCACATGTTATAAGGTTTATGGCGTGTGGTTGTTCTTATCGGATAAGCTTGTGGCAGGTTTGTTCTGCTACTTCCTCCTGCCTGTGCTGAATGTATTCTCTGATTTCTGTGCCAGCTGCTTCTGTTATCCTCCAGATAAAGTTTTTACTGAAAAAACAAGCCTCTATTGTCGGTAATCAAACGCTGGCTGCTCGGTCTGTATAGTCTTTACGCGTGCCAGATAATCTATGATGTAAGGATACCCTCGTGACTGTAACTACCGCTATTATTCCCGTTGCTGGGCTAGGTACTCGAGTGCTCCCCGCCAGCAAATCTATTCCGAAAGAGATGTTACCCGTTGTTGATAAGCCTGCCATTCAGTACGTTGTTGAAGAAGCTGTGGCCGCAGGTATTACACAAATTGTGCTGGTAACGAGATCTGGTAAAGAGGCGATCGAAAATCATTTTGATCGTAATTTTGAGCTTGAGCACATTTTAGCGAGCAAGAAGAAAACGGCGTTACTGGATAGTATCCGTAATGTAGTACCTGAACATGTCAGTATCACCAGTGTCCGCCAGAACAGTCCTGCGGGTCTTGGCCATGCTGTACATTGTGCTGCATCAATAACAGGTGATCGCCCATTTGCTGTACTGTTGCCAGATGTGCTGGTTCAGAATCAGGGTGGTCAGAATGATCTGCGGCAGATGATAGCGCTATATGAAAAGCAGCAGTATGCGCAAATTATGGTAGAGGCTGTACCGCAGGACAGGGTCGGCAGTTACGGTATTGTTGATTGTAGAGGAGAGATTCCCGCGTCAGGCCAGTCTGTACCGCTTATGGCTATGGTCGAAAAGCCCGCGCCAGACGAAGCGCCATCAAATCTTGCTATTACTGGGCGCTATATTCTTCCTGGCCGTGTCATGACATTGCTGGAGGATATACAACCAGGAGCAGGGGGAGAGATACAGCTGACTGATGCTATTCAGGCGTTGACATTGGAAAGTACTGTCGAGGCTTATCAGATGCAGGGAGCTAGCCATGATTGTGGCAATAAGGCTGGCTACTTGCTGGCAAATGTCAGTTATGGGCTTGTGCATCCTGAAACAGCTGCCGAGTTGAGAGATTTTTTGTCTTCATATGGAATAGATCATCATGCGCGCTCTGACTGAGTCTGTTGCCTGGAATAATCTGCAGCAGCATGCTTGTGCAGCAAAGCAGCAGCACCTGGCGGCACTATTTGCACAAGACCCTCAACGATTCAAACGATTCAGCTTTCAGCAGGGATCTCTGTTGCTGGATCTTTCCAAGCAACGAATTTCGATTGAAACCGTAGAGTTGTTACTGCAACTTGCGGCCCAGCAGGAGTTGCCTGCCCGTATTGAGGCGTTGTTTCGTGGTGATATTGTTAATTGCTCGGAGCAGCGTCCAGCACTGCATACGGCATTGCGTGAGCCTGAAGGCACCGTTGTCCGGGTAGATGGTAAGAATATTGTGCCGGATATTCAGCGTAATCTTGTGCGAATGAAGGTGCTGGTAGATGCTATTCATAGCCAGCAATGGCGAGGATATGCCGGAGATGCGATTGATACCATCGTTTGCATCGGAGTGGGAGGTTCAGACTTGGGACCTGTGATGACCTGCAGGGCGTTGGCCGAATTTGCTCCTGAGCCTGCGGCACACCTTAAAATGCACTTTGTATCATCCATGGATGGTAGTCAGCTGGCGCGAGAATTGCAGAAGCTGATACCTGAGCGAACACTGTTTATCGTTGCGTCCAAGTCGTTTTCTACAATTGATACCATGGCGAATGCTTCTACAGCGCGTGCCTGGCTTGAAAAATACACTGATGCGCCTGTAGAGGTTTTGTTGGAGCGTCACTTTATAGGCATCTCCGCAACCGCGGCGCGTATGACAGAGTGGGGGATTCACCCGGAGCATCAGCTTGAAATGTGGTCGTGGGTGGGCGGCCGTTTTTCCATGTGGTCTGCTATTGGTTTGCCTGTAGCACTGCATATCGGTTATCAGGGCTTTTTACGTTTGCTTGAAGGCGCGCATCAGATGGATCTGCACTTCAGGCATAGCAGGCTTGAACAAAACCTGCCTGTATTATTGGCATTGACTGAAATCTGGAATATCAATTTTCTGGGTATCCACGCCCATGCTATTTTGCCCTATGACGGACGTCTTCAGCATTTACCTGCCTACCTTGAGCAGTTGCAGATGGAAAGTAATGGTAAAAGCACTACTCGTCATAATCAGTCTGTTAGTTATCGCACTTGCCCGGTACTTTGGGGGGAGATTGGCCCGAACGCTCAGCATGCGTTTTACCAGCTATTGCATCAGGGTACAGAAGATGTGATGTGTGATTTTGTTGTGAGTGCGCGTCGCTATAGTCATCGCAAGAATGATGAATTGCGGCATCAGCATCATCTAGCACAAGCGAACTTGCTGGCACAATCACGCCTGCTTGCTTTTGGAGATCATGCTTTGCCACCTGATGCCCATACGCCAGCTTACAAACGCTATGCGGGTAATCAGCCCAGTACAACTATATTACTGGATCAGCTGACACCTGAGACGTTTGGCCAGTTGATTGCATTGTATGAACATAAGGTGTTTGTGCAGGCGATGGTATGGGATATAAATCCGTTTGATCAATGGGGGGTTGAACAGGGAAAAGTTATGGCAACTCAGCTGATGCCTGTGTTGACTGACAGTTCTGTAGCGCTTGATGCAGAGCTGGATAGCTCTACTGCTAACCTTGTTAGAGCAATCCGCCATGAACAGAAGCAGGAAAATATATGAAGATATCCATCTGGGGCCGAGAATTAAGTGCCTGGGTTGCAGGTGCAGCCTTGGCGAGAGCGGGTAACCATATTGCGTTTTGTTCACTGGGAGAGCAAGCCTTGGCTGATGATCTCATTGTCCAAAGTGAGCCCGGATTAAAAGAGCTGCTATTGAGTCAGTACAATGCTGGCCGTATTCAGTTTTTAGAGCATGATAGTTTTTGTTCTGACTGTTATGAAAATGAAGTGCATTGGTTAGCATACGGTGCGGGCGAATATGACCAGGCAGTTTATTTAGTACAGAAGCTGGCTCGTACTCATACTGGACAGCTTCTGTTAATAAATCAAAGTTACTTTAATCTAGGTGCTACAGAGTCATTGGCTTCCTATCTGGATAGCAAATGTGGACAGTTTATTGCCTGTTTGCCAAGTACGTTGTCAGAAGGTAGTGCTTTGAATGATTTCTTAAGCCCTGCTTCTTTTATTGCTGGCTGTGACCAATCACAAGCCTTTAGTCATATCCGTGCACTCCTGCGGCCATTTATGAATAATATTAAGGAGTTGCAATTAATGTCGGCCAGGGAAGCTGAATTTACCAAATTCGCGATTAATGGCATGCTTGCGTTAAGGCTTGGTTATATCAATGAAATGGCCAACCTTGCTGATAGCATTAATGTAGATATAGAGCGTGTGCGTGACGCTATGATCAGCGACTATAGAATAGGCCCCCACCACCTATCGCCTGGCTGTGGTTTTGGTGGAAGTGTTTTCTCTATCTATATTCGTGGTCTGATAGAGGCGTTCCAGCATCGTCAATTACCGTCCATTCTTAATACGCTGATAGATGAAAATGAGCGGCAGAAAGAGTTGCCGTTTAGAAAACTTTGGCAGCACTTTGCTTGTGATGTTCGGGGCAAGACTTTCACCATATGGGGGGCATCATTCAAACCTCTGACTGCAAATATTAGTAATGCACCTGCACTTAAAATTATTGATGCTTTACTGGCTCAGGGCTGTAGTGTGCGAGTCCATGACCCAGCGGCATTAGAAAATTTGAAGTCATACTATGATTGTAACAAGAGAGGAAAAGTTGAGAGCCTTGAGTTATGTGTTGATATGTATGAAGCGTTAAATAATAGTTCAGGTTTGATACTGGCCACAGAGTGGAAACAATACTTTTCTCCTGATTATAAAGAGCTAAGGAAGCGTATGGTTGTTCCGTTAATTATTGATGGGCGGAATATATACGATCGAGAATACCTTCAGGATACCGGCTTTATATACTATGGTGTTGGCAGATAGCTGTTGTGCTGTATATGTATTTTGAAAAGCCTGCTTTCTTGCAGGCTTTTTTATATTATTTGGCTTTGAAGATGAAAGATAGTTGTCTAGTAGCCACCGTATCCATACTCGTCAATAGCTTTTCCATAGCCGAAGCGGCCGCGTCCTTTCGCTGCTACTTTATTTAGCACAATGCCTAGTACTGACGCATTGTTGGATATAAGTCGGTTTATGCCTCGACGCACCATTGGTACTGTTGTGTCATCTGCTTTGACAACATACACGACCGAGTTGACAGATGTACTTAGTACCAGAGCATCGCTTACCAGCTCAGTAGGTGAGGAATCAATGATTATGCGGTCATATCGAGAGCTCAAATAGTCCAGAATACGTTCAAAGCGTTCTGTTGATAAAAGTTCCAGAGGGTTGGCAGGCATTTCCCCTGGATAAATAACATCAATGCCTTCGTGTGACACAAGCACATCAGAGAGTCTGGCCTGATCTTGAATCAAAGCTGACAGGCCCAGGTGGCCCTCAACCTCACCAAGACCTGATACAACATACTTTTTGCGCATATCGGCACAGACAAGCACAACTTTTTCCATTTTGCCCAGAGCAATAGCCAGGTTGAATGATAGTGTACTCTTGCCCTCACCTGAGCAGGATGAGCTGATTAGAACGCGTTTGTTATCTTTTTCTATATCAGATAACAACAGGCTGGTACGTACTGTACGTATTGCTTCTGAGAAGGTGGGTAGTTCTTCGTTTGTGAAAGCTGCGTTCATATCACAGGATACTTTTTTGGCATCTAGAGCGGGTACAGCTCCAAGTAAAGGCAGTCCCAGTTTTCCTTCTACATCATCAGGTGTCTTGATTACATTTTTCTTCAGCTCCAGGAAGACAAACAGCAGAGAGCAGAAAATGACTGCGCCAATACCAGAAATCAGTACCATCAAAGTCTTTTTAGGTTTGAATGGAACGCCTGGAATAACTGCTTTGTCAACAACCCGTATATTAACGTCTTCCAGATCTGACGTTACGGTAGCTTCTTTCAGGCGTGTCAGAAAAGTATCGTAGAGTGCTGCATTGGTGTTTACTTCGCGTTGAAGTTCAATCAGTTTAAACTCTTTTTGTTTTATTTTGTGTATAGTCTGATTGTTCTCAGCCAGTAGTTTGTCTAGCGACTTTTCAGCGGCTAGTGCTAGTTCATAGTCTCTTTTTATACCTGAAACCAGTAAGTGAACCTGACTGGCAAGTGTGCGTCTTGCTGAGTCAAGAGCAGATTGGCTTGCCATATATTGAGGGTGTTTAGGCCCATAGCGTTTGACTGCTTCGTCGAATCTTATTTTTGCCTGAACCTCGACCTCTTTCAATTTACCAATAAGATTGTTCAAGCGGATGTCTGGCAGGTCAAGAAAAGCTTCCCAGTCATTGCTTTGTATTTCTTTTACTTGCCAGTATTTACCTTCCGCTGCTACACGGTCACGACGGGCTTCTGATTGACGTGTCAAAATACGTTTTAGTTCGTCCCCCTTCATTGTGACAACGCCATTCCAGTCAAGCAGGTTTTCCTGCTCTCGATATAATTGTAAGTTTCGTTCTGATGTTTCCAGCTTTTCTTTCAGGACGTCTAATTGAGAGTTAATCCACCCGGTTGCAATTTTGTTCATATCAACTTTTGCTTCAAGCTGGCTCTCTATAAAAACGTCTGCAATAATATTGGCTATTTCAGCTGCAATAGCTGGATCTGAAGATGCTACAGATACTTTTGCAAGTCGTGTTTTGTTAATCGGAGATATGTCAATAGAGGAAACCAGCTTCCCAATTACAATACTCTTTACTTGCTCTTCTGTATAAGTAACCACTTTTTCTTCTGGAATAGGGATGTATTGCTTAATTATATTGGAGAAAGGCAGAGATGACAGAAAAGACTTTTTCTTTTTTACTCGTACATCAAATGCGGGATGCTTGGTCAGGTTAAGTGTCTGAACTACACGCTCAGCCAGACTGCGAGATTTCAGCATTTCAAACTGTGTCTGCAGGTATTCTTTATCATTACCATCAAAAGAATAAACCTGTTCAATAGATACAACCTGCCCTTGCTGCTTTTCAATAAGAATTGTTGATGTTGCTTTGTACATCGGAACAATTCTGGAGACAGCAAAAGAGCTAGCTGTCATCACGAGGACAGCCACAAAGACCAGAATGTACTTTCTGGATTCTATTGCATGCCATAGAGCAGCGAGGTCAACCTCTGCCACTGCTGCTTGGCCGGGCATTGCTTCTTGCAGTTTACTCAAATTACCGCCTCAGAAAAAACTTTCGCCGACAGTAAGGATGTCTCCGGGAAGTACCCGGTTATTTAAATCGACTCGCTGTCCTTTGTCATTATTCCCTTCTCTGATAAGGGTAATATCATCCATTGCTGCCCGGTCAGTAAAGCCTCCGCCAATAGAAATAGCTTTGCGTACAGTCAGGCCGGGTTGATAAGGGTATCGGCCTGGTGACTCAACTTCGCCATTAAGAAAGAAATCTCGATATACAGTCAATGAGACAGTCACCTTAGGGTCAATCAGATAGTCACCTTTCAGGCCCTGATAAATATAGTCAGATACTTCGCTGACAGTCTGGCCACTTACAGGAACGCGCCCCAAAAATGGATAGGTGATATAGCCGTGTGAAGGAATGAGAACCGTTGGAATACTCAACTCTGGTTCACCATAGACGCTGATTGTAATAACGTCGCCAGATCCAAGTCTGTACTGGCTTTCTGCCTGAAGCATGCTGCCAGGAAAAAGTACCAGGCATAATAAAAAGTGGAGCATGAGGTTTTTCATAAGCATAAGGCTACATCAGATAGAATTGAACACCAGCAAATACCCCCTTTCTATCGTAATCTTCATCTGAAGGGCTAAGCATATTGTCAGAACTGCTTGCAGATAAAGAAAACCCTATTCCCCGTACATAGTCATAACCCAAAGATATAGAAAGCCCTTGTCTTAGGACTTCTTTCTCAGTGTTTAGGTCTGTATCAAATGACATTGACATCGTACTTCTAACCCTGATTTTCGGTGAATACAGATAAGTCCACCTTACCATGCCTCCGAAAGATTTTTTCAGAGAGCCGTTCTGGTTACTGAAAAGTCGTCTGATGAGATCTATACGTATTTCAGAGCGAGGGCGAGGCCACCAGGTTGAGGATACAAAAAATGCCAGCATTTCGTTGCGCCCCTGCTCAGACAGGCTTATATCTGTACCAATAAGAGCTTCCAGGTAAAGGCGGGGGTTAATCCACATATTGCCACCTCCCGCCAGCATAACACGCCTGTATGCTTTCTCGCTATCGAAAGGGAACTGGTTGTCAGATAGAATGGATAAAAGCTCAAGGCTAAGCTTCGCTCCATATCTGTATTCAAAGTATGTTTCCAGACTTGTTGTTCGTCGTATAAACTCTGCTCGATTTGTCGATGAGTAGAGGTTATTCATATAATCCCACTCAAGGTAATCAGCTTTTATATCTAAGAAGCCTTTCGAGCGTTCTCGACCGAGTGTGTACTGAAACTTGGCATACTTGAGCCGCTGTTCGTCTCTTTTCTCGTTGTTAAGAAAGTTATCCAGATGGCGTCCAGACGACATTCGTTCAACGCCAGCTTCCAGTTGGACTTTTGAGCGGGAGCCGGTTCGCATAAAAGAGCGGGCACGCAGCTGATATGTTTTACTGTTATCCTGTCGGCTTGAATGATTCTGGGTTTTACTGCCGCGTGCTGATAAAGCGATGTGGCTGGTGCGGCTACTCCGAAAAGCATAGCTGACACTTGCGCCTGCTCCAGAAACGTGTGAAGCGATATTGCGTGTAGATGCTGTAACGTTATTACTGTAACCGTGAGAGAGGCTGCCAGACAAAAAGAAGCCCTCCGGCACTTTCAGCGCTCGCTCCGGGCGTTCAAAGTAATACTCTTTCTGGCCAAGAGGGGCTGCTGTCGTAACCTGAGCCCACAGAAAAGTGGTCAGTAGCCATCCTAGCTTCTGCCTGAACACTGTTTTCATCTGACTATTAATAAATTGAGCTGCCAAATAATGATAGCGGAGTTCTTACTAGAATTTTCAGATCCAGCCAGAATGACCAACTATTAATATAGACAAGATCAAACTCTACACGTTTCGCCATTTTGTCCAGTGTCTCTGTTTCGCCTCGGAAGCCGCTTATCTGAGCCAGGCCTGTAATTCCAGGTTTAATGCGGTGGCGGGCCATATAAGCATCAATTTTTCCAGAGTAGTAGTTGTTGTGCGCCACAGCATGTGGGCGTGGTCCGACGAGCGACATGTGTCCCTGTAGTACATTAATTAACTGGGGTAGCTCATCAATGGATGTGCGCCGAATGAACTTCCCGACTGGGGTTACCCTCGGATCGTCGCGAGTCGCCTGTTTCACTGCCTTGTCATCATGCATTCGCATCGAGCGAAACTTCCACACTTCTATGACCTGACCATTCCAGCCGTGACGTTTCTGTTTGAAAATTACAGGGCCGGGGGAACTCAGGCGCACGGCCAGTGCGGTGGTTAGCAGCAAAGGGCTGAGTAATAGCAGGCCTGTGAGTGCGCCAATCCGATCCAGAGCAGACTTGGCTAATGCTGCCAGAGGGTATCGAGTTAGTGGGCTTTCATTGAGGTTGATGACCGGCAAGCCGTCCAATTCAGTGACTGAATGGTTGAGTAGTACCAAACTGGCGATATCGGGAACCCATACAACATCTATACCCGAGTCAAGCAGGTCGATATATAAGCCTTCTATCTGCTGGGCTTCAGCTAGCGGCAGGGCAATATATAAACGGCCAATATTATATTTTTGAATAGTGTCTCTTAGCTCATCGTCGGGGCCAAGCACTGGGCATGGGGCCTTAGTAGCGCAGGACTGGTTGCAGATAGCACCAATAAATCTGCTCTCTGGCTTTTCTTGAAGTTTGCGTGACACCATCCAGGCAAGCTCGCCGCTGCCGTAAATAGCCGCATTGGTATCTCGGCTCAGGCGCTGGCGATAGTAGCGTGCCAGGTGATGAACAGGGATATAGAACGTTAACTGAAGGGCTACAGATAGTGCAAACCAGCGCATAATCAGAGAGCTATTGATGCTCTCAATAGAGCCCGTATAGTTGAGTCCCATCCAGAGTATGGCGATGACAAGTAATCCGCTCAGTATGATACGAGTGCAGCCTTGTTTGGAGCTGAAATCACGGCGATAGCTACCTAGTGTTGCGGACACAGGTATTGATATAAGAGCCGAGCAGATCATGACCCAGCGATAAGTTGTATCCAGGTTTCCTGATTCACTCCAGGTGCAAATCCAGAGCACACCTGCGCTGATGGATTGTGCTAGTAGCCACTGAGCCCAGAATACAAGTCCTAGCCCTTGATGCTTTATTAACTGTCTCTGGGTGTTCATTTTTCAGTGCCCTTCCTGAACCACTTGTTGATTACCGCTTATGCTATCATTGCCTTGGTGTGTGTGCCGCCAGAGCCTGGTAGGGTTTGGAGCTTGGTTTAATACAGATATCTGGCAGCCTGTCCTAATGTATTACAGGCTTTGCAGGTTAGTATTATGTCAGAGATATGCTGCTTGACAACGCCACTTCAGACGGAGTTTCCAGCAGTGTACGCATCTTAAAAAACGCTTATATACCCCAATATCAAGTAAGGGGTAAGCGGTGGCTGCTATTTTGGCTCAGAGCGTACAGGGTTTGAGGGGAAGGGATATTCAAGACATAAAAAAACCGGCTATGCCGGCTCTTTTATGTCTTGAATATGGCGGTGAGGGAGGGATTCGAACCCTCGATACGTTTCCGTATACACACTTTCCAGGCGTGCTCCTTCGGCCACTCGGACACCTCACCGAAGAGGTGCGTAATATACCCTTTTTTCTGAGGTATGCAAGTAGAATTTATTTTTTTATGTATGTTTTTATGGAATGCTTTTTGCTTTTTATGTTGGTGGCTATGTCAGTCAGGGTGCTTCAGGGAGATTTTCATGCCACATTTTACTGCCGTTGCAGGTATTGCAGTTCGGTCTCGAAGTTGTGCTACCCGCACAGATCAAAAAATGACAGAGGAAGAAAAAGCGCGTGAGCTGGCGCGATTGCGAGAGCCAGAGCTTCCTCCGCGTACGAGTGAGCAGGAGTATTATCGTCAGCGGTTGCGGCGTATGCGTCAGCAAGGTGTGCCTGTCAGGTTGAGTGTGAGGGAAGGCTGGAGCCTTCCGGGCTCAAATGGTTCTTCCCGGGGCGGTTAGTATGTTTCGACGGCCGCCCGCGGTGGCGGCTTGCTTTTATTGGGCAAGTCAGTGGAGTGGTTAGATCTCGCTGGTATCTGGTTGGTCTGAGATTCAGTCAGCCTGGCGACGCAAGAATGCCGGAATGTCCAGAAAGTCCATGTCATCCGTCCCTGTTTTTAGTGAGGGTTCAGGGATGTTGTCTGGCGTATGGTTGTTTGAGCGTATTGCTGGGGCGATTGCTGCTGGTTGCCGGTTTCGCATGATGGTTGGTGTATCCAGCTGGCTAAGGTCGCTGCCCGGGGGGAGGTTGGTGGCAACGGATCGTGATGGTGGTGCAATATCGCCGTTTGCCACACGTGCTCCAGTTTCGATTGAGCGGCCTAGTCCGGTAGCAACAACTGTAACGGATAGCTGATCTGTCAGTTGTGGGTCAATAACTGTGCCTACGACGATGGTTGCTTCGTCTGATGCATAAGCTTCGACAATTTGTCCAACCTCGGAGAACTCACCAAGACTGAGGTCAACTCCTGCTGTGATGTTGACGAGTATGCCGGCAGCGCCTTTCAGGTCAATGTCTTCCAGTAGTGGGCTTCGGATTGCGGCTTCAGTTGCTTCAACTGCGCGTCCTTCCCCGTGTCCGTATGCGCTTCCCATCATAGCCATGCCCATTTCAGACATGACGGTGCGTACATCTGCAAAATCAACATTGATCATGCCTGGGCGGATAATCAGGTCGGCTACGCCTTGTACTGCGCCTTTCAATACGTCGTTGGCTGCATTGAATGCGCTGACCAGTGTGCAGTTTTTACCCAGAACAGGAAGCAGTTTCTCGTTCGGGATAATGATCAGGGAGTCAACGCTTTCCTTAAGCTCTATAATACCCTGTTCGGCAATTTTCTGGCGCTTGCGGCCTTCGAATGGAAATGGTCGTGTCACGACTGCGACGGTCAGAATGCCTAACTCTCGTGCCAGGGTTGCAACAACCGGTGCTGCTCCTGTACCGGTGCCGCCTCCCATTCCGGCTGTTATAAAAATCATGTCTGCACCAGAAAGCGTCTGAAGTAGTTGCTCTCTATCTTCCATGGCGGCCCGGCGGCCAATTTCAGGGTTGGCGCCGGCGCCTAGTCCTTTGGTCAGGTTTTCACCGAGCCGGAGGGCTGTATGTGAGGCTATGGAATTCAAAGCCTGAGCATCTGTGTTGGCGCAGATAAATTCAACGCCCTCTACTTCACAGTCAACCATGTGTTGTACGGCATTACCGCCGCCGCCACCGACGCCAATTACCTTGATCACAGCGCTCTGCGGAACGCTATCCACCATTTCAAACATTCGCTGTTCTCCTTTGTTGGTGTGCTGCAGTAGAGCTAGAGCTGCTGTGAGTGCATACCCTCCTCTGGCATTAGTATAACCTGTCGCCTGGTGCATTCGCTTCTGAATAACAGACCATTATTCAAGGAGAGAGGTTCATTTATTATCCAGAATTAAGGCAAAAATCATACCAGGAAAAACGTTGCCTGCACAGCACAGCGCTATGATATATGGTCGGCAAATACTCGCAGCTTAATCGGGAGTTGTAGTGAAAGAGCTGGCAATATTTTGCCATCTCGAATGGTGTTATGAAGAGAGATTGTGTGAAGGGGGCGAGGAAAGGGAGGCGATTCTTTCCTCCCTGTCTGTGATGTCAGCGATAACTGTATCGGGTCTCGATATTTCGCCAGCCTGTCAGGTTTGGAGCCTGCATCAAATATTGGCGAACAGGTGTCAGGCCGTCGGCAAGGAAGGTGGTGTCCATGAAGTTGGCAAGTACTTCACTGCCTGCCTGCTCAGCAGACTGCAGGCAGAATGTCAGATAGTCTGGGTGTGGCAGGATGTCATCTCGCCATATAGCCCCGCGATAATATTGTCCTACGCGATACTGGTATTCTGCTTCGGTTACGCATTTGTTGAGTCTGTAATCACGATCGTTCCACCCGGAGCACATTCGCCCCAGCTGGACTTTCCCACGGCTGTCAATTGTCTCTACTTCTATCCAGCGAAATCGGTGTTCTCGTTCATAGAGTGCTTCAAAAGCGCTTTCTGGCACCTCAAATTGTGAGCATATCATTGCAGATTCAGGTGCTTCTTCTGTTGAGCAGGATGCGATTTCAAGGCTGTCGGGGTTAATGTTATAACGGCTGAAAAAAACGATGCCGACTTTGTTAAAGATGCGCCGATAGCCCGGTACTTCAACCAGGCGGAAGTTTGTCAGCTCTGGTACTGTTTCGCGCGCAGATGTTTCGGATAGAAGGGATCCGTAACCGACCACTGAAATCAAACTCCATTCCTCCCGGTTATCCTGATGCTATAGGCGCTTTATCGTCCCCGTCACCACAATTAGCCGGGGAAAGTAGAGTTACTGGCCATAATACCAGCAATATCAAATTTCTGACCAGTATCAGATCAACTGGCCTGTAGCGTATTTTTCAGGTCGTGTCATCTGGTAGTGGTGACTGCCGGTGGTTTGGTGTTGGTGAGTGTGGCCTCGTGTCACCGGGTTCTGGTTATCTGTAGTGTCCTGATTGCTATGCGCCCGGATTACCATGTGCTCTTATTGCCAATAGTAATTGCTCTTATTGCCAATAGTAATACAGTGCGCCGATGGAAAAGGGTACCAGTGGCATCATCATTACAAAGGACTTTGCGTCTCCGAGTGTATTCTGGAACAGTAAAATGTAGACAGCCGGGAAGCTGAAAAACAGGCAGGTTGCAGGGATCCACAGATCAAGCAGGCGGAAGCCATAAGCCATTGCGCCAATCAGGGTCAGTGCTGCCAGATTGCCTGCCAGAATGACAGCGGTCTGACCATTGGGTGTTTGGGCAAAAGCAGGTTTGTCTTCTTCAGCCAGTTTGTTGATGCCGCTGGCACTGAGTGCGCCTGCCATTGCAACGAAGCCGGTTACCAGAAAGATCCATAGTGGTTCAACAGCCATTAATTTTACTCCAGTCTCGGACTGCGTGGGTATGCAGTCGGGCTACTTAGTTGGGCTACTTATATAGGGGTTGCATTGTACGGTATCCAGACATTGCAGGCATCTCTATCCGTCATCGGGGGCGCTCTGGTGGCTTTGTTTATGCGTGAGTACAATCTGTGTGTGAGAATCATCTATACGCAGGTAGCGTCTATATATGAGTACAGTGTTGCGTTCTGAGTCTCAGTAATATCCCAAGTATCAGTAATTTAGAAAGCATTTGTAATTTAAAAAGTATCAGGCACAGATCATGATGAGCTTGCTTCGTCGTCTGGTTTACCGTCATCTGCAACAGATGAGTGGCCAGGCTGTCGCGTTATTGCTGCTGTTGTATGTTGGTTGCAGCTGGTTGCTGTTGCATCTGAATCAGGAGGATGCTCTGACAGGCACAATTTTTCCTTACTGGTTGATGGTGACAGCATCGACGGTTGGTTATGGGGATATATCCCCAGAGACAGTGAATGGGCAGTTGGTTACTGCGTTGTTTATCATTCCATTTGGTCTGGGGTTGTTTGCGTTGGTAATTGGTAAAATTGCAGCGTTTGGGGCTTATCTTTGGAGAAGGGGTATTATGGGTGCGCGCAAGCTGGATCTGAGTAACCATATTCTTGTGATTGGTTGGGATGGAAAGCGAACTGAGTCATTGCTGCGCTTGTTAAAGCTTGAGGCGGAACAGAACCTGGGGCGTACCATCTGTCTGTATGTAGCGGAGTCGATGGAAAATCCGATGCCGGGTGAAATCGAGTTTATTCGTGGTGATAGCCTGAATGATCAGGCGGCTATGCAGCGTGCTTGTATTGAAGATGCTTCAACGATTATTGTCGACACCTGTGGTGATGACAGTACGCTGACTGCAGCGCTGTTTGCTAGTGGTATGAACAACCTGGCGCACATGATTGCCTATTTTCGTGATGAGGCTTTGAGCAGCTTATTGCAGCAGCATTGCCCGCAGGTTGAATGCGCGCCGTCTGTCTCCACAGAGTTGCTGGTGAAAGCGGCGATGGACCCGGGCTCAACTGTTCTGCATCAGGAGCTGGTTAATGCGGGCAGTGGTATGACGCAGTATTCGGTTACTTATCCACCCGTGCAGCCGGCAATCAAGGTGCGAAATCTGTATACAAGCCTCAAGCAGCAATGTGGCGCAACTCTGCTGGCCGTTGCTAACGCTCCGCGTGAGCGGCCGGTGCTGAATCCTGATATGGATCATCCAGTCATGCCGGGCGCAACCCTTTATTATATTGCTGAGATGCGTATACATCATTTTGACTGGACAGGGCTGGTTGTACAGCATTGAGTGATTGGTATGCAGCACCAATTGTTGCGTTGCTCACCTTGCGGCATGGAAATGCTATGATGCGCGCCTGTTTACAGGTGGCCCGGTAGGCTACCTGTCCCTCCTGAAGTTCTGAAGGTATCTGTAACACCATGGCTGAATATCTGGTCAACGAAGCAATTGAAGATTACGCCTTTCTGAGCACCGGCCCGGAGCCGGAACTGCTGCAGGAACTGATTGATGGTACTAATGCCAATATGGGGTGGCCGCAGAAGCTTTCCGGTCGCCTGGTTGGTCGTACACTGAGTATGCTGGCCAAGCTGGTGCAGCCAAAGCAGGCGCTGGAAATTGGTATGTTTACTGGTTATTCCGCACTTTCTATTGCTGAAGGTATGCCGGAAGGCGGTAAGCTGATCTGTTGTGAAACAAACCCGCGCGCTATTGACTATGCAAAAACCTTTTTTGAGCGCAGTCCTCATGGCCACAAGATTGATGTGCGTTTTGGGCCAGCACTGGAAACGCTTGATACGCTTGATATGGAGCTGGACTTCACCTTTATTGATGCAGATAAGCGTAATTACCTGAATTACTACGAACGAGTACTGGAAATGACACGCCCAGGGGGGCTGATTATCCTGGACAATGTGCTCTGGTCTGGAAAGGTATTGCAGCCTGAATCTGAGCTGGATGATGTGCTGGTTGAAGTGAACCGACGCATAGCTGCTGACTCAAATGTAGAGAATGTTTTCCTGACGGTCCGAGATGGCATTAACGTAGTACGTAAGGTGCGCTGATGGAGTTACCACTCTTTACACTGGAAGAGACAGTATCCGGGGATGGTTCAGTACACATCGCTGTTCGAATCAGTGCCTCAGCTGCTGAGGGCGCAGGTGGAGCGGTGTTGCAAAATGCGGGTCAGTTGCTGGAACAGTATGTTCATACCGATGATGGGGCGGCTCTGATGGCTAACTTGTCAGCAGTACGTGACTACTATCTTGCTGATCTTGATCAGGTGGGCAGCCCTGCTGAGGTGGTGGGGCTGATTGCCTGGCTGTTACGTGACCACGATATTAATCATCAGGGTGAGTCTCTGGCAGAAACTGCTGATCGCCTTTGTGATCTTGATGCAGTGCCCGGTGGGCCGGACTACCAGCAACTGATCTATCACATTCGCGATGCGCTGGAGCGACTGGATGATCTGGAGTTGTTTGCCGCTGACCCGGATATGTAAGGAATTTTCATATGCGCCGCTGGCTGGGTGTCCTGAGTCTTGCTTTGCTGATACTGGGTGCAGGCTATGCGGCTATTCCTTGGGTAGCTCGTCAGGCTGTTGAAATCTGGCTGGTTGAGCAGGGGTTTGAGAACCCTCGTTTTTCTATCAGTCATCCTGCCTGGAATGAGTTCCGCATTAATGAAATCAGCCTGACTCGTGCCGATGCAGAGCAGCGAATCAGCCTTCATGCTGGGCCTGTTCTTATTCGCTATCAGCCCGCTACGCTGTTGTTTAATCATCAGCTCAGTGATATTCAGATCCCCAGTGCTAGTGTTCATATCAGCTACAAGCCTGCCATTCGTGAAGATACCCCTAGTACCGGTGAGCTGGCGCTACTTCCTCTGCTGCCTACCCGGTTGATAGGTAAGCTGCCCGCACGGCGTTTGCTGGTCGGAGAGTTAGCGCTGACGCTTAATACACCAGGAAGGCCAGCATGGCAGTTTCGTGGTGCGTTGGATCTGACAGATCATGAGCTGCTGAGTCGTGTTCATCTGCGTTACGGTCAGGAAGAGCTGGGCTGGAGTGATCTGCGTTTTGATGATCAGCAGCAGTTCAGTTTTGATCTGCTGTATCAGGATGAGCCCTTTATTCAGCTGGAAGGCAATATTGACCAGCAGCAGTGGCTGCGCTTCAGTTTCAGTCAGCAGATTCACCTTGGGCGTTTGCGTCAGTGGCTTTCCTTTATAGAGCCTGCATTACTGGACTGGCCTGCTATTGATGGCAAGGTACGCAGTCAGGGGTATATTCAGCTGCCCCACGCGCTTGCGCTGAGTGATAATAACTGGTTGGCACAGCTGGAGATTGAACAAAAGCTGCGTAGCGATATTGTGTTGCAGCAGCCACTACCTGAGCTTGCCAGGCTTGTCTTCCGTAATGAGCTGGAACTGAAGTTGCGGCGAAATATTCTGGAGCTGACGCTGGCGAAGAATAGTCGTCTGCTGTTTCAGCCTGACCTGCCCGAATTACCGTTGCCTGAGCTGACTGCGCAGTTGAACAGGGCTTGGCAGTTGGCGGTTCCACTGCATAATCCGCAGCAGAGCCGTAGTGAATTGCTGGATATGCAGCTGAATATTCCGGCAATCAGACACGATAATCTTGTTGTGCATAGCGAGCCATTACGGTTGCAGCTGGCGCCCTTTCTGGTCAGTGAAAGTACACTGGAGGGTAGTTTGCAACTACCGGCGTTGCGTTTGAATATGCCAGGGCAGCAACTCCCTGTGCTGGCACTGACGCAAAACTTCCAGCTGACGCCCGATCTGATACAGGGGCAGTTCCGGTTGCAGGCGCTGGATACGCCGCTACAGATTGAAGGTAGTGCAAGCTGGTATGGCCAGCGTCAGCAGGCGGATGTTAATTGGCAGTTGCAGCCGTTGGGGTTGAAGCAGGTTGAGCATCTGATTGCGCGTTATTACCCGGCGCTGCCTTCCGAGCTGCAGATTCATGCCGGGCTGTTAAAGCATAGGGGTTGGGGGCGTTGGCAGCAGGGGCAATTGTATCTGACGTTGCGTCAGAGTATCCGGGATCTGCGTTTTGGCTGGGACAGTTTGCTGGGGCAGCAGGGGCAGTGGCGCTCGGAGTTGCGCTTGAAGCCAGATGGTAGCTGGCGAGATCAGGGCAGATTGCGATTAGGTTTGCTGGATGCGGGTCTGCCGATTGAAAACCTGCTGGTGAGTTATGAGGTGCGCCAGTCGCGTCAGGGTGCGCTGTCTGTTCGGCTGGATAACGGGCAGTGTCAGTTGTTAGGTGGGCAGGTCAGTATGCCGCAGTTGTTTTATCAGGCGCAGGCTGATCGTTTTGAAGCCAGAGTCAAGGTAGACCGGTTGCAGGTTGATCGTCTGCTGGAGCTGGAGCAGCAGAAGGGGCTCAGCGGCAGTGGTGAGGTCTCAGGGGTTCTGCCGGTGCAGTATGTACAGGGTCAGTTCAGCATAAAGGATGGCAAACTGGACAGTATACCGCCGGGTGGTTTTATTCGTTTTCAGCCAGCGGCAGAGGTTGCAGCTGTGGCGGGTGCAAACCCCGGGCTGAAGATGGCGCTGGAGGCATTGCAAAATTTCCAGTATCGACAGCTGAACATAGGTGTTGACTACCAGCCTGATGGCACAGCGCTGCTGGCAACCCGGTTGCAAGGATATAACCCGGACTGGAATAACGGCCGTCCAGTCGATCTGGGTATTAATGTTGAAGAGAATATTCCTAAGTTGTTACAAGCGCTGCAAATTACCGATCAATTGACGGAATCGCTCAGGAAGCGCTACCGTTAGGGCCGAAAATCTGCTGCCAGCATTGGCTGGTAGCACCTGATAATCTTATGGAGCACCTGATGTTGCGTCCCAAAAACTCGCGCTATCTGTCCGCCATAACGGATGTGTCAGCTTTGCTCAGCC
Source organism: Marinobacterium sp. (assembly GCA_025800125.1). Taxonomy (GTDB): domain Bacteria; phylum Pseudomonadota; class Gammaproteobacteria; order Pseudomonadales; family Balneatricaceae; genus Marinobacterium_C. Next base: position 123,257 of record JAOXSF010000026.1, read on the forward strand.
TGCCTGTTTTACTGGCTGCAGCATTGTTGATCAGTGGTTGTAGCCCTCGGGTTGAAGTAGCAGTCCCGAACGAGCCGATCACCATAAATCTTAATGTAAAAATCGAGCATGAGATTCTGGTGAAAGTGGATCGTGAGATTGACGACCTGTTTGAGGACAACAGTGACCTGTTCTGATGCAGGCCTGACAGATAATGGAGATAACCCCATGAAAAAAATTCTGTTTACGCTGCTGGCGGGCCTGGTGCTGAGTCAGTCAGTCTGGGCGCTGTCGCTTAATGATGCCAAGGCTCGTGGGCTGGTGGGTGAGCGTAGTAATGGCTATCTGGGCATTGTTGTCAGTCAGCCTGATCAGGCAATCCGGGTGCTGGTTGAAGACATAAACCGCAAACGGCGGACTGCTTACCAGAGTAAAGCGCGTAAAGCAGGTGTTGACCTGAAAGTGATCGAGCTGCGTGTGGGCGAGCGCCTGCATCAGCGTGCTTTGCCAGGGCATTATGTGCAGGATGGCCAGGGGCGCTGGAGTCGTCGGTGATCCTCCTGGTTCGCCAAGTATGCGCTGCCTGACTGGTGGTCTTTTGTCTGAGTGGCGTTTGCCTGGATGATAATTTTGATCATTGAATGCAAAAGCATCATTAAATGCAAAAAAAGCATCGTTAAATACAAAAACGGCCCAGCTTGATTATAGCCGGGCCACTTGTCTTTTGTAGCTTTGTGTCTGTCAGTCGACAGGCGGGTTGCTTACTTGTTTTTGGCGCGTTTGCGCTCGTTTTCTTTCAGCAGTTTCTTGCGTACACGAATGCTTTCCGGTGTTACTTCAACCAGCTCATCGTCTTCGATGAAGTCCAGTGCCTGCTCCAGTGAGAAACGGATTGGTGGCGTCAGGTTGATGTTCTCGTCAGTACCGGATGCACGTACGTTGGTCAGCTGCTTACCTTTGGTCGGGTTAACGGCCAGGTCGTTGGAGCGGCTGTGGATACCCATTACCATGCCTTCGTATACTTCAACGTTCGGGTCGATAAACAGACGGCCACGATCTTGCAATGCGTACAGGGAGTAACCCAGTGCTTTACCGGTCACCATGGATACCAGTACACCGTTGATACGACTGACAACTTCACCGTCTTTTACTTCACCATAGTGATCGAATACGGAAGTCATAATGCCTGTACCGGAGGTCAGGGTCATGAACAGGGAGCGGAAGCCGATCATGCCGCGGGACGGGATGATGAAAGTCAGGCGCACGCGGCCCTTACCATCCACTTCCATATTTGTCATATCGCCTTTACGTTTACCCAGCTCTTCGATGATAGAGCCCTGGTGCTGCTCTTCAACGTCGATCATCACTTCTTCGAACGGCTCCTGGATAACACCGTCAATCTCTTTCTGGATTACTTCTGGACGAGACACGCCCATCTCGAAGCCTTCACGGCGCATGGATTCGATCAGTACCGACAGATGCAGTTCGCCACGGCCGGAGACACGGAATTTCTCAGGTGAGTCACCTTCTTCAACGCGCAGTGCCACGTTGTGGATCAGTTCACGATCCAGACGATCCTTGATGTTACGGCTGGTGACGAACTTGCCCTCCAGGCCCGCAAACGGAGAGTCGTTTACCTGGAAAGTCATGGATACAGTCGGCTCGTCAACGGACAGTGCTGGCAGTGCTTCTACATTATCCGGGTCACACAGCGTATCGGAGATAAACAGCTCGTCGATACCGGTTACACAGATGATGTCACCTGCCTGAGCTGACTCAACGTCGATACGATCCAGGCCCATGTAGCCCATAATTTTCTGTACACGGCCACTACGAATTTTGCCTTCACGGTCAATAACCTTAACCGGCTGGTTCAGGTTAACCTGGCCACGTTTAACACGACCAACACCGATGACGCCAACGTAGCTGTTGTAGTCCAGTGCCGAGATCTGCATCTGGAATGGGCCGTCAGTATCTACCTGCGGGTGCTCTACGTGCTCAACAATTGCTTCGAACAGCGGCGTCATATCGTCCGCCATCTCTTCCGGGTCCAGACCTGCGATGCCATTCAGGGCAGAGGCGTAAACAACCGGGAAATCCAGTTGCTCATCGGTAGCGCCCAGGCTGTCAAACAGATCAAATACCTGATCCATTACCCAGTCAGGGCGAGCGCCTGGACGGTCGATTTTGTTGATTACAACAATCGGGCGCAGGCCCTGGTCGAATGCTTTCTGGGTGACGAAGCGGGTTTGAGGCATTGGGCCATCAACCGCATCAACCAACAGGCACACACAGTCAACCATGGACAGTACACGCTCTACTTCACCACCGAAGTCGGCGTGCCCAGGGGTGTCCACGATGTTGATGTGGTAATCGTTCCATTCAATGGCTGTGTTTTTCGCCAGAATGGTGATGCCGCGCTCTTTCTCCTGGTCATTGGAGTCCATGATGCGCTCAGTGCCTTCATCACGGCGGCCCAGTGTGCCGGACTGCTGCAGCATCTTGTCGACCAGGGTGGTTTTACCGTGGTCAACGTGCGCGATGATGGCGATATTACGAAGCTTCTCGATCACGTTTTGTTACCTGTCAGGGAATTCGAAAGCGCGCATTATACATGGAAACGGATGACGCGCTGGTTATAAAAGCATCTTTTATTGTCAGCATAACTGACAGGTTGGTTGTTTCATTTGCGAAACCCCGCCGTCTGTGAAAACTGGGTACTTGCAGGGGGCGATCCCACTGTAAACGGCCTCCCGTTATAGTCTGTGTAATACAGTGTGGGTGAGTGCTGGGTTTAATATTGCACCGCAACAAAAAATTCTGATTAAATAGCCCTGCACTCCAGGCACTTTTACAGTGCATAGAGTATGCTGGTGTGCGGCTGGGGTCAGCTGAGGCTGGCGGGCTGTTCCAATGGGATGGGTCGCATGCCCCAAAATGGGGCGAGCAGGCATGGTGTTGCACCATGGAGGGGCGTGGCTTCTGTGTGAATATTGTGCTTTTATCAGTACTGTTTGTATGGAAGTCCAGTAAATCGGCATTTTTTAAAAGTTGGCACGTCAGTTGCTAATTAGAATCCCAGATAAAAAATTCGACAGCCCTGGTGAGTGGACGACCAAGGGGTCTGGCAACCAAAACGTGGAGATAGCCAAAGATGTCAAATAAGACTCTGACACTGATTGAAGAGAATAAAGTACGCTGGGTAGACATGCGCTTCACCGATTTTAAAGGTAAAGAGCAGCACGTAACTATCCCTGTGACTGACATGGGCGACGACTTCTTTGAAGACGGCAAAATGTTCGACGGTTCTTCCATTGCTGGCTGGAAAGGCATCGACGAGTCCGACATGATCCTGATGCCGGATGACAGCGCTTCTGTGATTGATCCATTCGCTGAAGACGCAACTGTTATCGTTCGTTGTAACATCGTTGAGCCAGCAACTGGCCAGGGCTACGAGCGTGATCCACGTTCTGTTGCAAAACGTGCTGAAGAGTACTTGAAGTCTACTGGCATCGCGGATAGCGCTATCCTGGGCCCAGAGCCAGAATTCTTCGTCTTTGACGGCGTTGAGTGGCATGCAGACATCTCTGGCTGTGGCTACAGCATCCAGTCTGAAGAAGCTGCATGGTCTTCCAACCACAAGATCGAAGGTGGCAACACTGGCCACCGTCCACGCGTAAAAGGCGGTTACTTCCCGGTACCACCAATCGATTCTCTGCACGACCTGCGTGCGGCAATGTGTGATGCGATGGAAGCGATGGGTCTGACCATCGAAGTACACCACCACGAAGTTGCGACTGCGGGTCAGTGTGAGATCGGCGTACGTGGTAACACCCTGGTAGAGAAGGCTGACGAAGTTCAGATCCTGAAATACTGTGTACACAACGTTGCTCATGCGTACGGCAAAACTGCGACCTTCATGCCTAAGCCACTGGTAGGCGATAATGGTTCCGGTATGCACGTTCACTTGTCTATGAACAAAGATGGTCAGAACATCTTTGCGGGTGACGGCTACGGCGGTCTGAGCGACATCGCAATGTACTACATCGGCGGTATCGTTAAGCACGCTAAAGCACTGAACGCGCTGTGTAACCCTGCTACCAACTCCTACAAGCGTCTGGTACCAGGTTTTGAAGCTCCAGTTATGCTGGCGTACTCTGCCCGTAACCGTTCCGCTTCCCTGCGTATCCCATACACCACGTCTCCTAAGGCACGTCGTGTAGAAGCACGTTTCCCTGATCCAGCGGCTAACCCATACCTGTGTTTCGCAGCACTGCTGATGGCTGGCCTGGACGGTATCCAGAACAAGATCCACCCAGGCGAAGCAGCTGACAAAGACCTGTACGACCTGCCAGCTGAAGAAGCTGCAGAAATCCCACAGGTTGCTGGCTCTCTGGACGAAGCACTGGCTGCTCTGGAAGCAGACCGCGAGTTCCTGACCAAAGGCGGCGTATTCACTGATGACATGCTGGATGCTTACATCGCGCTGAAACGTGAAGAGCTGGCTCAGGTGAACATGACTACCCATCCGGTAGAATTCGACCTGTACTACTCTGTATAAACCTTGATCAGTACGCAGCTGTAAAGCTGCGTACTACCGGGGCCTGTACAGCGTTGCCTGAATAAAGCTCCATAAGAGAGCAGAGGCAGTAAGCACGCTACCAAAGCGAGCACAAGCTACAAGAGTGAGTGAGATTGGCAAAGCCTCCGTGATCGGGGGCTTTTTCGTTATCATTCACCTGTTCAGGCTATTTTGTTGTCCTGCATGTCGCAGACTGTCTACATGTGACGATTGCCTGCAATTGACTTCTCCCCTCCGTGAACGAAGGGGATTCCAGGAGCCATTACAGCTCAAAGACCAGGGCGACTTATGCCGCTACCTTTCCCTCTACAGGACGGCC
>JAOXSF010000029.1 GCA_025800125.1 Marinobacterium sp.
ACCAGTACGCCGTTATCATCTGCGTACACATACTCACCAGGGCGGAACGTCACACCACCAAAAGTCACCGGAATATTCAGCTCGCCAACACCTTTTTTCTCAGTTTTCATCGGGTGTGTACCCAGCGCCTGTACGCCCAACTGTTCCAGCTCGCCAATGGCAACACAATCACGGATGCAGCCGTAAATGATAATGCCTTCCCAGCCATTCGCTTGTGCTTTTTCGGCCAGCATATCACCCAGCATCGCCCGGCGCATAGAGCCTCCCCCATCAACCACCAACACCTTACCTTTGCCTGGCTGTGCAACCTGCTCGCGTACCAGCGAGTTGTCCTCAAACGCTTTAATGGTGACAATTTCACCACCAAACACATCACAACCGCCATAGTTAGCAAACATTGGCTCAACAACCGTTACCAGCTCAGGAAACTGATCACACAGATCAGGCAGTAAATCTTTCACATTATTATCCTCTTATATACTCCAATCCCGATACAGCACTGCCTGCCTGGCAGGCCCGCCTGTACCCGCAGTCTTAGCTGCCGTCCGCGAGTATACACTGCCAATCATATAGAAGAACGCTGGCTTACAATTCAGCGCTGAATACCCCTTCAGCAGAATCCTGTAACCCGAGAGAAAAAGAAAATAGCACCAGAAAATGCCAGAGAAATTGCAACGCGGCGTTAATACCGTATGGTGAAACATTCATATGCTATACGAGCCAATCACCGTGACCGATACAGCAACACCCCTGATTACCCTGGATATTCGCCCCGCCACCGCCGCCGATGGCCACGCCATTGTCGATATGTGGATGGCACTGCAACAACAGACAGACAATTACCCACCCTATGCGTTTGGCGCGCCAGACCTGGCAGTACAACGCGAACGCCTGACCAGCACCCTGGACGGCTCGCTAGGCCTGGACACCGCACTGATCCTCGTTGCTAGCCAAACGAATACAGCCACAGACCCCGCCACTGAAATACCTGTTGGCACCATGAGTTTCTACCTGATAGACCGGCCAGGCTACCGGCATAGCAACAGCTGCGTACTGCTAAGCGTCTGGGTAGACCCAGCCCAGCGCCGCCAGCATATCGCCCAGCGCATGCTGGAGATAGGCCGCCAGTGGGCGAAAGCACAAGGCGCACAAAACCTGCAAGTAGGCTGGCACCCCGGTAACCCGGACGCCGACGCTTTCTGGAAGTCCCAGGGGTTTATGGGCTATGAGATAATTGCCGCCCGTGGTATTGACTAACACCCGGACGAAATATACCAACCGCTAAACCAGGATTGGCAAAAGCAAGCAAGGAAAGAGTACAGAGCCATGGACAAAAAATCGCTCTATGAGGCAGGCCGAAATAGAATAGACCAGCCACCCACTAACACCGGTAAGGCCTGCCGGGTTCACACCATCGTCTATTACCACTAATCTATGGCCATATAGCCACACCCAACCGGGTTAGCCGGTGGGGTGGTGGTTTAAATTCAATCGGAGTTTCCGCAACCGCACACAAGATTCCAATAACAATCTACACTTGCGCAAGTTGCTAGCTAGACGCTAGCAGAGCCTCTTAGGGATATGTATGGCAATCAAGAAAGGTGATCACACCAAAGGCGATACCCCCCAGCAAAAGGTTTATTTACCTCTCCCACCAATAATCTGTCGTCAGTGGACGACGCAAGAGAGAAAACTCGCCACGAACTCTTGGGCCACTACTGTCTTAATATATTTGTGCCAAAAGGTAAGCAAACTATTTTGCTCAGAATCGCCTAATAAAGACAATACACACCACTAAAAAGTCAGAGGCATTAATGGATCAGTGTTAACTAGATAAATATGAAGGTATAAAAGGAAAAGGGTTTTTTGCGCTACTTGTATAGATTTGCACGAGCTCCCGATGGCGGCAGTTCAGGGCTGCGCCTACGCTCATCCGGACCCGACCAGAAAGTTCACCCGAACAAGGGAGCGAGAGCTGCTAGAAATATAATCACAATACCCTCAAAAGCAAAATCTTATTTAGCCTAAACAAAGTTTAAAAAGGACAGAAACAAGGCAATTGACTTCTCCCCTCCGTGAACGAAGGGGATTCCAGGAGCCATTACAGCTCAAAGACCAGGGCGGCTTACACCGCTACCTTTCCCTCTACCGGACGGCC
>JAOXSF010000031.1 GCA_025800125.1 Marinobacterium sp.
CGCCATGCCTGTGTTGATCGGCACCCAGCCCAGTGAACGACGAACGCCACCTGACTTGCGCCAGTTCAGCCGGGATTTCTTAAACTGCTTGCGGCGGGTAGCGTACTCAGACGAAATTAACACTCCGCGCCATGCTATTCAGCAGGTTTCGGTGTTTATCACGTACTCGAACTTTCAAAGTCTTTGTATGTTTCACGTTTCAAATTATAACTATAGCCATGGATCATGGCAGGCACTGTATTGCCCGTTCGGCAATTCATTAAGCAAAAAACTGTTCAATTAAAGAAGGCTTTCGCCTCCCGCACTATCCTTCCCCGCACTGGAAGTACGGGGCTTGTCGCGCATTCCGGTCACGATTGCGATGCACTCCTGCCATCTCTGCTACATACCCTGCCCATTTCTGGAGCCTGACCCAGGCGGCCTGGATTGTTTTTGAGCGTTGAGCGTTGAGTGTTGCGCTTTTCGCTAAGCGTTGTTGTTGGAAATGATTGCACCAGCAGGTTACATGCTGGGTATATGTATGCACTACAATGGTGCGAAGGTGTTGGCAATCAGTAAGCCCCTGGAATATCTGGCAGCCCTGACTGTCACCCGATGCCTTATATCTGCTATCTCGTTGCAACATATATAACGATTTTGTCCACCTGGTTCGCTTCTTGCAGCGTGACAAGCAGAGCGTGACACCCTGTAACGCCGGGAAAATACAATGAATATGCCCCATAAACAGATTCTCGATAACCTGACAGTTGCCGTCATCATGCTGGACCAGCATTTGCAGATTGATTACATCAATCCCGCGGCGGAAATGTTGCTGGAAGCCAGTGCGCGACAGTTGCGCCGTCGTCATATACGGGAATGGTTTTGCGAAAATGGAGAAGACTTGGGCTTGCTGGAAGCATCGTTGCGTAGCAACCATCCCTATACGTGTCGAGAGGCGCGATTGACGACTCAGGGGCAGCATGCTCTGACGGTCGATTACAGTGTTAACCCGTTACAGCATGAGGGTGAAACGCAGTTATTGATCGAGATGGTTGCCAAAGACCGGTTAATCCGTATTGAGCGCGAAGAAGAGCTACTCAGTCGTCATGAGACAGCGAAAACCCTGGTGCGAGGGCTTGCGCACGAGATCAAGAACCCGCTGGGTGGGTTGCGTGGTGCGGCGCAGTTGCTGGAGCGTGAGTTGCCTGATGAAAGCCTGCATGACTATACCCGTATTATAATCGAAGAGGCTGATCGGCTACGTAACCTGGTAGATCGTTTGCTGGGGCCGCGTACATTGCCTGAAATTACTCAAGTTAATATTCATGCGGTACTGGAGCGTGTTGCCAGTCTGATTGATGCTGAAAGCAGGGGAATGGTCCGGCTCAGCCGTGATTATGATCCCAGTATCCCTGAACTGACAGGTGATGCCGAGCAACTGATTCAGGCTGTGCTTAATGTGGTGCGCAACAGTATGCAGGCGCTGACACGCAGTGATACAACCGAGCCGGAGATCCATCTGCGTACCCGTACCCTGCGTCAGTTTACTCTGGCCAGTGAACGTCACCGGCTGGTCTGCTGTGTGGAGATCAGCGATAACGGCCCAGGTATTCCCGCTGAAATCCTGCAACGTATTTTTTATCCGATGGTCAGTGGTACGGCGCAGGGAAGTGGGCTTGGGTTATCTATTGCCCAGTCTATTATCAACCAGCATCAGGGGCTGATTGAGTGTACCTCTGAACCTGGCCATACCTGTTTCAAACTCTTTATTCCACTGGAGCTTAACCATGACAACGGCCGCTAATGTCTGGATCGTTGATGACGATCGTTCAATTCGCTGGGTACTGGACAAAGCCCTCAGTGGCAGTGGTCTCAGTACGCGTTGTTTTGAAGATGCCGACAGCCTGCTGAATGAACTGCAAAGCCAGCAGCCGGATACTATTATCAGCGACATTCGTATGCCGGGTACTGATGGTCTGGAATTGCTCAAGCGCCTGCAGGATGACCATCCACAGGTGCCAGCGATCATTATGACCGCCCATTCCGATCTCGATTCTGCGGTAGCCTCCTATTCCGGGGGGGCCTTTGAATACCTGCCCAAGCCTTTTGATATTGATGAGGCGGTAGCGTTGGTACAACGTGCGGTCACCCACGCCCGTGAGCAGCAAAAAAACACTGAAGCACAGGCCGCACCGCAGGCTGAAATTATCGGTGAAGCACCGGCAATGCAGGAGGTGTTTCGGGCAATTGGCCGTCTTTCACAGTCTAATATCACAGTATTGATTAACGGTGCATCGGGTACAGGTAAAGAGCTGGTAGCCCATGCGTTACATCGTCATAGCCCACGTGCCGCAGCGCCTTTTATTCCGTTGAATATGGCTGCTATTCCCCATGATCTGATTGAATCAGAGCTGTTTGGTCATGAAAAAGGAGCTTTTACCGGCGCGAATAGCACCCGCCAGGGGCGCTTTGAGCAGGCTAATGGTGGCACACTGTTTCTGGATGAAATTGGCGATATGCCCGCTGATGCTCAGACCCGTCTGCTAAGGGTACTGGCTGATGGTGAATTCTTCCGGGTAGGAGGGCATACAGCTGTGCAGGTAGATGTGCGTATTATCGCTGCGACCCATCAGAATCTGGAAAAGCTGGTACAGGAAGGGCGTTTCCGTGAAGACCTGTTTCATCGGCTCAATGTGATTCGTATCCATACTCCTACGCTGTCAGAGCGGCGGGCTGATATTCCTGCGCTGGCGCGTCACTTTCTGGAGCGCTCTGCCAAAGAACTGGAGATGGAAACCAAAATATTGCACCCGGATACAGAAAACCTGTTAACGCAGTTGCCCTGGCCGGGCAATGTACGCCAGCTGGAAAACAGCTGTCGCTGGCTGACAGTGATGGCATCGGGTCGGGAAGTATTAATTGAAGACCTGCCGCCAGAATTGATGGAGCAGCATGGCGAAGTGGCTGCGGCCGGGGATAACTGGCATCAGGCTCTGCAGCGCTGGGCAGACAGTCATCTGAGTATGGGAGAGAGCCGGATTCTGGAACAAGCTGTGCCTATTTTTGAACGTACTCTGATCGAAACAGCACTGAAACATACCGCAGGGCGTCGCCGTGATGCGGCTGAATTGCTTGGCTGGGGGCGTAATACACTGACTCGCAAGATAAAAGAGCTGGGTATGGAGGAAGGAGACGAGGAGCATTAAGGGGCAAGCCCTCAGTGGCTTCTCTCTACTTGAACCCCGCCGTCGGGTGGCGATAATGGGCCCTCCGTTTTGCTACCCGGATACCATCTCATGCTGCATGTCGTTCTGTTTCAGCCAGAAATTCCACCTAATACCGGTAATATTATCCGTCTGTGTGCCAACACGGGTTTTCAGCTGCATCTGATTGAACCGCTAGGGTTTGATTTTGAAGACAAAAAGCTGCGTCGGGCGGGGCTGGACTACCATGAATTTGCCAGTGTAAAGCGTTACCCCGATCTGGACAGTTGTATTGAAGCGATTGCGCCGGGCAAGATATGGGCGTTAACGACCCATGGCACCCGTGTTCCCAGTGATGTGCAGTTCAGTGCCGGTGATGTACTGCTGTTTGGCCGTGAAACAAAGGGCCTGCCTGAAGCGGTGCGCAATGGCTTGCCACCAGAACAGCGTCTGCGCCTGCCGATGCTTGCTGACAGTCGCAGTCTGAATCTATCTAATGCTTGCGCTGTTGTCGTCTATGAAGCCTGGCGGCAGCTGGGGTTTGAAGGCGGTCAATAGCGTGTTGGCTTACAGCATCTGCCAGTCAGCAAATGTTGCTGCTTGCCCCACTTTCTTGCCATCGCTGTCTGACAGGTTAAATACCACGGCCTGTTGAATTTCAAAGCGCTGCCCGTTGGCACTGATGCGGATACCTCTATAGTTGTCGATATAACCTCTTGCTTGTACCTGAGCAAGCAACTGCGCCCGGCTGTCACGGTGGTCAGGCTCGGCGGAGTAGCGTGACGGCATGCCCACCAGTTGCCACCAGTCCATCTCCCATAGTCGTTGTGCGGTCAGGTTTGCATAGGTAAAGCGAGGGTCTTTGCCGCCATCATGGGCAAGGATAACCGTCGGTAGCTGATAAAGCTGTTCAGCGATCAAATAAGGCTTATCAGGGTAAGTGTTGTTGTCGCTGAACAGTGACTTGCCCAGTCGTTGCTGATAACTGCTGGCGATCTGTTGTGCCAGTGTTACAAGTGTCGGCTGATAGATATGTTCTGCCGCAGCCAGACACTGCTGCTGCCATGCCTGATATGCTTCGTGCCAGAAATGCGGTGTGCTGCCAAGGCCCTTGCCAAGCTGTGTGGCAATCTGATCTGTAACGGGCTGCGTACCGGCAATAACTGCTGCCAGCGTTGATACGGGCATCCCGCAGTGAACTGCCGCCTGTGCTACCGAGATGGCACTGGGATTAAGGTACATTTCATGGATAATATCGCCCACACTGGGCCGCTGGCTTATTACACGCATCGCTACCTCCACAGGTTTCTGGCGATTCTACCTGCTACTGACGAGAAACTGCATGTCTGATACAACAATCTACCTGCTGATTACCCTGGGGCTGACCGTTATTGTGGGCCTGAGTATCTATATCTGGAAGCAGTTGAAAGTGCAGCGTGAACACCAGCAGCGGCTGGCAGAAATTGAGCAGGAAGCGATTCGTAAAACTCAGGAGCGCCGTGACTATCTGATCGAGAGTATCCGCCTGATCAGTCATGCCATGGAGCATGATGAACAGATGACGCTGACAGAAGGTGCTATTCGTCTCAAGGTGCTGGTAGAGCATCTGGCACCCCATCTGCTGAGCCAGGAGCCGTACTCGATTCTGGTGCTGATGTTTGAGGAAACACAGCATATTCCACTGAAAGAGCAGTTTAAAGCGCTGGATAAGAAAGCTCAGAAGAAATTTCACCGTGAAATGCGTCTGCTGGAAGCAAAACATCAGGATGCTCTGATTGAGGCCGCGCAGAAGCTGCATAGCTATCCATTTGGTGACCAGTAATTGATACCTGATTGTATGGATACCGGTTGTGTGCCCGGCGGCGCTGTTTGCTGAGCCTGCTTCAAGCTGGAGGACGTTGTGGAAATTATTCCGATTTTTCTAGTGACATTGCTGATCATTGGTGGCCTGGGGCTGGCGATATTTTTCGGTAAGCCACCCGTGCATCGACCGTCTCGTCAGGAAATTCTATCTTTGTTACGTGGTGTTGAAGCGGGTACCACTCGCCAGGAAGCCTGGGATCTGTTTATTGGTTACCCGCTGGCCTATGACCCCGAGCTGGAAGCGGTGCGACAGCAGTGCGTGGTTCTGGAAGAGGGGGACGGGGATATACCGCCAGCCGGGCAGGGACTGGGTGAGTTTATCTACAACCGTGATGGCCGTGAACGCATCAGCCAGATTGCCGATGCGCTGGAAAAGCTGATCAAAGACGCCCCTGTATATCGTGATTTCTGAGTGTTTTTGGCGTGTCTGGCCGTGGGCGTGATTTATCTTCAATCAATTTGCTCTCTTCAGTCCGGTCGTTATCTTTAGCAAAAATCCGCGTAAACCCTCGCCCAATCGGGCGGGGATACAAGCGGGAACCGCGCAGCGGTTCT
>JAOXSF010000033.1 GCA_025800125.1 Marinobacterium sp.
ATTATAACGATAGCCATGGATCATGGCAGGCACTGTATTGCCCGTTCGGCAATTCATTAAGCAAAAAACTGTTCAATTAAAGGAGGCTTTCGCCTCCCGCGCTATCCTTCCCCGCACTAAAAGTACGGGGCTTGTCGCGCATTCTGGTCATAAAAAGGAATGCAACAGGGCCATACCACAGACGCAGGCTTGCACACAAAATGCTGGCCATTGCCTGATCAGTGTGTATAATACGCGGCCTTCTACCTCCGGTACGGGATTTTGTCTGGGTTCTGGACGCTCCGCCTGAGATCAGGGTTGATACCCGGCTATGTCCGGTTGCTCTATCGTCCCCTGTTCAATAAGTATCATGGTAGATGTAAGTAAGAACCAATTTTTAAGGAATAGTCTGATGGCTAAAGTATGTATGGTTACTGGCAAGCGCCCAGTAACAGGAAACAACGTTTCCCACTCCCAGCGCAAGACGCGTCGTCGCTTCCTGCCAAACCTGCACTGGCACCGTTTCTGGGTTGAGAGCGAGCAGAAGTTCGTTCGCCTGCGTGTATCTTCTAAAGGCATGCGCATCATCGACAAGAAAGGCATTGATGTAGTTCTGGCTGACATCCGTGCTAACGGCATCAAAGTTTAAGGAGCTGAATCATGGCTAAAGGCGCACGCGATAAAATCAAACTGGTTTCTTCCGCTGGTACTGGTCACTACTACACGACTGACAAGAACAAGCGTAACACTCCAGAAAAACTGGAATTCAAAAAGTACGATCCAGTTGTTCGTAAGCACGTTATGTACAAGGAATACAAAATCAAGTAATCACTACTTGATAGCGTAACGCCTTGTAAATGTAAAAAAACCCGGTTTATGCCGGGTTTTTTTGTGCCTGAAATTCAGCAACCACGCCCATCATATAGCTACTAAGCAAACACACCTGCTACTCAAACACATCTATTACCCAAACATACTTATTACCAAAACATACCTATTATAAAAGTTGGCGGTTTATTTTTTATACTCCTTATAAAGATGTAATGCGATGAAGCACACATAACTGTTAGTATATTTTAAAATTAAACTTTAAGAACTTTTCTTGGTTGACTATTAAAATTTGCGTATATTTTGATGTACTCTTTAGTTTGCCTGGCGACCAGCTTTACTTGTCTTTGATCGCTGTATCAGCCGTTAAGAAGTAATTGATCAGGAGCCTGTACCTCCTGTCAAATAAACAGAGGGAGTGGTTGTATGGACTCAGCGACATTGATGGCGCAAGCACAAGCCGGACACTGGAAAGCACTCGCAGCCAGCCTTGCCCGGCTAACAGGCAACCAGTATAGACGCCAGCGCTCTGCTGGCCAGAAGCCTGCTATACACCTATGGCCCCGAAGCCTCGCGCAACCTGCCTCAGGCACTGACAGACCTGGAAACCGCCTGTAAGCAGGCCCCTGAAAATACCCAGTGCCTGAGCACACTGTCTGAACTGCAACTACAGTCTGGCTTACCAGAAAAAGCACTTGTGACAGCACAACGGGCCCGGCAATCGGACACCAGTAACGCCATGTCATTCCGGCTAGCCCCTTTCTGGTGGCACCCCCTCCAGGGTAAACACCTGACACTGGTACGCCTGACAACCGCACACCATGCCTTTGTACTTAAATGCCACCAGGATAACGCCTTTCAACAGCGCTACAACCTTTTTCAGTCAGCCTCGGTACAGGCCATAACGGATGATCTGAAGCAGGCCGAGAAACACCCGCTGGAGAGTAACCGTATGGAATGGGTGGTAGAAAAACAGGGCATTCCCATCGGGCTGGTCGCATTGACCAGTCTGGATATGAAGCAGTCACGGGCTGAACTACTGGTTGGTTTTCCCGATGTCCCAACCCCGTTTAATAGCGTTGAAGCCACGTTACTGGTGCTGGAATTTGCCTTTGCAACGCTCGGGCTGGAAAAAATATACAGCCACGTGTACGCCAACAACCTGCATAGCCAGAAAAGTTCTATACATATCGGCTTTGAGCAGGAAGGGCTGCTGAAATCACATATAAAAGCACCAGATTCAAATGACCGTTTAGATTTATATACCAATGGCTATCTGCCAGAGGCATTTTATCAGCGCTCGAAAACCATCCGCTTATTTAAACGACTGTTTGGCCGACACGCCAGGCAATCCCTGAATACCTCTACCCACCCAGTAAAAAACTGAACCTTCGGCTACAACACGACTTAATAAAAAGATTGCAGGCCTTATCGCCGCACCCGTTAAAGGAATAAACACCAATGAAGTCCCCATCAGATATATCACTGCAACCAGTACAGCTGGTTGTTATTGACCGCAATGTACCCGATGCAACGAGTATTCTGCAGGGGCTCCCTGCCTCTGCTGAAGTGCTCTGGCTGGAGAGCAACCAGGATGGCATCACACAGATCAGCAACGCACTGGCAGGTTACAGCCAGGTCAGTAGCCTGCATATTATCTCCCATGGCGATAATGCCAGCCTGTCACTGGGCAATAGCAGCCTCAATGCAGACACATTGACAAACCGCTATGAAAGCCAGCTGCAGCAGTGGTCTACGACCCTGACAGAAGACGCCGACATTCTGCTGTATGGCTGTAATATCGCTGAAGACCAGCACGGCCAGGCCTTTGTTAACCGGCTGGCTGAACTGACCGGTGCCGATATTGCCTCCTCCGATGATCTGACCGGCGGCCCTTCAACCACCGGAGACCAGCAGCTGGAATACACAACCGGGCAGATTGAAATTCCCCCACTGTCATTTGCAAACTACAACTATCTGCTGACAGAAGGTCATATTATCTCCGGTGATGGTAGCAGCGGCGGCGGCGGTAGCGACCTACTAGCCGCGTCTGGCGGAAGTGGTGGCAGCGGAGGAGGAGACAGCGATACGCTTACGGGCACCGCTGGAAATGATCTGATTTTCGGTGACGGACATGGTGGCGGCGCCGGCGGCGGTGCTAACACCAGCAAAGGTGGCTATGCAGGATCAGGTGGTGGAGGCAACGACCAGCTCAACGGCGGTAGCGGCGATGATATTCTATTTGGTGATGGCTTTAATGGCAGCTATCAAAACGGGGGCACAGGTGGTCTGGGTGGCTTCATCAACGGCCTGGGCGGCGGCGCTGGTGGCAATAGAAGTGACGGAAGTAATCCGCCAACAAGTGGAATGGCGGGCTACAATGCTGTGTCCGGCGGCGCCGGTGGCCAGGCAGGTGCAGGCACTGGTGGCACGAGTGGTGAAAATGGCATAACTGCCCAGATAGATGAAACAGATACCGGAGGTACGCACTGGACAGCGGTCAAAAGTGTCATCGACAACAATCTCGATAGCCTGCTGCTAGCAGGCACGGGGAGTGGTGATGATATTCTGGATGGCGGTGCCGGTAATGACCACCTGTTTGGTATGCGCGGTAACGATACCTATGTATTTGATATTAATGATGCAGGGGCGTCGGATACCGATGTTATCTATGGCAGGGATCGTGGCACTAATACCATAGCGCTTAAAAACAACGGGGTAGCGCTGGGTGTCCATCAGGTTATTCAGGTTATGGCCACACAGGCCGATGACGGTGGTGACCGGATACTTACATTCAGCGATAGTAGCAAGCAGGTCACTATATGTCTGAATGGTGAAGCTGGCACCACACTGACAGGAACGGACTTTGGCCTGTCACCACCGGCTATCGCTGATCTGAGCGGCGATACCCTCAGCTATACCGAAGGTGATAGCGCTACCCTGCTGGACCAGGGCACAGCACTGTCTTTAACCGACAGTGATAGCAGCAATTTTGATGGCGGCAATCTGACGGTCACCGTTGACTCAGGCGCAGACCATCTGGCCGGGCTGGATACCAGCGGCAGCGTTGCGCTGGCGGCCACCACTGCCAGCGCCAATGTATCTGTGGATGGTACCGTGATTGGCACCCTGGCCTCTGACCTGGGGGCTGGTAATGGCCTCACTGTCAACTTTAATGGCAGTGCTAATGCCACAAATGTCACCACCCTGTTGCAGGCATTAACCTATACCAACACCAATACTACAGAGCCTGCGGCGTCTACCTCAGTTTCAATCACCGTCAATGATGGCGATGAGGGTACCAGCACAGCAGCAACGGTTAACGTCAATATCACCGGTGTGAATGATGCACCTACCATTACCGCCACCGGTGATAGCGGTAATGCAGCCGGAGCAGGTTCAGCCGTCTCTGTATTTTCGGCAGCTACGATCAGCGCGGTTGAAACAGAAAATATTGCCAGTGTCAGCTTTACCGTATCCGGCCTTGTCGATACCGGCCATGAAAAACTGAATATTGATGGTTCGGTTATTGATCTGCTGACGGACACCGCGGGCGTCTACACCAATACCACAACATCGAGTCTGGCCTCCTATGCTGTTGCCGTCAGCGGCACCACAGCAACCGTGACCTTTAAAGGGGTCGGCGAAGCCGACGCCTCCAATACCGAGTTCCAGACTGCGCTGAACGGTATGACCTATGAGAACACTCTGGGAGCAGCCACTCACGGTGGGCGCGTCTTTACCCTGACTAATGTAACCGATGTGGGCCTGGATAGCGGCGACAACAGCAACAGCTGGACTGCGGCAGATATAAACTCAACTATCACCGTCGTTGATGGGGATACACCAACCGCCACCAGTGCCAGCAAAGCGGGTACAGAAGATACGCCATTTACCATGACCACCAGCGAAATTGTGGTCGCCCAGGAACTGAATGCCACCGATGCGCTGGAATATATCACTATCAGCAGTATTTCCGGTGGCACACTGGCCCTGACAGGTAGCCCGACCGCAGGCACCGCCACCGATACTTCAACCCTGGCAACGGCCGGGCCATTGACAACAGGCAGCAAGGTTAATGTCAGTGATCTGACACTGATTGAATTTACTCCGACCGCCAACGCCACCAGTGATGGCAGTGTGGTATACACCGTTACCGACGCCGGTGGCGATACCTCAGCTGCAGCGACGCTGACCATTACCCTGGCAGCGGTGGCAGATGCGCCGACCCTGACCGGTGTCACCTCGCCCATCACCGCACAGGAAGATACTGCAACCAACCTGATTACCGGCAGTCCGGTATTTGCTGATGTCGACACCACTGGCGATGTAGAAGCAACGCTGACCGCCAGCGATGGCAACGCAACCCTGACCTCCAGCGATGCCGGTGGCGTGGTGGTAACCGGGAGCGGCAGCAATGCCATCACCCTGACCGGTACTGCCACAGAGATTAATACCTTCCTGGCGACACCGTCCAATATCACCTACACCGGTGCCAGTAACAGCTCAAACCCCGATACAGTCACCGTTTCTGTGGATGACAAAGAAGGTGGTACAGCCGCAAGCGCTGCTGCTATTAATATCAGTATCACCGCCATCAATGACGAACCGGTGGTCAGTGCCACCGGCACCGGCGGTAACGCCACAAATGGTGCAGCGACCGGCCTGTTCAGCAGTACATCCATTAATGTGGATACCGCGGACAGCGGCGATCGTATCACCGGCCTTACTTTTACCGTCAGCGGCATACAGGACAATACCGGCGAACTGCTGAACTTTGATGGCTCAGTCATTCCACTGATCCATACCTCCAGCGGCACAACAACCAGTAATGGCATGGCGTATTCCGTTTCGATATCGGCCGGTACAGCAACAATCACACTGACCAATATCACAGGCATTGCTGAAGCAGCCATTGAGACTGCGCTGAATGCCATGACCTACGAGAACCAGAATGCAGGCTTTACGGAAGGCGCTCGCGTTATCAGCCTGACTGAAGTTACCGACAATGGTGGCACCAGCAATGGCGGTGACGATACCTGGTCTGGTACTGATGTGAAGGCTACTGTCACCGTGGTGGATGGCACCAAACCACTGTCTACCAGCTACACCCGTGCCAGTAATGAAGATCAGGTGATCAACCTGTCGGCCTCGAATCCGGCACTTTGCCGCAACTCGAACAGGTCTGGGTGGTGTACGACTCGTTAACCTCTTTAAAAACAATGCCTGCGCTATCGTATTTGTATTCCAGCATTGTTTTCAGCATGGCCCAGCCAGCATCCAGCACTGACTTGGCCATCTTTGTTCTGGTTAACGGGGATGATTTCACGTTGCCAACGTAGATTTCACCTGCACGGTTTACCAGCTGACGGGAAAACTTGTGCAAAGCATCTTTGCGGCGATTGGCTATCTTTGCGTGAATCGCCTTCACGCGCTTTTTCTTGCTGGCGCGTTGAGCAGAGGCTAACTTCGGCTCCAGATCGCGGTAGAAGCGACCCGCTTCGAGCCTGGTACCATCGGAGCATATAGCCGTGTCTTTCAGGCCCAGATCAATACCAATCTGATCCTGCCCAGCAGGCCATTCAGTCGGTGGGTAATCACCGTAATCTTTTACCGATGCTTGAACCCACACTCAGGAATCATAACCCAGTTCCTTCAGATATACCGCCATCTGCTGTTCCAGTGTATCCAGCGCGCTTTGTAGCTGTTTACGTTCTGTCCGTACTGCCATCAGGTCAATCTCTTCCTCCTCTTCAAAGGTATCGACATAGCGGGGAATATTGAGGTTGTAATCGTTCTCGCGAATCTCATCCAGCGTGGCCAGCCAGGCGTATTTATCAACTGACTTACCCGCCCGATAGGTGGCCACAATGTCGTTGATATTGTCACCCGTCAGCAGATTCTGGTTTTTACCGGCTTTACAATCGCGGCTGGCATCAATAAACAGCACGTCTTCATCGGCTTTATCTTTATTAAACAGCAGAATAGCCACCGGTATACCGGTGCCATAAAACAGTTTTTCCGGCAGGCCGATGACTGCATCCAGCAGGTTTTCTTCAATCAGCTGCTTGCGGATTTTGCCTTCGGCCGCTGCGCGGAACAGCACACCATGGGGCACCACAACACCCATGCGTCCGGTGGGTTTCAGGGTTTCAATCATATGTTGAATAAAGGCATAGTCGCCCTTGGTTTTTGGTGGCAGGCCACGGCTGAAGCGGCTGAAGCTGTCATTGCCCGCTTCTTCATAGCCCCATTTATCCAGCGAGAACGGTGGGTTGGCGGTCACTATATCAAACTGTTTCAACTGGCCATGCCGGTCTAGCAGTTTCGGGTTGCGAATGGTGTCGCCCCATTCGATTTTATGATTGTCTTCGCCGTGCAGAAACATGTTCATTTTGGCCAGCGACCAGGTAGAACCAATCACTTCCTGGCCGTACAGCTCGTAAGCTTTGCTGTGATGGTTGCGTACCACTTTACGGCCACACTTTATCAGCAGCGAGCCAGAACCGCAGGCCGGGTCACAGATGCTGTCGCCGGGTTGTGGGTCCAGCAGTTCGGCAATCAGTTCAGACACTTGTGGTGGGGTGTAAAATTCGCCCGCTCTTTTACCGCCCTGGGCGGCAAACTGTTCAATCAGGTATTCATAGGCGTTCCCAATCACATCTTCATCGCCCACGCGGGAAGGCTTGAGGTTAAGCTCGTCCTTGGCGAAGTCTTCCAGCACATGGCGCAAAATGGTATTTTTCTGCTTCTCTTCGCCTAAACGGTCGGTATTGAACGTGATGTCCTGAAACACGCTTTTGCCTGCATCGCGCAACCGGTTGCCATTGGCTTCTTCAATGGCATGCAGCGCTTTATCAATACGTTCACCGTTACCTGGCTCATTACGCTGGTTGTACAGCTGGTAGAAGCTGGCAGACGGCGGCAGGACAAAGCGCTCGCTTTTTATCAGTTCTTCTATCAGTTCTGGCGCGTCACCGTGCTCTGCCTGGTAGCTGTCATAGTGGTCTTGCCATACATCTGAGATGTATTTCAGAAACAGCATAGTCAGAATAAAGTCTTTATAGGTGTCAGGGCTGATGGTACCCCGAAACGTATCACACACCGCCCAGAGCGCTTGGTTAATGTTGCCCTGATTAATTTTATCGTTCATTGCTATGCCCTTAGCTTGCTGGTGTTTGCGGATACTGTTTTTGCAGATACTGTTCTTGTGGATACTGTGTTTGAAGATAATGAGTGCAGGTAACGCTGACAGATTGCGTCGTAGTACGGCTCACCTGTAGCGATCAGACGCTGATAATGGTCACGCTGCTGCAACCAGTTGCGGTGGATATTGCCGATTCGCTGCTGCTCTGACAGGGGCGGTAACTGTAACAGTATCTGTTCCACATCCCTGATGCTCAGCCTGGCGATATTGCTACCCTCCACGCAGGCCGGAAAGTAGCGCTTGCTGCACTGCGAATTGATAAACCACAGCAGGTAATAAGCATCCACTTTGCTTTTGTCGACGCGGATAATCGCCACCTGGTTATTGGTTATCACCGGTAGTGAAAATAACTGGCTGAGCAACCAGGCGGTAAACTGCGGCCCACGCAGCCGTAACAGAATATCGTCAGGTTGCAGTATCTGGCGGGCATGAACACCATCCAGCCGAACGGGCGTCAGGTTTTCTGCGTCAACCGTCCTGCCCTGGCTGAAGTCACTCATCTGAATCAACAGGCCTTCCGCCTGATCACCGGCATCTTCTACCGCCGCACGGAAAACGACCCCGGCAAACACCTCTGCAACCAGGTGTAGCGGGGTATGGGTTGTTATGTTGTCTGTCATATAGAGACCTCCATAGTCGCTTTTGTTTGAAGTAGAGCGCTACAACAAAAATTCTACGATCTATTATGGTCTTTAAAAAACAAAAATCAACAGTTGTAGGAGCATACAACAAAAAGCATTACCCAAACTCCGCCATAAACGCCCGTAATCACCTGCCTGTTGAACGCAGGTAGAGGAAATGAACGCAGGTAGCGGCAGATGAAAATCGGCGCTCTGGTAAGTAATGCTGACGAGAGGCCGTGGTGGTAAGAGAGAGTGATAGACGATGGTTAAAAAAAGTCGCGGCTAGAGGAATGGTGACCAGAGGTGTAACAGTCGCCGGGATATGCGCGCCGGTTGCAGGCCAGTCGATAACAGAGCCTGCAACCGGTACTGTCAGATCGTTAGGTTGCGATGGAAATCAAGGCCTCAGGCGGTTTCTGTTTGCCCAGCATGCCGCCATGCCAGCGGAGGCTGCCAGTTGTGCAGCCAGCCGGGGAGTTCTGCGGCGGGCATTGGCCGGGCAATGCCGAACCCCTGTGCCAACTCACAACCCTGTTGCAGCAGCAGCTCACCCTGCTCAATATCTTCTACCCCTTCCGCAATCACCTGACGGCGGAATGCCGCGGCCATCCCGATCACACCTTCAAGAATGGCACGGTCATCCGGGTCAACCAGCATATCGCGGATAAAACTGCGATCAATTTTCATCACCGCAGCGGGCAGATGCTTGAGGTAGGCCAGCGACGAGTAACCGGTACCAAAGTCATCAAGGGCAAAACTGACCCCGATACGCTGACACTCCGTCATAATGCGGGAAACCTGTTGCAGGTCTTCCAGTGCGCTGGTTTCAAGCACTTCCAGCTCCAGCCGTTGTGGGGCTATTTCAGGGTGTACCGCCAGCATCTGTTGTAACTGCTCAACAAAGTCAGTTTGCTGTAACTGCATACAGCAGATATTGACACTGACGCTGATTTCCAACCCCTCTCTCTGCCAGCATGTCATCTGTCGTAACGCTTCGCTGATAACCCAGCGGCCCAGCTCCAGCGACAGCGGGTGGTTTTCTATCACTGGCAGGAATTCACCCGGTGGCACCATCCCACACTCAGGGTGCTGCCAGCGAATCAGCGCTTCAACTCCTACCAGCTCACCAGTACGCATATTAACCTTTGGCTGGTAGTACAGCACAAATTCACGCTCAGCCAGCGCTGTTGCGATGCGCTCCAGCATCTCGCGCTGATCCCGAATGGTACGGTCCTGTTCAGTGTCAAACACATGGTAGCCATTCTTACCCGACAGCTTGGCCTGGTACATGGCCTGGTCTGCCTGACGCAGTAGCTGGTCTTCATCTATATCTTCTACCTGTGGGTAAAAGGTCACCCCCAGGCTTGCTGATACCTGCAAAATGGCCTCATCCAGCCGGACAGGCTGGGCAATCTGTTGCAAAACACCTTGCAGCAGAGGTTCCAGCTCATCAGAGGTGGTTGTGTGCATAAACACAGCAACAAATTCATCACCCCCCAGCCGGGCGATCATATCGCCAGGGCGCAGCAATTTACGAAAGCGACGGCTGATGGCAATCAGGAAATGGTCGCCCATCTCATGGCCGTGGAGGTCATTAATTTCTTTAAAACCGTCCAGGTCGATATAGACCAGAGCCATCTCAACCGGTGCATCACCTTCATGCTGCATCAGCTGGCGCAACCGCTCCGATAACATGACCCTGTTCGGTAACTGTGTCAGCATATCGTGGTACGCCGCATACTCCAGCTGGGCCTGCTGCTCTTTCTGATCGGTAATATCTGTACAAACCCCTACCCAGCGCAACGCCTGGCCATCGTCATCCATCAAAGGCAGCGCCCGATCACTCCAATAGCGATAACTGCCATCACAGTGGCGCATGCGGTATTCCTGCTGCACACCATCAACCGACTGCCGATACAGATGGGAGCGCGCTTTAACCGCTGGCAAGTCATCCGGGTGAATAAACGTCAACCAGCGGTCAATGCTTTCAGAGAATGTGCCAGCTTCATATCCCAGCATACGATCAATATCACCAAACCAGCGCAGGGAATCATCATCAATAGACCATTCATACACGAGATCGTAGGCCGCCATACCGGCAATTTTGAAGCGCTGCTCACTTTCCTCCAGCCGCTTGCGGGCACGAACAATATCGGTAATGTCATGGGCAATCACCAGCAGCTGGCTATCCCCATGGGCACCTTTGAATGGTTTTTTGATGGATTTGAAGTGACGAACTTCACCGGTAACAGAGTCCTGACTGTCTTCAAAGACTATTTCCGTTTCCCCGCTGGCAATAACATCCAGTACATTCTGGCGCATGCTTTCTGCCAGCTCTGACGGCACGCCGAAGTCAGCATCATATTTCCCCACCATCGCTTGCGGGGTGGTGTTATACAGGCGCGCCAATGCTGCGTTACTGAGCAGAAAGTCAGCATTGCTATCTTTTACCAGTACAATGTCCGGCATTTCATCTATGACTGTGCGTAACAGTTGTTCACGCTCATGCAGAGTATCCATTGACTGTGTCAGCAACGCCTGGCTGGTCTCTGCCTGCCTCTGTGCAATGGAAGCGGCATGTAATGAACGCGCCATCAGACCAAATGCAAGCAGAACAACCAGTGAAAATAGCCCGTAACCCAGTCGGAACAGAAAGGTATAAGGTTCTGCAATGGTAAACTCACTACGCGCACTGGCGGCCAGCTGCCAATAGCCACCGGGTAACAGAATCTCTGTTACGATAGCCTGCTCATTAAAAAGCTCAGCCCGCCCCAGGAAAACATCGCCCCGCTCCCCTAGCCCATCACGCCCTCGAATGGCAATTTCAACCGGTAGATCAGCATCCATCAGGCCACTGCTTTTAAAGAGGCGCTGATCATCAATCACCGCACTGATAATGCCCCAGAAATACTCACTATTTTCACCAGGCCGGGTCAGATATACGGGCATACGAACAAGTAACCCCGTGCCGCCCTGTACCAGTTTGAGCGGCCCCGCTAATACCGAGCTACCAGAAATACGCGCCCGCTCAACAGCCTCAAACTGCGCAGGCACATTTCTGTAATCCAGCCCAATTGCTCGCCGATTGCCTTCTAACGGATAGATAAGACTGATAACCATATCCGGAGCTGCTGCAATGTTGCGCAGGTGGTTATCATGGGTAAACAGTACAGTGCCAATGCGGGCGAAATCCGCTGCTGTCATCTCGGGCTGTAACGCAACCGATGCCACCAGCCCTCTGACCAGTTGTAAATCTTTCACCAGCTGCATCTCCAGCTGTTCACGCAAGCGGAACAGATGTTTTTGTACAACGGCACGTTGTTCTGTTGTAATCCGGCTCTGATTCAGGCGCTCTACGTAACATGCACCAAGGGCAAGTACAAATAACAACAAGGCAAAGAGAAAGCCGGCTGTAGCACGACGTTGTTTTATCAGCAAACCTGGATACCTTCAAAAAACCTGGAGACTTGCAGCAAAGGCTATATACCTCACGAAAGACCGGATACCTCACGAAAGATCAGATACCTCGTGAAAAGATCTTACACCTTAAGTAAAAACCATCTATCTGTCGGTAAATAAAATGCTGTAAGCACTTTATTATCTGGCTGCCAAAGCATAGCTGCGTTGCAGAGAGCTAAACGGAACGACATTCTGAGTCCGCTCTGTCACCGGTTTAATACCGCTGCAAATTTACATTTTCGCCCTCTTCTCTGGTGGCATGGTTGCACAACCCACCACACAGAGCAATCGACAGGGTATAAGCCCTGCCGATTGCCTGATTAATTTAACAATGACTCATACAGTAGCGGCCAATACAAAGCCCGATAAGCCCAAACAGCTCAGTAACGAATAATATCGCCCCTTCGTGCTTCAAATACACCAATAGGAGCAACTACTGCATACTTATCCTGCACCACTTGTACTTCAACCTTCCCCAATGGGCTTTCAACCCGCCCTAATATTTCTCCAGTTTCCGGGTCAATCAATTCCTGCGCCACCGCTGATACCTGTAATACATCCCCCACTGTCAGCCCGCTACTCTGGCCAGCGTTAATAAAGATATGACGCCCCTGAGTACTTACAACCTGGCCCTGCCATGGAATCTGCCGAGTATCACGAATCACATGACTCACAGCCTGCGACAGCGCAACACGGGTTGCCTGACCCAGCGGAGTTTTATAGAAACGATCACCACCGAGTGTCAGCGTTTTAAAGTCCAGTCCTAGCGCCATACCTTTGGATTTGGAACTGGCTTCAACACGACGACTGAACAGCACCTGTCCGGTTGCCGCATCCAGCAGACGCAGGTCCAGCGCGACATGGCTGGTACTGCTATTACCACCAAGCCGCAAACCAAATGGCAAGCTGGATGATGCAAAACCAAGATTCAGACCACCACTCTCTTTTGTTGGCTCAAATTCAGTAATATCGGCTTTCACCAATACCTGAGCCCCCATTACAGTGCCCGCACGTGGCGCCGTTTCCTGACGTGTGACACCGGCTAATCCCAGCTCCTGCTCACGCAGGACATGGGACAAGGCCATACGGTCGCCTACCGTAAAACAACCACTACTGACCAGCGCAGTTGTCAGCTGTGCCGCCAGAGATTCACCTACATCAAACCCTTCATAAGCCCCCAGTTTACCGGCAGCCCCGACAGGCAGAACGGCCACTCGCAGTTTTGGCCCACTACAGGCTACCTGCTGTGTCTGCTGCTGCATTTGAGATGTTTCACTTTGTGGCTTCACCCCCCCCTGCTGACAGCCGGTCATTGCTGCCGCCAGTACAGGAATAGCAAACAGCGCTTTAATACGGGCACCATTAACGAAAGACTTATTAGCGAGGCTCTTGTTAGCGAAGCTCTTATTAGCAAAGCACCGGATACAAAGTGAACGGGAAAGAGATGAAGCTTTAAACCAGCCAGCGTTGCTTTTCATGACAAACTCCGAAACGCACTGAATAAAATATGATGCCTGTAGGTCACACCCTGTTCAGATCTGGTTCACACTTTTTATCTTTAACGCTTTTTGCTTGTTTGCTTGCTTTAAACAGCCAATGTCAACCATACGGTTGATATGCGCATGCTTTTTCACCATAGTGCCGGGCCTGTGCTGTAGATACGGATAACAACAGATGTCTGACTTGCCTTCTTCCCCTGCAACCTCATCACTGGCGGCATCGTCTGCGCTGGTCTGGATTCTGGCAACCGTGGTTGCACTAGGGCCTTTATCAACCGATATGTATCTACCGGTGCTCCCCCGGCTGGGTGAGTCACTTAGCGCACCGGTGGAACAGGTGCAGATTACG
Organism: Marinobacterium sp.; assembly: GCA_025800125.1. Classification (GTDB taxonomy): domain Bacteria; phylum Pseudomonadota; class Gammaproteobacteria; order Pseudomonadales; family Balneatricaceae; genus Marinobacterium_C. Next base: position 13,945 of record JAOXSF010000033.1, read on the forward strand.
CTCTCTATCTTTTTCGCCGGGTTCGCCGTCGCGCAACTTATTTATGGCCCACTGGCAGACCGCTTTGGACGCAAACCAATTTTACTAGCCGGGCTATTACTCTTCACTGTAGCAACACTGGGCTGCGCTTTGGCACAGTCTATTGAAAGCCTGATTGGCTATCGCTTTCTACAGGCACTGGGAGCCTGCGCCGGGCCAGTTATTGGCCGTACTATTGTGCGTGACATCTACGGCCCTCAGAAAGCCGCCAGAATGTTGTCGATGATCGGTACTATCATGGCATTAGCGCCGGCCGCAGCCCCCATTCTGGGCGGCTTTCTGGCGCTGTGGTACGACTGGCCCTCTATTTTCTGGTTTCTTGCCGGATACGGTGTACTGGCAATATTACTGATTGGCCACCGGGTGCCCGAAAGTCTGAACCACGACAACCGCCAGAGCATTCACCCCAGGGTAATCCTGCATAATTTTGCAACGCTGCTACGCAACCGTAATTATGTTGGTTATGTGCTGGCATGCAGTTTTACCTTTTCTGGCCTGTTCTCGTTTTTGTCCGGCTCTTCATTTGTGCTGATCAGCTACTTCGGTGTGCCCGAAATACATTACGGCTTTTACTTTGCCGCTGTGGTACTGGGTTATATGAGCGGCACATTTATTGCGCAGCGATTGGGGTCGCAGCTTGGCATTATCGCGATGATGAATCGTGCCAGCCTGCTTGGCCTGCTCTCCGGATTAGCGATGGCGATACCGGCCTGGTCAGGCTGGCATCAGCTGAGCTGGCTGATTGGCTGTCAGTTTCTGTTTATGATGGCGGTCGGCATGCTGATGCCACAAGCGATGGCAGGCGCACTGGCTCCCTTTGGCAAGATGGCGGGAACAGCATCCTCATTGATAGGCTTTATTCAGTCTGGCATTGCTGCACTGGTGGGGCTGGCCGTTGGTCACCTGCACAGTGAAACCCCCGTCACTATGGCTACCAGCATCGCTCTGATGGGCGTTCTGGCATGGCTAAGTTTTCACCTGCTGGTTGATAAATCGCCAAAAACAGACTGAGCACAACGTACGTAAACCCTCGCCCGGCAGGGCGAGGCCTGTCAGAGAATAATATGCGGTAGAAAGCGCGATAAATCCTGGGTGATCGGTGAAGCGTCTTCACGCACGGAAATCCCTGCTGGCTTATCGTTCACCAGCCAGGAACCTATCAGTGTGTAGTTTTCACCAAAACGGGGTAAAGGCGCACATGCCTGCACAATGTAGCCTTCGGCACCATAGGGGCCTGGGGCAGTGGCAATCTCTGCGCCATCACGCACAATGCTGATGTTTGCCCCTTCACGGGAGTAAATAGGCTTGCGTACATAATGACGAAGCATTGCCGCGTCCGGGTCACCCTCAAAGAATGCGGGCAGGAGGTTTGGGTGGCCAGGAAACAGTTTCCATAACATGACCAGCAACGCCTTATTGGATAACACTGTTTTCCAGAGTGGTTCCAGAAACCGGGTACCGCTACTGACAATATGCGGGCCATAGGCTTCACGCTGCATAAACTCCCATGGGTAAAGCTTAAATAGCCAGCGTATCGGCTGATTATGCGTATCCAGAAAACGCCCTCGCGCATCCAGACCAATTTCTTCCACATACACAAATGCGGTTGTAATACCCGCCTGCTCGGCGCAATCCTGCAAGTACTGTACTGTTCCTCGATCTTCTACCGTATCCTGGCAGCAGGCAAAATGCAGCCGTTGACCGGGGTTGCGTAGCCTCAGCTGCTGGAAACGCAGCACCAGTTGATCCTGTAATGAATTGAACTGGTCAGCCCCTCTATTCAACTGGTTACGATCAACCTGCTGCGTTAGCCAGAACCACTGCCAGAAACCTGTTTCGTAAAGACTGGTCGGGGTATCTGCATTATTTTCCAGTAATTTCGCCGGGCCCTGGCCGTCATACACAAAGTCAAGACGGCTATAGAGGCTGGGTTCACGCTCATACCAGCTACGTGCAACAGCATCATGAAACGCATCAGGAATCTGAAAACACCGCAGTAGTTGTGCATCACGCACCACATGATCAACCACATCAAGGCACATCTGATGCAGCTCTGCGGTTGGGTCTTCAAGGTCATTTTCGATCTGTTGCAACGAAAACTGGTAATAAGCTGACTCATCCCAGTAGGGCTCGCCATATAAAGTATGGAAGTGAAAGCCATACTCAACCGCGGTCTTACGCCAGTCGCGGCGTTCCGAAATTGGAATTCTGAGCATTTATATTAATCACCCACCCCGCGAGCCAGACCTGGCAGAGGCACCAAAGCCACCCCGCGAAATTTTTCCAAGCACCCTTTTCTCTCCCTTCAGCTTTCGAGATGGCAAATTATAGTTTGCCTGCTGATTGGGGCGGTCAGCAGACTGCGCTGACTTTGAAGGTTTTTTCAGTCGGGGGTCATTCAATAATCTTGGATCGCCCCCTCTCACCAATACACGCGTATCGGTTTTCAGTTTAGTAAGCGAACGCGCCTGATTTAAGGGTACTTCTACCTGCTTTCGAGCATACAAAGCGACGACTTGCCCATCAGCAGCTAACCAGCGATTACGATTAGATGACGTATAATCTGTTGTCTTACCCAGACCAACCGGCATTCTATAATTTAATATTGGTTTCTGCTTATGTTTTCCATTTTCATACAGCATAAAGGCAGACATAGCAGGCTGATAACGGCCACCCACTCGCTCACAGGAAAAACCATAAAAATCCTGCTCGCACGTATCTTCATACATATATTCAGGGGTCGTTCTACGCCAGTTAGCATAGGCTTTATGATAGGCTGTTTTACATAGTCGGGACTGCTCCGGGTTCTGACTAACACAGTCCTGTATATCAGTATAGATATGCCCCGTTTCAGTCTGGCTACAGCCCGCCAGCGTAAACACCCCGGAACCAGCCAACAACAGCCGGGCAGCACTCGCCTGGCCAGATAGAACCCGGATATGCTGTTTCCAGTCATAATCAGGTGCGGCTTTACGCATCTGTTCAGGTTGTATGTTACAAGAACGCTTCATAACGCAACCTCAGTAGCTTAATGAGGCAGCATTCAGAATGCCGATAGCAATGGAGCTTCCCCCCAGTACAACACCTGCCGGCCATTCATTATCCTGGATACGCTGACCAATCAACGGCATAAACAGGCGCACTACACGATATGCCAGCACCTGTGCAACCAGTGCAACCAGCGCCCATACTGAAAAGTCCAGAATAGAAATCGAGTTGACAGCCGCACTGCCAAGCGCAATAGAAAACCCCAGCACTGCACCAGCTAAAGCACAGGCTGCTGCACCATTACGCTCTTTTACCAGCGCCCATTCGTCATAGGGTGTGAAGCGGGTATAAACAACTTTGAACAGCAGTAATGCAGCTATAGACAGCGTGAAATAGAGTGCGAAGCTGATAAGGCCATCAAGCAGAAAAGGTAGTGATTCCACAGTAGTTTCATCCCTGTTGTTTTAAAATAAGAACGGGACATTAGCATAGGTAGAAAAATACAGCCACGATACTTATGTTCATAAATTCTATATTTTTAACCATCAAAACTCATGAACACGTGTATTTATAAAATCAAGAAAATATTAATCATACATATGTTAAGCAGACCCGAACAATCTCAATTAAATTAACAAAAACTTATATAACGTATTACAATAATAGATTATTGAAATCTCAGCATTAGCGCTTTAAGGGTTTTATTCATAAACTTATTGCGTTATATAAAAGCACAGCCAACATATAAAAAGACAGCCAACAGAGCCTGAAAGCTGTACTACTTCAAAACTACGCCGCTGGGTATTGCCGTGGTTCGATGCTCAACATCACGCCAAATTTTTCTCGCACAGACTGTTGCACCTCAGCCGCTAATGCCAGCAACGACCTGCGATCACCGCCACCATGGTTAACCAGCACCAACGCCTGTTTTTCGTAGACGCCCACATTCGCTGCGCAATAACCTTTCCAGCCAGCCTGATCAATTAACCAGCCTGCGGCCAGTTTCATCCGGCCTTCACCCGCCGGAAAGGCAACCAGTGTCGGGAAGTTACGTTTCAGTGCCTCATATTGCGCCAGTGTCACCCGTGGGTTTTCAAAGAAACTGCCAACATTACCCAGCTGGGCAGGGTCTGGCAGCTTGCTGCGACGAATGTCACAAACGGCATTGAACAGATCAAGCGGCTGGGGCTGATCTATACCTTGATCTGACAGGTACTGGGCGATACCGCCGTAATTCAGCTTGAGATCGGGTGTCGTTGACAGCCTGAAACGCACTGTCCAGATAACATAACGGCCAGCGGCAACACCTTTAAAAATACTGTGACGATAACCAAAATCGCACTCATGCGGATACAGCGTTACCTGGCGTTGCTGCTGGCGGTCCCAGGCAGTCAGGGAGTGAAAACAGTCTTTCAACTCGACACCATAGGCACCTATGTTCTGAATAGGCGCAGCCCCCACTGTACCAGGAATCAGAGCCATATTTTCCAGACCAAACCAACCTTGACTCAGGCTATAAGCTACCCAGTCATGCCAGTTTTCACCCGCAGCAACGTCAACAATAACCTGACCGGCGTGCTGCTCCAGGCAGCTGATACCACGATTGTTCAGCTGAATCACCAAGCCTGGCAAACGCTCTGAAAGTATCAGATTACTTCCACCGCCCAGCAGCAGTACCGGCCACGCCGAACGCTTAGCAAGTGCCAGCGCAGCTTGTAACTGGGGGAGTTGCTCTACCTGACATAAATGCTCAGCAACGACAGAAAAGCCAAGGGTATTTGAGCCTGTCAGTGAAGCGTCAGACTGAAGCAGAACCTCAGGTTTCATATTTACCGTCACAACCGAGCCTTAATATCCTCTAATAATGCCTCCGATGCTGCTTCAACCATATCCAGCACCTTTTCAAACCCTTTAGGGCCACCATAGTATGGATCGGGAACTTCTTTCTGGCGTGTTCCGGCAAAGCTCATGAAAAGGTCAAAGCGTCCCTTGTAACCCGCAGGATAGATTCGCTTTAAATCTCTCAGATTTTTTTTGTCCATCACCAGTACATAATCAAACACCAGAAAATCTTCCGGCTGAGCCTGTCGAGCGCGTAAGGGGGACAGGTCATAATCTCGTCTTGCAGCCGCAGCTGTTGCCCGTTGATCAGGCGCTTCACCCACATGCCAGGAGCCTGTGCCTGCAGAATCAACCTCAATGTGATCTTGCAACCCCGCCTGAGCAACCTTGCTCAGAAAGACTCCATGCGCCGTAGGCGAACGACAGATGTTCCCCATACAAACAA
>JAOXSF010000037.1 GCA_025800125.1 Marinobacterium sp.
AACATAAGCCGATGTGACAACGACAGGACGTACAGTAATAACATCACCGAGATTGTTGACTGTCGGCTGCGTCATAGCTGGTGCAGTCGTAGCTGTACTCCAGCTTTTTGATATATGCGCAGCTGCACCGTCAGATACAGCTGTAATCTTGATACTGCCAGGCCCGGTAAACGTCAACGTAACAGGCTGACCATTGGGCACCTCGGTTGCGCTGGCCGTTACACCAACCAGATCAGATAGACGCCAGACTATCGGCTTTCCCGAGGTGTTAGTCGCACCGCCTGGCGTAAACTCAACTGACTCACCGACGCTGTAATTCGACGCAAAATCAAGCCCTGATACTGCAGAAATATCAGGCACAGATGCGATTACATCAACGATCAGATCCCTCAGGTCTGCCGGGTAACTACCTGGCTGACCGATCATTGAGATTACTTTTTCTTCAACGATATCGCCAATATCACCGAGTGCTGCCAGTGCCTCTAACAGGGCCTTCCGGTCCTGCTCTACCGCCTCCAGTGCGACATCCTGAAACCCATCAATTGCCGTGATCAGTGCGGCCAGCTGTTCAGGGACAGCACTATCTGAGTCAGCCATAAAGCCTCCTGTTCAGAATAAGAAAAGCCGGGCAGACGCCCGGCAAAGATCAGTAGGAAGATCAGTGTGATGGATTAACCACCGGCAGATGCAAGACGGGCTTCCAGCATTGCAACGATACCGGTCAGGGCTTCACTGATTTTCTGGTCAGCGTAGGACTGGGCATCCTGCCGTGCCTGAGCAATCGCAGCCACCGCATCCGCAGTAGTAATGCGCTCATTCACCAGCGTACTCAGGTCATCATCTGCCAGTGACATGGCCTCATTAACGGCCTGAACACGGGCAGCCAGATCTGAGTCGGTGGCATAGGTGGTATCCAGTGCCGTAATCGCATCATTCACCGCCTGAATCTGAGGGTCGTAGTGTGCTTTCGTATCAGCGCCCAGCTGGTGAACCTGATCCTGCAGCATCCCCAGAGACTGGTGGGTATCTGCTGTACCGTGGGTCGCCGTGCCGGTCAGCTGGACTTTCAGCTGATCAATCAGATCCTGAGCACCGCCGCTGGCCAGATTGTCCTGATGATCCAGCAGATTGTTCAGTGCGGTTTCCAGATTTGCCAGTGCCTGAGATACAGTTACAGTTGTTTCTGCCATGGGTATATTTCCTTATTCAGGATAAAAAAAATGATGGCGACAGCCATCAGTGGTACGCGACCGAAATGGCCACTAAGAAAGAATCAGTCAGCGTTCAGCACCAGATACAGTGCCTGATCCAGCGGACTGAGCCGGGACTCCTGCTGCAGAGCCCGGGTTTTGTTTTTTACGTCGGCGGTAGTCAGGGCCAGTAAGGCCACCAGATCATCTGTACCGCCTCCTTTAGCCGGTGCCCAGCTCATAGTGTTATGCACGCTGATCGTCAGCACATCACCTGGATTCCCGCCAGGCGGCAGCCCTCGGTGACTTGTCAGCTGTGCAGTGATATTATCGGTCGGGCTGATAATGGTGATCAGATCAATCACCTGTTCGACAACTGTCGAGCCACCCCCGGCAGGAATCGTGTCGTAGTGACTACCCGCATTGGTGTAATCAATCAACAACTCTTCGCCGGTGTCAGGGTCCAAGGCATAGACACCAATTTCCTTAAACGGGTAGCCCCGGGCCAGCTCAGCATTGCTCAGGTAAAACCTGATCAGCCCGGTGCCATCGTCACGGGCTTCAAAAGTTTCAACCTCAGCGCTCTGGCGTTCATCCACCAGAGCGGTCAAACCGGAGATGTCATCTGGAGCATCACCCGCCCCTAAACCGATGCGGGTAATCTGTAGTGTTTGCCCAATCTCTGCAGCTGCGCGCAGCCGGTAGCCTGCAGCCGTCAACCGCATGGAATTAAAATCTGCCATGATGCTTTCCTGTAGAGATCAGCCCACGCCGATCACAGAATGTCGTGAGATATGAACCGCCCGGCCCAGTGTTTTAAGCCGGTGAAGAGGCCCTTGCTCCGGTAGCTGATAGCCGATCCGAAGATAAGATGATGTATGTATACTGCTGCCGATATAGCAGGTCGCCGGTTTGACAGTCTGTTCCGGAGGCTGATAACTCACCGTCGTCTGTGATGAGATATGCAGCACTTCACCCAGAAACAGTTCTGTTTTTGGCCGGTACACCAGTCGCACCGAGAAGCCGTCCCGCTCGGCTTTGGAGACTTCAATTTTCTGAGCGACACGCTCAACCGGCACACCCCGCAAGCCACCGATCAGATCCACTCTGAAACTGTATGCCGGACCATCCCAGGTGTAACCGGGGATAAACTCAGCGGTCAGGCCCAGCCCTGCCACGGCATCTGCCACGCCTTTTGCGGTTCCGGCCAGCCGTTGTACCGGCCAGATATTGGCTACGGTATGGCGTTTGGCATCGGTATTAATCTCACCGCCCCAGTCGGTCACGCCTTTGGCATGGGCTAGATAAGGCAGCATATGCTCTGGCACCGAGTAAGAGTCCCATAGCTGAGGATAAGGACAGTCAAGAGCCAGCAAATGGTCGGACAGGGTTTGCTCTAAAGCTTTTTCTAAGGTGGTTCGGTTATCGGGTAGCAGGGATTCCGTACTCATAGCACCCTCACCTCCACCTTTATCCCCGTGCAGTACGGCGCTTGATGGGGCAAACACCGGATCTCTGCTGCTGGCTCAATCACTTCACGCTCCAGCGCTCCCGCATCATGAAGCAGATGAGTAATAAAACTAGGCAGCACTTTGGCTTCCAGCAGATGTTGCTGGTCGGCATAAGACTGCAGCTTTTTAATAAGCGATTGTTCCGTGATCTGCACATCCGGACCGCGACCAATCCACGCCACAACCCTGATGGTGTAAGGCACAATCTCTGCACCCTGCACCGCGATCTGATCTGTACCCGGTGCCACGTCCGGACGGGAGAAGTGCTCCCGTACTTTATCCAGAAGCTGATCAGAGGCTGTACCGTCCCCATCTCTTGCCAGAATCGTCACCGTAACATGACCCGGAATCGGCATCAGGCCGTTACCGTCTTTAATCTGAGCGGCTATCCCTTCCGGGTCCAGCGTCCAGGTCAGGCGAACTTTATTGAAGTCCGGCTTATCAACGGTTACAACTGCGCGTTCATCCAGTGTCAGACAACTGGCTTTATACTGCATCCGACTGCCCGCTGCCGGAGCATGAGACTGCAGCAGATAACGTAACAGCAAATGGTCATCAGATTCCTGTACCGGCGGAATCACCGGGAAAGCGTCCGGATCACCGGGGTCTAACACCTGCCTCTGGATACCCTGATGGGCGACCATATTGTCCAGATTACTGCCCCGACTCCAGCCCGGCAGCAGTTGCTTCGCCTGCTGGTTACGGCGTTCGATCTCGTTTAACAGATGCTGAGTAAAGGTCTCACACATCTTAGTCAGCAGCTCACCGGGCTGCTCCAGTGTCTTTTCAATTTCATCGGCCAGTACAGGATCGGTTGCCCGCACATTCGCGATATAGTCAGTTTTAAACTGCTGAACCAGATCATCAAAGGTTGGTCGATGTATGGCTTCTGGATCAGGCAGGTAGTTACGATCTGTTAGCATCTACAGATACCTCAAACATTACCGCCTGGCCCTGATACTGCCCGGCAATCTTTAACCAGAGGCCCGTATCATGGCGCTCTGCCAGAATACGATCTGCCTTAAAAAAGTGAGCCAGATTATTGGGCGGATGAACAAAGGTCTGAGCGGCGTAAACTTTCGCCAGCATCAGTACATCATCACCCGCAATGCGGCTCAGCAGTTCCGGCAGGCGGGAACCGTAATCACGGCGCTTTTCCCTGCTACCCAGCTGAGTAGTCAGAGCGTCTTCTGCCAACTCTGTGAAATATTCCCAGCCCGACAGCGCCCGCCCCGTCTTACGAGATAATCCAATCATAGGAACCCTGCTTATTTCTGCGGTGATGGCGGCGGCGTTGCTTTATGCGTATGCACGTTGTAAATATCACGATCACCCTGCATCATGCGCTTAAAGTCGCGCACATGCTCTGTACCGTGCAGCATTGGCGTGTGGAATGTTGTTTTAGTTGGCACCCACCAGTCTACAGTGCCTGCGCTGGTGTCCACTTCTAGCCGGATACCACCGCCCCAGTCCAGGGTATGGACATGGGGCCGATTATCGGGCAATGGAAACTCATCACACCAGACGCCACACAGCACCCACGCCTGGGTGCTGTTGTCACCGCCACCATAGTTAACCAGCACACACTGCTCACCCACCGTCGGACAACGGTACTCACGCATCTGCCCCTGCATCGACGAAAACCACTTTAGCCATGGCGACTCATTACGCCCGTACGCCACTTTCACTTTTTGCTTGCTGTCGTGGATCTGCGAGATCTTCGCGGGCTGAATGATGTTGCGAGTACGCCGGGCCTGCTCTTCCAGCCGGGCTTCCAGCTCAGCGATCTTGTCGTCATAGTCGCGCAGGCACTGACGAACTATTAACTCGGTGCGCTGATCGAATTGTTCAAGCACAGGTCTGTCACCTTCCGATACTCTGCTATGTCATCAGGATCGGCAGGGTTAACAGCCAGCCAGATTCCAGACACCCGTTCATCCTCAAACTGAGGACTACCCAGATTCACGTCCTGCTGCCAGCGCACTTCCCATGCTTCAAACCCTGCATGTTTATCAGTGCCATTGATCAGAAAAGATTCTGTCAGCTTGATATGTTTCGGATCACACACCGCAAGGCCAGAGAACCCCCAGCGCTGATGCTCAAGATGCCTGGCAAGCGCAGTAGCCAGATTCATTGCTTGATAAGCCGCATCCTTGTTTGCTTTGCTGATGGCTGCATACAAGATGCAGTCAAAGACAAAACATACCCGACCATCATTCTGCTGCGGGCCACTTTCAGCAGTCGCGATCTCTACCAGAATCTGCCGATCAGCAGCCTGTTCTGGCACAAAATCAGCGTATCCAGACACAACAACATCCGGGCTATCACCCTCAGCGATCTGCGCTCTGTAATACTCGACAATGGCATCATAAAGCTCAGACGGCTGATAGATTTCAGCTCTCAACGTTAAGGGCATAGTTCAGTTCCTGCTCTAATATGTGCCTGTATTGATGATCAAGACGCCGTTCATAACGCTCAAGTACATCCCGGCCGACCTCTTCAATCTCAATACCTACAACCTGGACAGGGAAGCGATCACCATAATCAGCGCGGACACTGTTGTCTGTCACGGTCGCATGGCCACGCCTGCGGTTGGCAGACGCACGGATATAAACCTTTTCTTCGCTGTCATAAATTCGCTGCTTAAATGCACTGTCAAACTGACGACCACGCACCCGAGCACCACCAGGTTCCTGGCTCACTTTTCCAGCGTCATGGGCAGCAATAGCCAGCAGACCAATCCAGATATACACCCGTCTTTCATCGCCCTTACCTGTATCAGATACGCGATACCGCCGCCTCAGTGCTTTCTGAACAATGCCCAGCTCTTTGCTGATTTCACGCACCGAGTGCGTGCGTAGCCAGCGAGCAACTTTCTTTACTGAACGATCAACAGCCTTCCCCACCTGCTTTTCCAGCCCTATCAGGTGCTCTGTCATATCTTCAGTAATGCGACCGATATCAACCTGCATTTCTCTATCGCCGAAATGCGAGCGGTGCATTGTTGTCGCAATATTGATACTGGACATCTATCACCTCAGAAATGTCGTAGCGCGGCTACCACTGGTTTCTGCCGCTACTTCTGGCACCAGTAAAAACTCAATATCGCCACCGGTATTGACAGGTTCGGTCAGCACATAGCACAGATCATCAACAAGCAGTCGAGCCTGTTTAATATCAGCGGGCATCTGGCGCTCAGGCACTGCTCCCAGCAGTAGCGTACTCAGCCGCTGGCCATTACCAGCGCGCCCCTTTTCACCCAGCTGCTGGGCTGTCAGGTTGCGTTGCAGATCAACTAGCAATGTTTCTGGCTCTGCTCCTGGCGTGCGAACAAGTTGACACTCAGTGCCGACTGTCTGCCAGATCAGCTCATCCGCCTCCGCCATAAGATCATCAAATTCAGACATCAGCCGGTTTCCTCGCTTTCATCGACAGCAACAACAAGGCCACCGTCCAACAGCTCCTGCAGCAGCGCTTTGTCTTCCGGCGCATCCATGGGCTTAGCTGATGGTGATACACATACCTTCTCACCGTCCTGCAAGGTTTCGAAATACTTCACCACACGCACGCGCTCAGGCAGTGCTGATTTTTGAACAGACATCGCAATTACCTTTCAATATCGGGCAGAAAACACGGAATCAGAACAGTTTCACTGATACAAACGCATCAGCATCAAACATCACTGGCAGCGGTGCGGATTGCGTCTGCATCCACTCAACCGACGGGTTGTCGGTAAACCAGTTTGATGGGTAGCGAGACGCTGCAACAACACCACCGGCATTAGCTTTGGCATCCTGGATAGCACCGTAAGCCATGACATCATCAGTCATTGAAGGAGCCAGCAGCAGACGGCCTGCTGGCATGTAGCACTGTTCGCCACCTTCACCATCTTCATGCTTACCGGAATACACATAACATTCGTATTCGCCAAAATTTCCCTTGTACTGCACAACACGACTTAACTGTGGCCCCAGTTGCAAAGACGAGGTGTTACCGCTCTGGTCTTTATTCAGTCTGTCTTTAACCGCCTTGAAACGGGAAAACTGACGCCAGCCTTTCTTATCAAAAATCAGGGTATCAACAACACCGCTGGCACGTTCAGCCCAGTCTTCAATATCATCCGTTGGATCATAGGTGGCTGGGTCAACGGTATCCCATTTGGCAGGGCCAACCAGGGTGACGTCGTTTTGTGGCGAACGTCCATAATCAACCACCATGGTTTCGTAGCCTTCACCCTCTACTGTTACTGCGCCGTGGATCACAGCCTGCACCGCCATCCATTCTTCACGGTAGACAATGGATTTTTCCTGATCGTCCAGCAACTGCGCTTTAACAGCCAGACGACGGTCAGCCGGTGACAGGCTGCCCCCCATCGACTCACCAGGACGGCGCTTCAGCAACATGGCCGGATTAACATTATCGGTTGGCTTCACATACGCAGGCATGAATGTTGTCATTTTGCCGCCCTGCTTACGGTTGGCTTTACCTGCCACCATAGGCGCAACAAACGGCGCAAGTTTGATGCCCTTTTTAATTTTGTCGAAGGCGATCTCTTCTGTGTCAAAAGTAACCACCTGCGAGAAAAACATCCGCATAAAAAAGGCTTCAAACTTTGGTTGCCGCGCTTTAATACCCAACAATGTGCGAGTATCCAATACATCAAGAGGCATGGTTTTGCTCCCATAAAGCATAAAAAAAGCCGCACATGGCGACTTCGGTATATTCGGAAAGAATCAGGCAATCAGATCAGCGATGTGGACGTTGCAGGCTGATCGGTGTACCAACAAAGGCGCACGCCTTCTGCGCATCGGTCGCATCAGCAGGCCAGTTAACTTGCTCTGAATTAAAGCTACCGGCGGTAATCATCGGTGTGTCTTTATCCCCCGCTGCCGTATCAACCGCCAGCGCCGTCATACGCACCGCCACTTCAGAACCGTCATTTGCAGCAGGTGCCCAGGCAACGAAACACCCTGTACTTTTTACTTGTCCCAGCGGGGTACGTGCTGGCAGGCTCTGGCCAGATGCCAGCGTACCTGTAGCAGTGCGGATTGAGTCAGAACCCACTTCCCATTGTTCATAATCGTATGATTCCGTTGGCATCAGGCTGCTCCTGTTGCAGCTTTCCAGGCACCGATAGCCCGCGCTGCTGTATCGTTTTCAGTTGTATCATCAGTCATATCAGCACCCACTTCAGTATTCTGGCCCTGCATCATGCTATCCAGCGCCGTAGCCATATTGGCGCTGTCACGTTCCGCTTCAGCCTGTGCCAGTATCGCTGCCGCCTCGTCTACTGACAGGCTGGTATTAAACGCCAGATGGTTGGCCAGCTTGCCACGGCCTTCTGCATGGGCATGGCCGAGAATACCCGCGATACGGGTGCGTTCTGTCTGGCTGTCGGAGGTTGCTGCCGGTGTTGTTGCCGGTTGTGCGGCAGGTTCCGGGGTAGCGGCGGCTGTTGGTTGTGTGGCTGCTTCAGCCGGTGTCTGAGTTGACATGGTGGCTCCTGTTGTTATCACACTGCCCGTACTGGACAGGTGGTCTGAAAATATTTCGATTACTTCATTGCCGTTAACCAGTTCATCCGCAAAGCCTACTTCTACCGCCGCCTGACCACGGAAAACAGCGGCTTCAGTAGCCAACACAGCATCAATATTCAGGCGGGTATGGTCTGCAATTAACTGGGCAAACTCGGTGCGCAGGGCGTCAGTTTCCGTCTGGAAGCGTTCAAGCACTTCAGGCGGCAATGCGCCGTAGGGATTACCGTCAACCTTATGCGCACCGGAGTGGATCAGCGTGACATCCACCCCGGCATCTTCTAGCTGTTGCTGATAGTTCGCATGGGCCATCACCACCCCGACTGATCCTGCATTACCGGTACTGGTAATCAGCCGCCGATGGGCCGCCGATGCCAACGCCATACCGGCGCTACAGTTCATATCAAAGGCAATTGCCCAGAGTGGCTTACCAGCCTGATCAGCCATTTTGCGCAGGGTACGTGCCGTGTCGAAGCAGCCAGAGACTTCACCACCTGGTGTATTCAGATCCAGCAGCACCGCCTTTACTTTAGGGTCAGCCAGTGCGGCGGCTGTACGCTGTAAAATCCCGTCATAGCCGGTCATACCGCTATACGGGTTCAAACGTCCCGATTTATGCACCAGCGTGCCCTGTACCGGCACAACAGCCACACTGCGCTGCACCTGGTACACAATCTCTTTATAACCATTCGCGTCTGTCCGGGTGCGAGTGTAGCTTTCCGCCAAGGTGCGCAGGCTTTCACCCACACCGATCTGACCGTCGGCATCCGCCAGACTGCTAATGCCCAGCCGCGAGGCCAGCGCACTGAAAAACACCCGCGCATAGGCAGGTTCCAGCAACAGCGGTGTATTCAGTACACGCGCCGCAATCTGCGGGAATTGCTTCATGGTGATTTTCCTGATGATTGCCCGGCGTGCGGGCATAAAAAAAACCCGCCGTAGCGGGTTCGATGATTCATTAATGACGGAAATGATTCCGCAATGCCAGCGCGATCAGGAAGATAAAGATACTGGCAAATAGCCCCTGAACGATGGTGATCAGCTGTACCCAGTCGGGTATCTGCTCCACTGTGCCAAACAAATCCTTAACCCCATTACTGCGCGCTTCCTTGGAGCCAACGTACACCGGTATCAGATGCCCCAGCGAGAACATACCCGCATCACTAAATGTTGCGGTCTCCTTCGGACTCCCCTGGAGATAGAGCAAAGCAGAGAATAGCCAGAGCATCACCAACCCAACACCAGGCCGCACTACACTGCGGCCATAGTCGCTGAACTTATCGTAGGCGTAGTACATCGCCAGCTTGCCACCGGTAAGACTATGCCCATAAGCAGAACGCATCTCATGAGCAAAGAAATCCAACGCCAAAGAATGGTTATCGGTTTCTTTAGCGAGCTTCTTCAGACAACGGAAACGACTGCTGTCTTCGGGATCGACGGCCCTTTCATAAGAACGGTCATATAACAGACTGATAGGAAAATAATCCCACCGTGACACTTTGCAGAGTGCTCGACGAAAAGACTCTACTCCCCAAAAAGACGGCATAGATAGTTTCCAAGTCAAGGTTTCTTTTTGGAACCCCATCTCAACATCACCCAACTCGATAGAATGGCTCAGGTTAGCTTGCCGAAAGTCGATCGGGCTTTTAGTTTTCAGATTCTTTAGCAGCAGCTCTGATTTTAAAGTAGCACCAGAGAAGCTGATCGAATCAAAGCATGCATCATCGTATCCACCCAGGATAAACCTCTGCTCTGCATGAATACGATCAAAGCGAATTCTACCGGGAAGAGATACATTGCTAAATGACACCTTTCCTTCACCGAAATCAGTATCTAAGAAGTCCACCTCACTATCACCGAACTTCGTGTAGGAGAAATTCACCTCACCTTCGCCGAAGTTCGCACCGGAGAAATTCACCTCACCTTTGCCGAACTGCGCAAAGCAGAAACTCACCTCACCTTCGCCGAACTTCGTATTGGATAAATTCACCTTACCTTCGCCGAAGTTCGTATTGAATAAATCCACCTTACCTTCGCCGAAGTTCGCACCGGAGAAATCCACCTCACCTTCGCCGAAGTTGGTATTGGAGAAATCCACCTCACCTTCGCCGAAGTTCGTATTGGATAAATTCACCTTACCTTCGCCGAAGTTCGCACCGGAGAAATTCACCTCACCTTCGCCGAAGTTCGCACCGGAGAAATTCACC
>JAOXSF010000056.1 GCA_025800125.1 Marinobacterium sp.
GATTTCCTGCAGGTACAGCTTGGCCTGCCCGTAAGACAAACCCATTTCCAGAGTCACAGGCCACTTATCACGAATCTTTCGTGGGAACGCAGGGCCGGCAGCATAGAAAGGACCTGCAGGCGCGTTGCGAATAGCATCAATTTCAGTACGCAAATCCGCGTTTTCGTCCTGCACAAGCTGCAGTTGGTTCCGCAGCTGAGCAAGTTGCTGAGCAACCGTAGGCTGCGCTGCAGGAGGTTGTTGCCCACCCGCGGGTTGCTGCCCGGCCGCAGGCTGCTGTCCAGCCGCAGGCTGCTGTCCAGCTGCGGGGTGCGCAGCACCAGGTTGCTGGTCAGCCATAATGTTAGACGAAGGCGTAGTTTCCGAAACACGGGACGGAACACTACTCGACGAAGAAGTCGACGAGGATGACGACGAAGAAGACGGATTCTGTCCTGCCAAAGGAATGAAATGCACAGCAGGTTTATCGACGCCACCTCCGGTTCGGGTCTGAACCATACAGCCAGGTCAACAGGGCTTCGCTACCAAACGTGTGGACGCCCACCTGGCTCAAGTTGAGCACTCTTAACAGTTCAAAGACAAAGTACCAACTTCACAGAATCGGTGTGTGGGCCGCAAGGCACGCACACTTAACGGGATCCGCGGAGATCCGCTGGGATCCACAGAATCTAGACTCCCCCTGCCCGGCACGTGCTAGCAGACTAAACTCAGCAACTACGGGGGCCGTTGTCGGGAGCGATAACGGGTCACGCTCAGTCAAGCTACGTGGTTTAGTATGTATTCTAACCAAAGCATGAGAAAACAAAAGAACAAGCGAAAGGCATGGTTACTACACGACAAAACACGGTAACCTCGCGAGCAGGGGCAATCATAGCATGAGGGTCCCTGGTCAGGTTAGCAGGGTATGGGCGCAAGGGCCTGTGGGCCGGCT
>JAOXSF010000100.1 GCA_025800125.1 Marinobacterium sp.
CGCCGAGCGGTGTCTCTAACCGAATATCACTGCGTGGGCCACTGGGGGACAAGAAAGCTCTGAGCGTATGTACGGCCGTGATTTCTGCGCTCGTCCCTGCTTGTTGTGAACCTACTGTAGAATTGTTTGTGCTGGTTGTCGCGGCATACTCAGAGGCGGTTTGCAGATGCACCTGAACAGTCTGCACAGCGCCTGTACCCACAGCCGTAAGTTTTGCTTCATAGCTAGGGGTAGTGGCTTTATTTTTTACCTGCTCTGCCCCTTGAGATACTGCCGATACTTCTGGCGTAGAAACTTTCACCAGTTCTCCTTGTAAGTTGGCAGCATCTTTTGCGGGTACAATAAAAGCACCTTTATCTGTTTCCAGCTTAACCAGTTCGCTTGCGGCAGAAGCATTCAGCAAGGAAATAGGAAGTGATTTAACATCAGCCGCAGCGATAGGGCTTTGGGCCAGTACTTCTGCTACTTGTTGCGGTGATGCTTGGCTTACAGAAGGGTCGAGCACCTGAAGTATAATGTTTGCGCCTGTAAAACTGGTCGCTGTTATCACTGGGCCTAAGCCAACTTGGTTAGGTGTTTGTGTCTGCACTGCGGCATTAACCGCTGTTGTAGGCTGGTTTGGAGCAACCGGATTATTCTTTAACTGTTGTGCGGAAAGCAGGGTTGCTAAATCTTGGCTGCTGGCACGTATAATAGCTTTGTCAGGGTTGTCAGCAGCAGGGTTACCCGTAGTTACAATTGAGCTAGTGGGTGCATTTAAACCAGCGGCTGTTGGTTTTGCTAGAGTTTGCGCAATGAAATTTGTTGTATCAGCTTGCGTTGTCGGCTTGGCAATAGTTGTTGCTTTGTATGG
>JAOXSF010000196.1 GCA_025800125.1 Marinobacterium sp.
GGCTGTGTGCCACGGGACACTATGGCTACAGGTGTATCGGCAGCTTTGCCGTGCTCAATCAGACGTTCTGTCAAAATAGGCAAAGTGTGTAAGCCCATGTAGAACACTACCGTCTGATTATCATGGGCCAGTTCGGCAAAATTCAGATCGGCAGTACGGTTTTTCAGTTGGCCTGTGACGAACTTGACCGATTGTGCATAATTGCGGTGAGTAAGTGGAATGCCAGCATAAGTAGAGCAGGCGCTGGCAGCAGTAATGCCCGGAACAACCTGAAACGGGATGTTATGCTGTTTCAGCTCTTCCAGTTCTTCGCCCCCCCGGCCAAAAATAAACGGGTCGCCGCCTTTCAGGCGCAGTACACGCTTGCCTGACAGGGCGTGTTTCACCAGTAGTTGATTAATGCCTTCCTGTGGCACCGCGTGATCATCGCGTGCTTTACCTACATAAACCAGCTCAGCGTCACGGCGACACAGATCCAGTACCTCCGTTGACACCAGCCTGTCATAAAACACAATATCGGCCTGCTGCATCAGGCGTAGTGCTTTGAAAGTCAGTAGTTCCGGATCGCCCGGCCCCCCACCCACCAGATAGACTTCCCCGGCATTATGGTTTTGATCTGCATTGTCCAGAATGCCCTGAATGGCTTCTTCAGCATCCTGCTGGCGCCCAGCAAATACCTTCTCTGCCACACTGCCTTCCAGCGTACGTTCCCAGAAATTCCGGCGTTGGCCGATTGTATTGAACTTTGCTTTCACCTGCGCCCGAAACTTGCTGGCCAGCTCACCCAGCTTTGCATAGCGCTGTGGCAGTAACGTTTCTATTTTTGCGCGGGTCATTCGTGCCAGTACCGGTGAGCGTCCCCCTGAACTGATGCCAATAACAATGGGAGAGCGGTCAACAATAGCGGGGAATACAAAGGTACAAAGGGCAGGGCTATCCACGACATTGACTGGCACATTGGCATCTCTGGCGTCCAGTGATACACGCTCATTTAGTGCATCAGCATCGGTTGCTGCAATCACCAGTGCTTTTTCCCGC
The DNA here is from genome assembly GCA_025800125.1 of Marinobacterium sp. Classification (GTDB taxonomy): domain Bacteria; phylum Pseudomonadota; class Gammaproteobacteria; order Pseudomonadales; family Balneatricaceae; genus Marinobacterium_C. Next base: position 1,039 of record JAOXSF010000196.1, read on the forward strand.
AGTAGTCCGGGGTGGTATTCACCAATAATGCCAGTTGCGCCCGCTGTGATGTCAATCAGATCCTGTAGTTCCTGACAGATGTGGTGGGAGACTACGGTAATTACACAACCTGCACGTGTGAGTAGCCGAGCTTTGCGTAATGCTACCTGACCGCCACCAATCAATAGTGCCTGTTGGCCCTGAAGGTTAAAAAAAAGTGGAAGGTAATCCATGTAGTTCTCCTGAATGCGGCGATGCTGCCAGTTACAACGGGTCGTAACAGTATTGTGGCATGTCCAGGGGCAGGGGGGGAGTGTTATATGTATATGCTGCTATTATTAGTGTCTTCTTTTAAAAGAAAACCTAAGGTAGAGAAGGTATAAACATGGCTAAATCTACAAGTCAAATCGTCACCTGTCGGTTAGTTTAAGGCTTTTCTCTTATGTATATTTTTTATTGTCGAGAGCGCAATAAAGCATTCTTGTAATTCAATTAATGAAAAGTAATATACATTTAAAAAGGTATACAAATGTCTTCTAATTCACAGGATATTAAAGTTTTTGATTCTGTTGCCAGCATGGTAGCAGATTCTACATTACAGGCTGGTCAGAAAGTGAAAACGCTGAGCTATCATGCTGGTGCAGCGGTAGGTGGCAACGTTTATGAAATCATTAATATGGGTAATAACCTTGCCGATGGTGGCAGCTTTATTAACCTGTCTGTTTCTATGTTGCAAGCTAAAGGCATGTTCCCAGACGGCCGAGTGAATGTTACGCAATTTGGTGCTTTGGGTGGTCTGGACAGCACTGAAGCCTTTAAGAGTGCAACAGCTTTCACGAGCCAACTGTATGTTGCTGGTTTTGAACAGCCTTATCTGATTTCAGAGCGTATCCGCTCTTGGGTATGTCGTCGATTACTGGCTGATAATGCAAAAGTGGAGTTTACATCTGAAACAGAGCAACAGGGGTTCTACTTCCCTAAAGCAGATGGTGTACGTATTTCTGGCTTCTCTTTTACGACCTCAGGTCGGGTTGACCAGTTTGTTGCAGCGCTTGGTGGTAAAGATATTGTTATTTCCGATAATATTTTTGACCATGATCACTGTTCCTCCAAATTGACTCTGGAGTTTGGAGGCGGGTTATTGCTGGGTGCTGTATCTCAGGTAAGAATTGAAAATAACGTCTTTAAAAATGGATGGCGCGATCATAGATACCACGCTGGAAATTTCGAAACTCCTGATGGAAAAAACAGTAACAACCTGCGTCGCAGTGTTTATATCAGTAATAGCGGCCAGTCAGATATTAAAATTTGCAATAATTCTTTTATCAATATCTGTGCAGGGATTTATACAGCAAACTGTAGTGATCTGCAGATCTCTGGCAACACGATGACTGAAATCGCAGGTACTGCGATTATGGAGCGTTGTACTGGGGGTGTTTCACGCTGTAAGCGCATCACAAACAATGTTATTCGTGAAATTGGTAAGTCTGCAATCAAAACACTGGATACTAACAATGATACTGGTGCATGGGGTGAAGACTCAATCGTAGAAGGGAACACAATTGAAAACTGGGCAATGTATATTAAAAGCCCTGCAATCCTGGCTGCTAACCACTATACAAGTGTGGGTTATGAGCGTAGTGAAAATCTGTCGAATACATTGAAAATATCTAATAATAATGTTTACCAGAGTAAGCAGTGCCTGTCAGGCGAGCCAATCTTTTTGAATAACATTAAAGATGTTTATATTGAAGGCAACTCTATTAATCCTATGGATTCGGTAGATGATATTTTCCACATGGCTTTCTACTGCTCCAATGTTAAAGTTAGTAATAACGACTTTAACTTTAATGGTAAAGTTTATCTTACTTACAAGCATGAAGGAAAATATAACTTTAGCAATAATACCATTGTGTCCTCTGGGGCGCTCACCATGTATAAACAGACTTCTGGTATTGAACAGAGTCTGATTTTCTCTAATAACGATGTGTATAACACAGGTACTGAACAGAGTCTCTTCTATGGTGTAGGTGTTATTAATATGTCCTCTGGCTTCAAGATGGTATGTACAGGTAACCATTTCAAGGTTAATGCTACCAGTCAGGATGGTTTTGGTGGGGATAATATTAACCTGATTGGCCTGCCTGTTAATGCTGATACATCGCAGCATGATAGTCATATTATTGACAGCAACCTGGTTGAATTTACAGATAAAATTTGTACTCAGAATATGATAGCGGGTGATCTGCTACATCCTGTTCACTTCCGTGGCCTGGCGGGTGCTGCAAAAGTTGACGGTAATACCATTATTTACAAAGCCTCTAACATGCGCTCAGGCGATGTCTACACCGTATAAAATACCTGACTTTGAACTGATTTTTTGATCAGGTATTGAGTTGGCCGGGTGTTACCTGTACTGGAAAACCAGGGCATGGTAACCCCGGCTATATCTTAAACGTACCCCTGATACCCGTTTATTACAGTTAACGTTTCATTTCGTTGAGCATCTTTTCTTGTTATTAAACCGGCGGTAATTTACATCTGATGTAATGTGGCCATGAAATCAGATACCCAAAAGCTCAGCTCAGAGTAATAAGAACTACTAGATGTAGGTACTAGAGAGGTTGTTCACATCGGCTGAGTACGAAATGTCAGTTATCTTCAGACAAACAACATTCGATAGCCGACATGAGCAAACCACATAAGAATACACGAACCACTGTGACACTAATTAGTTTGATTTCTTGTAAAAAAACCGACTTCCCTTTCAGGAAAGCCGGTTCTCGGGCCGTCACTCAGCAGAGCAACTCAAAAAACAATCAGCAGACGAATCACCTACTAATCAATTATCCATCAATCTTCCATAAGGATACGCAACATACGACGCAGTGGCTCCGCAGCGCCCCATAGCAGCTGGTCGCCTACGCTGAAGGCGTTCAGGTATTCATTGCCCAGGTTCATCTTACGCAGACGGCCTACCGGTACACCCAGGGTGCCGGTAATTTTAGCTGGTGTCAGTTCCTGTGCGGTGATATCGCGCTCGTTTGGAACCACGCTTACCCAGTCGTTAGCGGATGCGATCATCTCTTCGATCTCATCCATCGGCACGTCTTTCTTGAGTTTGATGGTGAATGCCTGGCTGTGGCAGCGCATTGCGCCGATACGTACACAGGTGCCATCGATCGGAATCGGACTGTCGCTCAGACCCAGGATCTTGTTGGTTTCTGCGTAGGCTTTCCACTCTTCACGGCTCTGGCCGTTGTCCAGCTTGGTGTCGATCCATGGAATCAGGGAGCCTGCCAGCGGTACGCCGAAGTTATCAACCGGCATTTTGTCGCTGCGGATAGTTTCAGCAACAATGCGGTCCACTTCCAGGATCGCAGAGTTGGCATCCAGTTTATCTGCTACGGAATCTTCAATGATGCCCATCTGGCTGATCAGTTCGCGCATATGACGCGCGCCACCGCCGGATGCTGCCTGGTAGGTCATGGAGGTCATCCACTCCACCAGGTTGTTCTGGAACAGGCCACCCAGGCCCATCAGCATCAGAGATACGGTGCAGTTACCGCCCACGAACGTTTTGATGCCGTTGCTCAGGCCATCTTTGATCACGTTCATGTTAACCGGGTCGAGGATGATGATCGCTTCATCATCCATACGCAGGGAGGAGGCTGCATCGATCCAGTAACCCTTCCAGCCCGCTTCGCGCAGCTGTGGGTATACCGCTTTCGTGTAGTCACCGCCCTGGCAGGAAATAATGGCGTCCATCTGCGTCAGCTCATCAATAGAGTACGCGTCTTTCAGGGCTGGAATCGTTTTACCGATATCCGGACCTGCCTGACCTGCCTGAGAAGTGGTGAAGAATACTGGCTCTTCGATCTGGTCGAAATCACGCTCATCCTTCATGCGCTGCATAAGCACGGAACCCACCATTCCGCGCCAGCCTACAAAACCTACACGCTTCATTGGTATCCCCAAAGAAATCAAAGTGGTTATATAAACAGTATTTATATAAGCAATCGTTAGACAAGAAAGGCCGATGGCTCATGCTGGAGTTTATCCATGGTCTGAGTCCATCGACCTGTCATCATTGTGCAACCTGTTAAGGTCGGTTGCAATGCACCTTTGTATAAAACCGCTGGCTGATTGCCACTGAAAACAGCAGCTTAACCGGCAGATTTACTTATGCTTTCAGCGCTGCTACAACAGCGTCGCCCATCTCTACGGTAGAGACTTTCTGCATACCTTCAGACCAGATATCACTTGTGCGCAAGCCCTGGTCCAGTACCGCGTCTACCGCTTTTTCAATCGCGGCAGCTGGCTCTTCCATACCCAGCGAGTGACGCAGCATCATGGCACCAGAAATAATCATCGCCAGCGGGTTAGCAATGCCCTGGCCTGCGATGTCTGGCGCAGAACCGTGGCATGGCTCGTACATACCTTTGCCGTTCTGATCCAGAGAAGCAGATGGCAGCATACCGATAGAGCCCGTCAGCATCGCCGCCGCGTCAGACAGAATATCACCGAACATATTGCCGGTTACGATCACGTCAAACTGCTTCGGCGCACGTACCAGCTGCATCGCTGCGTTGTCGACGTACATATGGCTCAGCTCTACCTCCGGGTATTCCTTGGCCAGGTCTTCCATCACTTCACGCCACAGCATGGTTACTTCCAGTACGTTGGCTTTGTCGACGGAGCACAGACGCTTGTCACGCTTCATCGCTGCTTCAAAAGCAACGCGACCGATACGACGGATCTCTTCTTCGTCATATACGTAGGTGTTGTAACCCTGACGCACACCGTTCTCCAGTGTGCGAATGCCGCGAGGCTCACCGAAGTAGATGCCGCCGGTCAGTTCACGCACGATCAGGATATCCAGACCAGAAACCACTTCCGGCTTCAGGGTAGAAGCATCGGCCAGCTGTGGGTACAGGATAGCCGGGCGCAGGTTGCCGAACAGGTCCAGCTGGGCACGAATCTTCAGCAGGCCACCTTTCTCTGGGCGCTCGTTTGGTGGTAGTGTATCCCACTTAGGGCCACCTACCGCACCCAGCAGAATCGCGTCAGCCGCTTCACACTTGGCCCAGGTTTCAGCAGGCAGCGCATCACCTGCTGCATCAATACCGGCACCGCCCACCAGCGCTTCGTCCATCTCCAGACCCAGCTTGTACTGCTCATTTACGACGTTCAGTACTTTGCGCGCTTCAGCTGCGATTTCAGGACCAATGCCATCACCTGGCAGCAACAATACGTTTTTAGTCATTCCAGTATCCTTGTTATCCGTTGGGCAGTCCGCAGACTGCTGGGCGTGTGTTCTTGGTATGGGGCCAGGCCCCTGCACCAGGCTCCCATGCTCTGCATGGGAACCGGTAGCACGGTATCTCTTATTTTTGGCCGTGCAAAGCATGACAATACTTCGCACAGGCTACGACCGGGGTTCCGTCGTATCCTCGTTGCCTGTAGCAGCCCATTTATACTTTCAGGTACTCTTATGGGCGTCATTTCAGATGCAAATCCGGACGCCCGCGAAGCGGGCTACTACAGCAGATTATTTGATTGCATCAAACAGCCATGGCGCGCTCTGACGGCGCTGCGCCTCGTAGGCTTTGATGTCGTCAGCATGCTGCAAGGTCAGGCCAATATCGTCCAGGCCGTTAAGCAGACAGTGCTTACGGAATTCGTCGATTTCAAACGCCATCTCCTCACCAGATGGCGTTACAACCACCTGACGTTCCAGATCAATGCTCAGTTCATAGCCTTCGTTTGCCGCCACTTCATTAAACAGCTGATCAACCTGAGTTTCGCTCAGCACGATAGGCAGCAGGCCATTTTTGAAGCAGTTGTTATAGAAAATTTCAGCGAAGCTTGGTGCGATGACAGAGCGCACTCCGAAATCTTCCAGCGCCCATGGCGCGTGTTCACGGCTGGAGCCACAACCGAAGTTCTCGCGGGCCAGCAGCACACTGGTGTCCTGGTAGCGGCTGAGGTTCAGCACGAACTCAGGGTTAAGCGGGCGGCCGCTGCAATCTTGGTCCGGCTTGCCTTCATCCATGTAGCGCAGTTCGTCGAACAGGTTCGGGCCGAAACCGGAACGCTTGATCGATTTCAGGAACTGCTTCGGAATGATCATATCGGTATCAACATTGGCGCGGTCGAGTGGCGCAGCAATACCGGTGTGCTGGTTAAACTTTTTCATGGTTGCCTCTCCCCTCTTTTACTGTTCGATCATGTCGCGTACATCAACGAAGTGGCCAGCAATCGCTGCTGCCGCTGCCATTGCCGGGCTGACCAGGTGGGTTCTGCCACCAAAGCCCTGACGGCCTTCGAAGTTACGGTTGGAGGTAGAGGCACAGTGCTCGCCTGCACCCAGTTTGTCCGGGTTCATCGCCAGACACATGGAGCAGCCCGGCTCACGCCATTCAAGGCCTGCTTCGACAAAGATTTTATCCAGGCCTTCCTGCTCAGCCTGCTCTTTTACCAGGCCGGAACCCGGTACTACCAGCGCCTGGATGATGTTGTCCGCCACTTTACGG
>JAOXSF010000119.1 GCA_025800125.1 Marinobacterium sp.
CTTTCTGTCAGGCCTGTTATAGATAATGATACTGTCAGGCTTGAGATTTCTACTACTGCGGGCAGCTTATCTGGCGATAGCACAGCTGCTGATGTAATCACCAACAATCGTTCTATTACTACGACTGTGACCGCTAAAGACGGGGAGCTTGTCTATCTTGGTGGGCTACTTCAGGAAGACAAGAAAAGCAACACTACTGGGGTTCCGGTTTTACAGAAAGTGCCTTTTTTTGGTGGGCTTTTCGGTCGTGATGATGATCGTTTAAGTAAAACGAAGCTTTCAGTATTTCTGAAGCCTACTATTCTTTGATCTTCATCGGCCCTGTGTGTTGCGCGTGATCGTAGATCGCGTGCAGCTCTCAGGGTAACAAGCGAGCGCGTCGAGCGCGTTAGTCTGTGTATGTCTGATTTACCTTCACAGCGTGTTATCCACGTGCGTAGCGTGTGGTTAACATGCTGCATGATAGGGGAGGGGCGCTATCCTTCCCCGAATTTCTTGTTAATTATCAATGGCAGCTTATCGTACTCAGGCCTTCTTACTTCAGGCTGCCTACTTAGCTTTGATGTAAGCCATTTTATCTGCATTTTCAACTGCTTATTTTCATTTCTTAAAGTCGATAGCTCCTCTTTCTGCCACCTGTATAGCTTATGAACTGAAGCGTTATATTCCATGTTCTCAGCTGTGATCACGTAGCCATTAGGTGCCCTCAGACCTTTTTCCTCTAAGTACCAGCCAGGGCCCCAGCTTGTCAGCTGTTGAAGGTCTTTATATAGCAGCAGCTCTTTCTGTGCTTCCGTAATGCGCTCAGGTTCAGCGATCAGTCTGTATGCGTGCTGCTTGCTTATACGCAGAAGTCTTTGCAAATCTCCGGCAGAGTAAGTTTTTGTCCTGGTGCCATCGCTAAATTCGAGCTTTTTTACGTACGCATAGCGAAGGTCTGGGTGTTTCGAGTATTGAAAGTTTTTCATGTGCAACATCCATGAACAGCAAAAAATTTCAAGTTGAGGCATCCGGAGCCATGGCGCTGAGTGTGCTGACGTATTTCTTGTATTTCTGGTGTTCTTTGGTCTTCTTGAGCGTTTGAACGGTGAGTGTTAGAGGTCATTTCTGTTGTTCCTGTAAGCGGTTTTGCCCACTGATTCTATGCTGATATATATTCGTATAATGTATATTATGTTAAATAATATATAGAAAGGTGTATTTCACGACCCTGACCCTGAACCCCGAGCGTACTTTTACAGGGGCAGATACCCTGCCCCAAGTTTTACAGATTTGGCCTGAAAACCCATATTTTAAGTTGTGCGACGCTCTGGCCGCGCCTGATAGCCAGATGCTATGGAGTTGTACGTTTTTATGACTAAACGGTCTAAAAATCTTCCAACATTTCTGCTCACGCACACAGCAAAAACCGGGCGTCGAACAGCTACACGATCAGCAACGCTGACAGCTGACCACATTGCCCGTCTCGTTGGTGTTAGTAAGAAAACGGCGGACGGCACTCAAGAGCCACACCCCTACGGATTAAAGTACTTGGCGTTATGCCAGACTCTGCGTTTGATGGTTTTTTCGTCGAAGATGGCTGCATCAGTACGCCTGATGGTGGCCAGCTAACACCGGACGACCTGACCAGCATGGTCTGGCTAAGAGGCCTGTACTGGCGGGGCTTGAAAGATAATCAGAGTAGACAGGAGGAGCTGGACGATATACTGCAAATGGTACACCGCGTCGATTTAATACGCCGAAAAAGGCATATCTAGTACGTATTTTGTACTAAACGGTTCTGATAGTCAGTTGCGCTGGCCTGTGGATAAAGGTGACAGCACAGGGAACTGACTGGCCTGCCTGAAACTGGATTAACGGCTTTCAGGCGCACACCAGGCAGACCACTACACTGATCAACAGCGCAAGCAGATGACCTGATTTCGCAACATGCCAGCCCACAGCACCTGCAGTCACGCCCGCCGCTAAACCCCAGCCCTCGTTGCCTGCTCCCTGTGCAACCAGCCACAACGCTGGCGCACCTGTTGCCACCGCCCCCACGGCACCTTTGATGCTCATTTTTTACCCGCCAGCGCTGCTGCAATCAGTGCGATCAGTACAACTGCAATGTAGGCCTGTTCACGAGTGCGACGGCGTCTGACAAACGCATTAGCGCCCCAGACGCCCAGCAAACCGACACCAACACCCGCCGCCGCTCCCTTTACAATATTAATTTAACTTCTTCTTCTAACTTGTTGATTTTATTGTCGTTATATCTGATTGCCATTCCATGTTCTGCAACCGTTACAGTCAATGTTGTCTGGAGCCAATCCGCCGTTATACAGGCTGTCGCCCTGGTTGCCTGAACGCGGCCAGAGGTTCGAGAACCAGCCGCGCGTACCAATCGTGCCTCCGTCGTCCTTGAGGCCCCAGAATGCTGGTGCAAAGATATTCAGCGGCGTTCGTGCGCGCCCTGCCCTGCTGCCGCTGTCTGTGCTGCCAGTTGCTGGGCTCGGCGCTGAATCAACATCAGAGCGATCAGCAGCACGACCGCTGTTGTTAGCCAGCACTTCATAAGCGGCTCACAAATGCGCTGTTAGTCAGCAACGGCGCTGACTGGCCCTGCTTGTTAACGCCTGTCGGCATGCTGCCCCAGCTGCTGACGCCTGATTTGATTGCGCCCGGCTATGGCCTTTTCAGGTGGCATGGCTGGCAGCATGTGGTTGTAAGTCGGTGGCGCAACCGGGGCTTTCGGTGGCTCTGTAACTGCAGCAGCGGTTACTGCTGCAGCTGGCTTGCTTCGAGCGTAGAGCCAGGCGCCGATCCCGGCCAGTCCCAGAATTAATACGACTGCATTACTGTTTTTTGCCATAGCTTCAGGCCATTGCAATTCCGTCGTTGATTACTTCATCAGAATACGGCTGCTGACCGTTTTCATGATGAATAATCGCTTTTACGATCAACTGCAGGTGATCAGTCAGAGTCAGCTGCATGTCCGGGTTAACACCGAGCAGCTGGGCAACATGCTGCGCATAAGCATCTGAGTTGTTTTCAGACGGCGGTGCCCAGCGGTTTACCAGACCGCGCACTGTGTTGATGCCGTACTTACGCTCATATGTCTTGATAATGCGCGCAATTGCCCGGACTCCGTACTCTGGAGCGCTGAACACGATAAAACGCGGGTCATCGCTCTGGTCTGCTGCCATACCTTGCCAGTTTGTGCCGGTTCGCTCGATGTTTACGAATACCCCGTGTGCTGTTGCTTTGAGTCATGCTGTTGTTCCTTAACAGTTCACTAGGGTCATACTTGACCGCCTTTCCGATCTCTTCTGCCAGTGCTGCAGCGTTATCAACAGTTACTTCGTTTTGCGCCGGATTGATCGAAACTTCTGACTGATCACTTTCAGATAACAGCAGGCCCTGCATCACTCGCAGCTGTATCTGCTCTTCAGTGGCAGCCCTGTTTTTGATCTCGATTGAGTTGAACGGCTTGAACTGCACCAGCTCGTTTCTGAACAGTTCTGCAGATTCACCGTTGTTTGTCACAACGTGAATTTGGCTGCCTTTATCGACCCGAACATGAATGCCAGTGCTGTGGAATGTGCGGGACTCGCCCGGCTGCAATGTCCCCCGCCACATCACTACTGCCACGATCCCGCCGACAACGACACGGCGCTGGGTTTGAGCTGCTCCCAGCCCGGTATTTCAGTGTCCGGAACAACGACTCCGAGTAAGCGTTATCATTGCTGACTCTGGGGCTACTGAAGGACGACACAACGCCCAACTGATGCAGCATGCTGCCTTTCATCGGACTGCCATTATCCAGGTGCAGTACCAGCTCACTCTGATTCAGGTTGGTGTACAGATAGTAGTAATTAGCCACGTACCGGGCTGTTCAACCAGTTGATGCCCCAGCTCCAGAGCTGATTGTGGCTGTTGTCTTATGCGTCACAGGTTTGCGTTTTACGGGTTTCTGTTGTCGACCACGTGAAGTGCTGCTGGTTCGTCGCTTTCAGTACGCGGTAAAAACTGGAGACAGACGCAATATAGCGGTCTTCATTCAGCAAGCTCGATACGATCTGGCTGGGTGTAAGGCTCTGGAAGCGTTCTCTATTGCAGGCCTTCAGGATTTGCACATTCTACCTCCGTAAGCCGGTTTGACGGCGCAGGCCTGTGTGCCCTGGCGCGTTTATCTTCACAGTCCTTTCTTTGTAACTTCCAGCGCTGCAAGGAACGCCCGGAGATACCTGCAAGTTTGCAGACGTTGTACTTTGAGGCTCCGTCCGTTACAGGCCAAACCCATTCCATGGGTCTGCGACGCTCAGACGCGGGTATTACTCGTCCTCAAGTTTGTCCCAGAGCGTCTCGACTTTTTTGATAGCACTAGCAAAGCTGGTTTTCAGAGGATCATTGTTCCGGATTTTTTCCATCGCCAGGCACGAGGGCCCTCTGTTCTCTGACCTGTTTTCTCCAAGTGTACAGGGTTACGTTGCTGATACCTGTTTCACGTTCAAGCTGCGTCACCGGTATGTTGTGCGGTGGCATCATTTTCTGAATGACGGAATCTTTCAGTTCGACTGAATATCGCGCCATGTTTCATTCTCCTTGATTGATCAGGAGAAGCGACAACCATGCTGACACAGAGCGGTAGTGACTATCGACCATATGAGTCCATTCTGGCTGCTTTTAATATCGGCAAAGATTAAGTACGATAGTTGATATTTTGTATTTTGTATTTTGTATTTTTTGGATTGAAATTAAAAAATAGGCTTAACTATATGAAATAAAAGAAATTCCCTTACTTATAAACAATCGTATTTTTGTGGAAATGACTTTTAATATGTATTATTTGTTTGTATTCTGGTGAATTAAATCCATTACTCTAGATAAAAGGCGGACAGCTCTTTGGTAGCTAGTACTCAGATTGGTATGTTAGCTTTAGTACATATTTAATTAATTAGTGTATTGTTTGATATATGAATGGTGTAACAATGATGGCTGTAAGCGGATTATCATACATAGAGGACTGATACATGATCATTTTTTAGGTGTCCTCCCCTGCTGAATTCAACTCTGTTGCAAGCGTTGTCGCCAACTGTAAGCCTCCCTCTTTTACTACCAGCAATAACTAGAACTCACCGTGTTGGTTTGTTGAGCCATGCAAGCGATAGATCGCCTAGTGACTCATGAGGTCGCCCACCGTTGTCATTCAGCTATTGATCCGTAATCTCGTGTGCTTTTGTCAGTACCCTGAACCGGGGGAAGTCGTTCGACAGGTGCAATTAAACCGCTCAATATAAGCATGTTGCGTTGATTTGCCCGGTTCAATGAAACCAAGCACTTCTGCCCACTCTGCCCTGTCAATTCTGCCAGCGCGATTGCGATAAACTCGGGGCCGTTATCAACACGGATAGCTGATGGTAATCCACGCCATGCTACAATTCGCTCAAACGTGCTGCCCTAGCGCGTTTATCTTCACAGTCCTTTCCTTGTAACGAATTACACGTTTAAACGTTCTGCAGATCAGAGCATCATATATGAAATCTATTGACCGGCACTGATAGATACCTTCGGGCACTGGAAGTGACTGCGGGTTGCAGTTTGGAAACCGCTTTTTTCCTCTGCGTTTCAAGTTAAGCTTCATCAGCTTGTATACCCGATAAACCCACTTGTGATTCCATGACAAACCGCGCCGCTCGCAACTTCATGAATTTGCTCCTGGAGCCCCGGCGATGATGGGCACGTCACGTGAGGCATCAGGCTGAAGTAGTCAACTGACCGCTGAAGACTGATGGTTCGACACGCTTGCCGAGTACTGAGCTGGTGAACATCGAGCAGGTAGCTCACCAGTGATTTTCTTTCGGTCGTGCTTATAGCTTTTTTTCGATGACGTCTTTCAGAACGCGGTTTTTCAGGTTCAGATCAGCAAACATCTGCTTCAGTCGCTTGATATCCGGCTCCTTACTTTGATTTCCAGTTGTAGCAGGTGGCGCCAGACGTGCCGTGTTCACAGCAAGCCTCCTTGACAGTCCGCCCTGCTGCTTCGACTGACTTCAGAGTCTGTACGATCTGTGATTCTGAGAAGCGTGATTTACGCATGTGTTGTCCTCCTTTGCACGGTTGCAATATGACGGAGAACTCAGGAATGATATTAAATATAACGATACTATTAATACGTATTTTTATAAAGAATTGTTGGCAGTAGTGAGCAAGGCAAGTTGAACGCGCAGTGCGATAAGTGAACAAGGTAAGGATGGAATGGAATCAGAGTGGTAGATGGAGTTTGCTATAGGCTATAGACGAAAGAATCCGCCGCCCTTTCGGGAGCCGGACTATAGTATTATCATCAATTATTATGATCTACTTCTTGTTCTTCGCTTAAAAATTCTTCTCAATGGTATTTTCTTAAATTTCAACAGCGCTTTCTCAGGTTGTTACTATTTTTTCTAGCCTTACCAAGCCTGGAAAGAAAGCGCTACTGTTATTGAAAAACCAATATAACAAGAAAAAACTCTTGGGGGTTTCCAGAAAACCAATCTAAAGCACAACCGCACTACTACCTTACTCAGAGTAAGTAAAGCTTGCCGACATTACAAAAGCTGTGTGCCAAGTGTAGACATCCCTTAGGCTTTTATTTTTTCTATTGCTGCTACTTGTCGCTGATAGTGCAGTCTCGCATGTCTACATGTCTACGAAGCTGCTGACTTAAAAATAAGTCATGAAGCAAAGCCTGTTGCCGCAGCCTTTGCTTCATGACCAAGTAATTATGACAGATTATCCCGATCAGGCCAGCTTTTTATGACTTTAAATCCACTATGCGGCATTCGGCAAAACAATGCGTACTTATATAAAATAATACATATTATGTACTTTGCTTTGTTGTCCGGCTGGAGATGTTTTTATTTCCTGAGATCTGCAGCTAACTTGCAGCTATCTACTATTGTTTGCGTCTTTATAAGCTACTTTATTTTTTAACTGCAACCAAATCATGCCGGTTTGGTGGCTTTACAGCTGTGTGGGTCATCCCGGCGGTACTGACTGCAGCCCCAGAATTCACCGTTGCGCCCTTCTTTTAAGGTCATGGCGCTGTTGCAGGCCGGACAAGCGGGTTCTGTATGATGACAGGCCGGGTTAAGGCAGATGCGCACTTCGCTATCTGTATCCAGTTCCATCGGTGCGCCACATAAACCGCAGGCAGGTTCGCTATGGTCGCATTTCGGATAGTGACTACAGCCGTAGAAGCGGCCCCGCCTGCCCTGCCGTTCCAGCAGCGTACCCTGCATACATTGCGGGCAACCTGGGCTTAGCCCCAGTTGCTGGGTAAGGGTTGAGGGGAAGCTATCACGATCAAGCAAATAGTTGTTGTTCAGTAACTCTTCAATAAATTCCGAAGGCCTTGTCATATCAGTCAGCAGAATGGCGCGATGACGGGCGCGGGTCAGGGCAACGTAGAACAGCCGACGTTCTTCAGCATGGAGGTAAGCGTCTACCCCGGGGAGCATCGCTTCCAGCAACGGATGGCTCTCTTTTTGGGATGGAAAACCATTTTTACCGCTGACCAGTTCCAGAATAAGAGTGTAGTCCGCTTCCCTGCCCTTGCTGGCGTGCATGCTAAGTGGGCTGATCTGCAGCTGTGGGAACTGTTCGCGTAGTTCGGCCAGTTCACTGTGATCTGGCAGGTTATAGAGATAGCGGCCCAGCAAATAAACAGTGCTGCCAGATTCTGCCTGCAGGCTGAGTGCGCGCAATGCTTTTTTGATCGGTTCCAGTCGGGTTTTACTGCTATAGCCCATCCGCAACAATGATACCGCCGGGAAGTCTACCTGATGCTGTGTACTGAGGCTTTTACGCAGCTGATCCGGGTTACTCATCACAAACCGGCTGGCAATGGCGCCGATACTGTTATTAAAGCGGAACGTCTTATCCAGTACTGTGGTAGCGGTATCGCCAAACTGGTCGGTAAAGGCGGTGGTCAGGTGCAGGTCGCTACCGGCGAAACGGTAGATCGCCTGCCAGTCATCACCGACACAGAACAGGTGGGTCTGAGGGTTCTGTTCTTGCAGAGCGCGAATCAGTTCAGCGCGGGGACGGGAAATATCCTGAAACTCATCCACCAGAATCTGCTGCCAGGGTGACTGGAACAACCCGCTACGGACATGTTCAATGGCGCGACTGACCATCTCATCAAAGTCGATATGTCCAGCTTTATCCAGCGCCTGCTGATAGCTCACCAGAACGGGCTGCAATAGCTCAAGCGCTGCACGCATACGTTTCGGGTCAGTAGCATTGCTGATCAGCGGTTCAAAACCGGTACGATCAAAACGACCGCCACGGGCTCGGCTCAGCATATCGTGCAGTAGTTCGGCCATCTGTCGAGTAGCACCGGTTTCGTTCAGGGTGTCCAGTACTGCTTTACCCGGTAATGGGTCAGGCTCAACACCCAGTTCCAGCAGCCACTGGGCAAGTCCAGTAATCAGAGTGCCCTGCTGCCATTGCTGATAATCGGTACAGTACCAGTGATTACCTTCGCGGCGATGGAAGCGCTCCAACCATTGCCAGTTTGTCTCCTGATCACGCTGATTCATCCAGACAGGCACTTTACCTTTACTGTTACGTGGCAGAAAGTCGACCCATGCATCCAGCTCTGGCAGGTAGAAGGTTGCTTCATAGATGCGGTGGTCAGGGCGACGTTGCTCGGGACTGTAACGATACTGGTAGCAGTATTTGATACTGTTGCGAAACAGCCAGTTCGCTAGCAACGCTTCGGGCAGGCTGGCAACGGTCTCACCTTTCAAGCTGAAGATGCGGTTATCCAGCAGATACTGACGGTGTTGCACTTCATGCTGAAAATCAAAAGGCTCTTTCCCCGGATAAAGATAGTGGGCAAAGTAGTGCAACGCTTTCTGTTGGAAATCGTCCTCAGTGCTGAGCAGATGGTTAAAGCACTCTTCTACCCAGCCTCGTCGGGTATTCTGGTCTTCCGCCATTGGTGAGATGGCAGGCGGACGCCCTTCAACCTGCTGGATGATATAGCGCCCCAAAGCATGAAAGGTAAAGCTGGCAATCCCTGAGGCGGCCTTACCCAGACGGCTGGTCAGTCGTTCGCGCATCTCATCGGCAGCCTTTCGGGCAAAGGCAAGCATCAAAATTTGTTCAGGCTGCGCCCGTTGACTTGTGATCAGATACCCTGCCCGTCCCACCATGGTACTGGTTTTACCTGTACCGGCCCCAGCAACCACCAGGTTATTACGTTCCTGGGTAACGCAGGCGATGCATTGAGCTTTAGTTAGCGGACTACTCTCAATCTGCTCAAACAGTGACTGGTAACGGCCCACTTCAGCGGTAACAAAGCGTTGCTGTACCGTCGCCAGTTGTTCATCACTGGCATGGGCCCAACGATGGATATAGTTAAAGGGTTTACAGAAAGTCTGATTAAAAACGTGCTTATTCGTTTGTTCTTCGCCCTGTTCCACCAGCCCATTTTCCGGTGGTAGCTGAAAACGCTGACAAGCCTGATATGCCTGCGTCTTTATTGCCCTCAATTCGCTGATAAGCGGATAACACCCCCGTGGAATCATCTGATGCAGTTGCTGATAATCCTGCTCTGCCTGATCGAAATGGTGCTGATAGAACAGCAGGCTCAGTTGCCGATACAGCTGCTTGCCTTCCTTTGCTGGCAGGTTATCGATCTCTAACTTATCAATCTCTGCTTGATAAATGCGCCCGCTCTCCTGTTGCGGATCACTTTTCTGTCGCTCTCTGAGTTTCAGATGCAGCTGATAGCGGCCATCATCCAGAGCCACCAGCACAGGTGGAGCAATAAGCCGGGCAATCTCCAGTGGCGTACCATCAACCAATGTACAGGACTCAATAGTGTTCGGTTCAGATAAGGGTGAAGGCATGGAATGATCCGGTGCAATAAGAGGCTAAAAGTCAGCAGGTAGTACTGTCAGGTATCATTTTTACGAAATACTGTTTTTATATACAGTATTGTAAAATATACCCTGTTCTACGGCACTATAATAGCGCAACAGACCTATCAGATATTCGAGCCAGGCATCAAGAATAGCGCTATCTATATAAAAGGAAGGAAGACTTTCTGATGCTGATCTGTTCGAGCTGATTTCAAGCTCGATGGTTCCAGGATAACGACCTCAGGAAAGCACTGCCTCAAGGAGACAGCGCATCAGGAAAAGTCACCGGCTCACTTTCTGGCTGCCAGGCCTTGTACTTGCCCATAATTTGTTGAAACAGCTCACTCTCAATGCGAGCATCCAGCCATTGCTGCAAGGCCTTGTAGTCAGTGCTATAGAACCAGTCTCTATCAACATGGGCGCATTGACGGATAAAGGGGAAGATCGCCATATCGGCCAGTGTCAGATGGTCGGTGACCAGATAACCGTTATAACGTTGCAGCTGACGGTCCAGCTTGGCGAGGGTGACTGCGCATTGTTCGCGGTGGTACTCCATTGGCCGTTCAGGATGACGGTCATGGTATTTATAGCGATCAAGGTGTTGCTTGAAAACAAAGTCGTTCTCTTGAATCAGTCCTTCCGCTTCCCAGATCCAGTCATTATCGGCACCGAACAGCCAGCCGTCCGGGTCATGCTGTTGCAGTGCCCAGCGCATAATATCGCGGCTTTCATCAATTACTCTGCCCTCTGGCAGTACCAGCACAG
>JAOXSF010000169.1 GCA_025800125.1 Marinobacterium sp.
GTTAGCGGCCATGGCATCAGACACAGAGGACGGTCGGTCGGAGCACAACCAAATTCAACTATAACGCTCCATGTACTGCTCAATAACGTCGCAGATACGATTATTAAGATCTTGCTCAAAATCAGCCAGAGAGGTGCCCAGCATTTCCAGATATTTGTCCGTTTTTTCATCACTCAAACGACGTTTCTGAATCTGGTACTCAAACTCAGGAGCTTTAGACTCAGTACGCGGGATGATAAACCAGTCTACGACATTCTTATTCACTCCGAAGAAGGCTTTGTTCGCATACCGACAGAAAGGTTCGATATGGCTATCACCCTCCGGGCCAAGGCAACCAGCTTCGATACGTGCGATTACACTCAACCGCATATTTTCCGGCACCTGTGCATGTTCATTCATAGCTAAACTCCCAGATATAAATCAAACGTCAAAAACTGTTACAGCCAACCGGAAAGTGGCAACCGGAGCGGCCAAAGCTTCAAAATTAACGGAATCTTAATCTTTGCCCGGAGTATATAAAAGCATCTTCAGCAAAAATGCTCATAAAGTATTGACTGATACATTTTTATTATCATTCACTCAAAATATCATTACTGGCTCAGGGTGTTTAAAACATCTACTTATACCTGAAAATATACCAATTCATACCAGTCCGACCCTGGACTCCCATGGCAACCGAAACACCTGATTATATCGATGATCACTGTGCCAGCTCAGAAGGCAACAGCAAAATTATTTACCAGAAAAGCGATTTTTATGACAACCTTGTATTAGTGAAAAACCGTTCATTCTGCATAGCTTTAACTATACGGTAGAAAGCTGAGATATCAGCCTCGGTAATTGCCACAAAGCTGTCGCAACTGGCGTTAGTGTTGGACGCAACAGCCTGCTAGAATACTGCACCTGAAACCACAGATGCTGGTGTTCAAACCCAACTATTCACGAGTTACAGGACAGTTCTGCAATGAGTCTTGCTGATAAAGTACTTGCCGTTAACAACGATCTGCCCATCCGTACCGACCTGCCCGTTCACAGTGGTAAAGTCCGCTCTGTATACTGGCTGACTGAAGCCGATAGCCGCCGCCTGATCAAAGAAAAAGGTTACGACGTTGCTGAAGATGCACCACTGGCCATCATGGTAATCAGTGATCGCATTTCCGCTTTCGACTGCATCTGGCACGGTGAAGGCGGCATGAACGGCGTACCTGGCAAAGGTGCGGCCCTGAACGCCATCTCTAATCACTGGTTCAAGCTGTTCCGCGAGAACGGCCTGGCCGACAGCCATATTCTGGATATCCCGCACCCGTTTGTATGGATTGTACAGAAAGCTCGCCCGGTTATGATTGAGGCTATCTGTCGTCAATACATCACCGGCTCCATGTGGCGCTCTTATGCTAAGGGTGAACGCGAATTCTGTGGTATCGAAATCGCTGATAACTTGCAAAAAGATCAGAAGCTGCCGGAACTGTTGATCACCCCATCCACTAAAGGCATTCTGACGGGCATTCCGGGCGTACCGGAAGTAGATGATGTAAACATCACTCGTACCGACATCGAAAATAACTTTGAAGCCTTCAACTTCCGCACTCAGGATGATATCGACCTGTACGAGAAACTGCTGAAGGAAGGTTTTGACCTGATCAGCGATGCACTGGCTGGTCTGGATCAGGTATTTGTAGATACCAAATTTGAGTTTGGCTACGTCACTGATGCCTCCGGGAATGAAAAGCTGATCTACATGGACGAAGTAGGCACACCTGATAGCTCCCGCATCTGGGACGGCCCAAGCTACCGCGATGGCAAAGTTGTCGAAAATTCAAAAGAAAGTTTCCGTCAGCTACTGCTGAACCACTTCCCTGACCCAGATATTTTGCTGAATAAAGATCGTATGGATGAGCGCCATGCGCTAGCACACGATAATGCACTGCCTGAGTCAGTACTGATGGAAGTCTCTCGTACCTACGTGGACATTGCCGAAAAGATTACCGGCGAGAAGCTGGAACTGTCTGACAATCCAAAAGCTGAAATTATCGACATCCTGCGCGATCAGTACGGCCTGGTTGACTGATAGATTGACTGATAGTCAGCTGACCACCACCTGATTGACAGATCAGCTTCGTCAGATCTACCACTTTGTCATATATCTGACACGAAACAACCGCAGTCAGCGCTGCGGTTGTTTTTGGTTCAACCAGCACACATCTTAACCAGCATTGGTAGATTCGAAAATTTTGTCAGCATTGGCCGCAATAAACCCTTGATAAACCTCACCTGCTTCATTCGAATGACGCAAAGCAAATTCATAGAAACAGGTCGGAATTTCATAACTATCTCCTTCCGCAAAACGATATACTTGGCGGTCAGCCATAGTTGACCCCTGCTCCAGCAGATCAGCAGGTACACCCTTCACCTCACCACCCACTGTATTGACCGCAAACCCAGCATCTTTTACCCGTTGTAGTACTTCACGGATGCAGCCAGTGCTCGTCAGATGATTTACGCTGACAGTAAAATGATTGACGCGGATACCAATAGCCAGCAACCATGCCCCATACTCTGTTTCGCTCATCAAAGTATTGTATTCAGTCCATGATGGCATACCCCAGTGCCGAGCAGACCAGAATACATTCAAATCCAGCGGCTTTTCTTCAATCTGCGCAGTGTACTTTGCAACAATCGCCTGCGCTGCCTCACTGAGTTGTTCCGTCAGCAGTTCAGAAATAAACACCTTGGGCACATTCGGGTCAGGGTGAATAAAACTATGCGCCCGCAGTTTTTTAGCGCTGAAGTCATAGCTACCCTGAAGCTCATAGCCCATGCTGGTAATCAGAGGCGCCAGATTGTCAAGTTGCAACGGCGTACCGGCAAAGGTACGAAATGCAACATGATCATTGATTACAACACCATCAGTCGCTTCAAACAATTGTCGTATCTGTTCTGCCTGAGGGGTACTCTGAATGTAATCATGCCACAGGCGATCAAAAAAGGTTTCAGCGTTCATCGTTGGCTCCTTATGCAAAAATCAGGTGTTCTGTCGCCATGCCTGACCATAAACAACTTGACTGACAGATTGTTTTTATTAATGACGACACGGCAGCTTTCACAACATCAGCTCACAAAACCAACTCTCAGGCACAGTCGTGATTGCTGTAACAGCGCCGCCGCAAAGACAATTACAGTCTGTATGGCCGCTCGCTCGCTGACAAACAATAAAACTTACTGCCAGTAGCAAGATTTGATTGTCACCAACCCAAATGCACACCCGCAAACGCAACGAACAGTCACACAGATCTACCAGCGATAAAGCAGCCGAGCAATTATTGAAAAGCGACGAAGGAGGAGGGAGAGATTCGCCACCCAGGCATAGAAAAGTAACGAAAGACTATTGCTAAAGGCCACCCCGCCAACTGATTAGAAGCACGACCAAATGCTTGGATTTAAACCTGCTGAGGGTAGCGAGGATGATCAGCCAGCCAGCCAGACATCCACTGACAAAACTCAATCAGTGGTTCACTGTACTCCCCTTCCCTGAGCACCTGCCAGTATCCAGGCATCAGCGAAGGGTTCAGAGAACTGATCGACTGTTCTCCTAACGGCGCAACCAACCGGCCCGCAGCACAAAGCTCACGCGCTTCGGCAACCGAGACCAACGCTACACCCAACCCTTTCTGCACCGCCTCTACCAGGCCAGCATGACTATCTAGCGGCAATGCTTGATGCTCAAGCAACAGATCAACACCGAGCGTGTTTAATAACTTACGCCATAACTCTACCGACAGCTCAGTACACAACAGACGATGCCTGGTCAGGTCTGATGGCACTCGCAATGGCTTATGCTCACTGAGAAGCGAGGGAGCACACACCAGTAATTTATCATCGGTCAGTAACAGTTTTTTATGACTGAATGACCACTGACCAAACCCCCATTGTATCGCCAGATCAAGCCGCTGCGAGGAAAAATCAGGGAAAGGCACCGAAGTACTGATCTGTACATCCAGCTGCGGCCATTGCTGCTCAAACTCAGGCAGCTTTGGCAACAGGCAATGGATAGCAAACCAGGGAGATGCACAAATCCGCAGCTGCTGACGCTGCTGACGCTCACGCACCTCCTGTACACCGCGCTCAATCAACCCCAGGCCGCGCTCAACCCAGGCCAGCAATTGGTCACCCGTAGTATTCAGTACAATACCCGAACTGTGACGCTCAAATAGCGCAAATCCCAGCTGCTGTTCAAGTGTGCGAATCTGCAGGCTAACCGCCTGAGGGGTAAGACAAAGCTGCTCAGCGGCCTGACGCAAGCTGCCGCTTCTGGCTACACAGACAAAGGTGTACAAACCTTTCAGCGGCAGAGCCCGGCTCACCGATGAAAACCGGGTAGTTGACGCAGCCTTACTCACTGATGGCCTGATCAATCTGAGTAATAAGCGTAATCAGTCGAGCTGAGCCCCGCTGCCCCTTCAAGGCCTCCGTAGCATAAGGGGAAATATCGCAATGCCCTGGCAAGGGCAAACGCGCTTCCACCATCGCCTCGAAACGGGCAATCAGCACCCATTGCAACCACTGCTCAAACGGCAGCGTATCAACACAGAATGGCTGTGTACTGGCCAATGCTTCAGGTGAAGGCGGCAGCATCTGCCACCGCCCCTGTACCTGTAGCTCTGCCCGCAACTCCGCCAACAAAGCTGCCAGTACGCTGTAGCAATCAGTCATTAACCGCGCGCCGCTTTCAGTGTATCAGCAATCAGGAATGCCAACTCCAGCGCCTGCTCGCCGTTGAGACGTGGATCACAATGTGTGTGGTAGCGATCAGCCAGCCCCTCCTCGGTAATCTGGAAAGCACCACCGATACATTCGGTAACATTCTGGCCGGTCATTTCAAAGTGCACACCACCCGCATGAGTGCCTTCTGCACGATGCACCTCAAAGAAACCACGAACTTCACGCAAAATTGCATCAACACTACGCGTTTTATAGCCGCTGGAGGCCTTGATCGTGTTACCGTGCATCGGATCAGAACTCCACACAACGCTGCGACCTTCCGCTTTAACAGCCTGTACCAGACGTGGCAGGTGCTCCGTAATACCATCTGCCCCCATGCGAGCGATCAGCGTTAAACGGCCCGGGATGTTTTCCGGGTTCAGTATGTCCATCAAGCGAATCAGATCATCCACCTGAGTAGTTGGACCAACCTTACAACCAATCGGGTTTTTAACACCACGCAGGAACTCAACATGAGCATGATCCGGCTGGCGAGTACGATCACCAATCCACAGCATGTGGGCGGAACAGTCGTACCAATCACCCGTCAGACTATCCTGTCGGGTCAATGCCTGCTCATACCCCAGCAGTAGTGCTTCGTGGGAAGTGTAAACACTGGTTTCTCGCAGTTGTGGTGCAGTCGCAGCGCTGATACCACAAGCTTCCATAAACGCCAGCGTCTGATCAATCTGATCAGCCAGATGCTGATACTTCTCACCCAATGGGCTTTTTTCTACAAAACCCAGGTTCCATTTGTGCACCTGGTTCAGATCTGCCATACCACCCTGCGCAAATGCTCGCATCAGGTTCAACGTAGAAGACGCCTGGTGGTAGGCACGCAACAGACGCTCAGGGTCTGCTGCACGAGACCGGGCTGTAAAATCAATTTCATTAACAATGTCACCACGGTAACTTGGCAGCTCGACACCATCAATTGTTTCCATACCCGCAGATCGAGGCTTAGCAAACTGCCCCGCCATACGACCCACTTTGACGACGGGCGAAGAGCCTGCAAAGGTCATCACCACCGCCATCTGAAGCAACACTTTAAACGTGTCGCGAATCTTGTCAGCACTGAATTCGCTAAAGCTTTCTGCACAATCACCCCCTTGCAACAGAAAAGCGCGCCCTTGCGCAACATCGGCAAGCTGCTGCTGCAATGAACGAATCTCACCAGCAAAAACCAGCGGCGGTAGCGCAGAAAGCTGTTGCTCTACCAGGCTCAGGGCTGTGACATCCTGGTAATCGGGTTGCTGTACTATCGGTTTGCTGCGCCAGCTATCGGGCGTCCAGATCTGCATGAGGGGTATCCTGAAAATCAATATGCTGCACCATCAAACAGGCTATGCTTTTGCAACTATGAACGATGTCGTGTTGCAGCATATACCTTGTTATAACTGTGTTGTGTCATAACTACGTTTTGTTATAGCCATGTTTTGTCATAGCTATGACTTTATGCTGACACAGCCTTTATTTATCGGTGCAATCGTTATATGGATGTTGCACTAGCAACAATTACGTCATCTGCCGCAACACAGATGATCTTCCACACTGCGGCATGCGCCACCCGTGTTGCACCGCTGAGTGTACGATACCAGGCGCTGCTGACAACCCCCATAACAGGAAATCCTCGCTATATCAGACAGTTCCGGTTAGTTTGTGTACATTTTTGAGCCACCAGCTTGCCCCACTCTGAGCAAATTGAGCAAATAAGGAAAAGATATGTCACAACAGGACAAAGAAAACGACCTGAGAGTCCGTACCGAAGTAATGGGCGAGGCTTTTGTGCAGCGCGCCATTGATAATACAACAGAGCTGACTGCACCTTTACAGGAATGGATTAACGAACATGCCTGGGGTTCCACCTGGCAACGCAATGAAGTACTACCACGCAGTACCCGCAGCCTGGTAACACTGGGCATGCTGGCTGCATTGAAAGCTCCTACAGAACTGAAAGGCCATGTGCGTGGCGCGCTTAACAATGGCTGCAGCGCAGAAGAAATTCAGGAAGTTCTACTACACTCTATCGTTTATTGCGGTGCTCCCGCTGCGCAGGAGGCGTTTAGAGCAGCTCAGGAAGTTATTGATCAATGGCAAGCTGACCACTCACCCCAGCAAGACTGAGCATTAGCAGAATCAAATCTATGTGCCTGAAAGGATATGAAGCACTTCCCGGAAGCACTTCATATCCCTGGAGAGCACTCCAGAGAGAGCACTCAGGTCAGGCCGGGCGAATACCTTTCAACTGACTGGATGTAATTTCACTGGCGGTTGCCAGGAAATCGACCATATATTCAGCATTTTGCTGATCTTCACGTATTGCCGCATACAGCGTACACCAGAGCCCTTTTTCACCTAGTGAACGTGCTGCCACATAGTCTTTCTCAATGTACTCATGCAGCGCCCAGTTAGGCAACGCAGAAACCCCTCGACCACTGGCAATCAACTGCACCATCATCACCGTCAGCTCAGCAGTACGGCTTGCTGGTTCAACATCAGCAGGCTCCAGGAAGCGAGTAAAAACATCCAGCCTGCTATGATCAATCGGGTAAGTAATCAATGTTTCATCCACAAGGTCAGCGGGCTCAATAAAAGGCTTAGCGACCAGCCGATGCTGCTTGCTTAATGCAAGCTGTGATTCATAGCTAAACAACGGAATATAAGCGATACCCGTACGAGGCTCTGGATCCGAGGTGATAACCAGATCAAGATCACCACGGGCCAGCGCCGGTAATGGCAGAAAGCTGAATCCCGTTGACAGGTCCATCTCAACTTCAGGCCAACGCTGACGGAAATGATCAATTGTTGGCATCAACCAGTCAAAGCAACTGTGACATTCAATACAGATATTCAGCCTGCCAGCCTCACCACCCGCCAACCGGGCAACATCTCGCTCAGCATTACGAATCATCGGTAATACTTCGTCCGCCAGCGCCAGCAAACGCTGGCCAGCACTGGTAAAACAAATTGGACGAGTTTTACGAATAAACAACGAACAGTCGAGTCGATCTTCCAGATCTTTGATCTGATGGGACAGCGCAGACTGAGTCAGATGTACACGCTCGGCAGCTTCGACAAGGCTACCCGCATCGCGCAGGGCCGACAGTGTTTTCAGATGGCGCAGTTCAACCATGAGGGGGCTCCCGGTATGCCAGACAGAGATTACAGACAGATGGGAAGAGTATAGACATAAGCGGGCAATCAATAACACTGTTAGATGCCATTGAACACCCGCAAAGATTTGCTGATTTATTGAGTCAGCAGGAACTCAATCAACGCTTTCTGTGCATGCAGGCGATTTTCTGCTTCATCAAAAGCAACACTACGTGGGTCATCCAACAGACTTTCACTGATCTCTTCACCACGATGCGCAGGCAGACAGTGCATAAAGATGACATCTTCCGCCGCCTGATCCAGCAATGCTTCAGTTACCTGATAACCAGCAAAGGCTTGCTCACGCAGTTTTTGCTCTTCCTCCTGCCCCATGGACGCCCAGACATCTGTAACGACCAGTGAAGAGCCTTTAACCGCTTCAGCTGGATCACGCATCACGTTAACGCGATCAGCATTTGCCTGCACCAGAGCAGACTCAGGCTCAAAGCTTTCAGGGCAAGCGATATTAAGCTTGAAATCGAACTGACGAGCAGCATTAATGTAAGAGTTACACATGTTGTTGCCATCACCGATCCAGGTCACCGTTTTACCGGTTATATCACCCCTGTGTTCAGCAAAGGTCTGCATATCTGCTAACAACTGACATGGATGAAAGTCATCCGTCAGGGCATTAATGACAGGCACAGAGGAGTTTTCAGCAAACTCTTCCACCAGCTTGTGGCTGAAAGTACGAATCATCACAATATCAACCATGCTGGAGATTACCCGGGCGGAATCACACACCGGCTCACCGCGCCCTAACTGGGTATCACGTGAGGATAAAAACATGGCATGGCCACCAAATTGCGCCATACCAGCCTCAAAGGACACGCGGGTACGGGTTGATGACTTTTCAAAGATCATGGACATAACGTGATTACGGAAGGGCTCATAAATTTCGCCAGCCCGCTGCATCTTTTTCAGTTCAATCGCCCGCTGAACCAGCTTCTTCAGTTCCTGTGGCGACATATCCAGTAATGTCAGAAAGTGTCTTGTAGTCATAACAGTATCCAGCGTCTCCCGCTGCCTCGTATGCATTTTCATCTGCAGCCCCGCTCCTGAATATCCAACGACTGGCCTGCGCCAGACACATCGAAAAACAGATAGCGTCGAAAAACAGATAGTTAGCGGCCTGCAAAATTGCAATCAAGTGACCTCTTGGCCACCGGAAAAAACAGTCGATTCTAGGGAGCTGTTATGACTTTGGCAACCATGAAAAGTCGCCTCACTTGAAACTTTGGTCGCAAAAACAAAACCAACAGCGATGAAAACCAACTCCGAAAGCAATAAAAAATTAAGGATTATCCATCCTGATACTTCCTGTTCTGCCGCAAGTTTCTTCACAGAGAAACCAATTGGCACCCCACTAATTCCGCATAAGAATCAAGATGATAGCGTATCCCTATCAGAGCCATTAATAAATCCTACTATACATTATCCCAGTAAAATGTTCGGATATGTGCTATGTTCTTCGCCGCAGATGGAGAGCCTCCTCTGGTTTTCAGGCAGGACGAGCTAAAATATACTGCTACAGAGCGGCTACCTGGCACGCAAATATCTTTGATTCAAGGTACGGTAATGAGCGTAATCGACACCATTAAAGAGCAGATTGAGAAAAACCCGGTACTGCTCTACATGAAAGGCACTCCACGCTTCCCACAGTGTGGCTTCTCCTCCCGCGCCGTTGAAGCTGTAATGAACTGCGGCGAACGCTTTGCATTTGTAAATATCCTGGAAAACCCGGACATCCGTGCTGAGCTGCCAAATTATGCTAACTGGCCAACCTTCCCACAGCTGTGGGTAAATGGCGAGCTGGTTGGTGGTTGCGACATCATCTGCGATATGGCAGAAAGCGGCGAGCTGGCTGAACTGGTAAAGGCTCACGCAATTCGCCCAGATGAAAATTCAGCCGAATAAGATCATATAGCCAGCCAGACGGTTTCACAGCAGCACTATTGGCTAAGCCTTGTCTGGCTGCTCGAGTATTGCAGAAAGGTGCTGCCTTTTCTGTCTGTATAACAAGCGATTAACCCAAACATGGAGATCTCATAATCATGGGCGTACTCGTAGGTAAGCAAGCTCCTGACTTCACCGTTCCAGCTGTTAAAGGTGACGGCTCTATCGTTGATGCTTTCAACTTGAAAGAAGCCATCAATGGTAAATACGGTCTGGTTTTCTTCTACCCACTGGACTTCACTTTCGTTTGCCCGTCTGAGCTGATCGCTCTGGATCACCGCATGGACGCGTTCACTGAGCGCGGCGTTGAAGTTATCGGTGTTTCTATCGACTCTCACTTCACTCATAACGCATGGCGCAACACACCTGTTGAGCAGGGCGGCATCGGCCAGGTTAAATACACCCTGGCTGCTGATATGACTCACGACATCTGCAAGTCTTACGATGTTGAGTGCGAAGAAGGTGTTGCTTTCCGTGGCGCATTCCTGATCGACAAAAACGGCGTTGTTCGCTCCCAGATCGTTAACGACCTGCCACTGGGTCGTAACATGGACGAACTGATTCGCCTGGTTGACGCTCTGCAGTTCCACGAAGAACATGGCGAAGTTTGCCCTGCTGGCTGGAACAAAGGCGACAAAGGTATGGACGCATCCCCAGAAGGTGTTGCCAAGTACCTGTCTGAAGAAGCTGAAGGCCTGTAATCAAACGCGATTATTTTGCTACAGTCTCAGAGCCTCGCGTCACGCGGGGCTCTTTTATTTCAGCCACACCAGGTCACAACCGGACAAGCGAGGCTTGTATCGCCCCTGTTATCCTGCACAAGTCATTCGCTGACAACTCAATTTCCAGCCCCCGCTTACCAGCACTGATATAAATACTGTCAAAACCGGCCGCACTGTTATCAACAACAACAGGCAAACGCTTCTTCTGGCCCAGCGGGCTAATCCCGCCCACAACATAACCGGTTGCTCGCTCGGCATCTTCGGGACTGGCCATCGCAACCTTCTTCGCTTTAATTGCTATGGCCATTGCTTTAAGGTCAAGTTGACCAGAGACAGGCACAA
The DNA here is from genome assembly GCA_025800125.1 of Marinobacterium sp. GTDB lineage: Bacteria > Pseudomonadota > Gammaproteobacteria > Pseudomonadales > Balneatricaceae > Marinobacterium_C. The sequence goes on from JAOXSF010000169.1 coordinate 10,932, forward strand.
CTGCAACTGCCAACTTACGGTTGTCGCCGTTTACCTCAACCAGCAGTGTCTTAAACACTCTGGCAGCATCCTGCCCCAATGCGCGAGCAGCTTCTTCACCATAAGATGGCGTACCGGGATCATGGCTGTACTCATGTACGCTAAACACAACACGCGCTTTTTTTGCAGCACTAATTGCTGGCGTCATAATCCGCCCACCTGCATAGTCTTCTCACTTGATTCAGCATATCGACCTCTCTTTCAAAACCAGCCTTTTCACCTGCTTGGCCTTACTTTGTTACACACAGCTGGCTTAGTACACACTTTCTGCCTGACGCAACGGTTCAAGCAACGCCTCCAATCCATTTACTCTGATCTCCAGCATCAGTGCCATCAACTCTCCCAACTCACCTGCCGGAAAGCCTTCATGCTGAAACCAAAGCAAGTAGGACTCGGGTAACTCAGACAATCGTCGCCCCTCATATTTACCAAACGGCATCCTTACTGCCACAAGTTTCATCAGTACTTCAGAGTCAGACATACCCCCTCCAATACAGAAGGCACAACACCCCCTGGTAGTGATCACATTTTCATCCCGAGCACAGTAATTAACATCTCGACTCAATCTGACAATTATGCGATAAATCGAAAAAGCCTCTAAACTAAACGCATCATCAGGAGTTCAGGGATGAGCAACCCTCTGAGTCCCCCACCCTCTCGCCAGCAATGCGCCTTCTTCCGTAAGCTCTACCTTAGCCACCTGATCTGTAAGACTCATCACAACCTGACCAGCTTACAACAATTAACCGGTATGCCACGACGCACCATTCAGGATTGCCTGAAAGACCTTTCAGATATTGGCATTCAGTGCCACTTCACCCAATCACCTGGAGGACGACATAATGATGGCCACTACCAGATTACCGACTGGGGGCCCATACATCCTGAATGGATCAGTCAGAACCTGGAGCTGATAGAAAAGGTACTCTTTCAGACGAAAAAAGCCTAAAGTATGTACATTTTCTGCCGCTGATTTGCGGGTAACCTAAAAAAATCCCAATGGTGTTGCCATGAACGTTATCTCCTCATACTCTCCAATGACCCAGCAGAGCAGTCCGATGCGTTCTGACGCACAGCAGCGGCTGTCTTCCAACCCTGAAGCAGAAAAGGTCGAAGACGGCCAGAAGTCCAATCACGAACAACAAGCAGCTAAAGCTAAAGATACCCTGCTGAATCGTCTGGCTGAACATATTCCTGGTGTATCTCCTGCCGATATGCGCAGCCAGAAAGCCGAAGACTTCACACCTGACAATATCGCTAAAGACATTGCAGGCTTTGTTGGTCAAGGACTGGACAGAGCCCGCAGCGAAGGTAGATCTGAAGAAGACATTCAAAAAATGCACGCGGCAGCAATGCGCGGTATTGAAAAAGGCTTTGCCGAAGCAAAAGAAATTCTTGATGGCCTCAATATTCTGAAAGAAGGGAATATTGAACAAACCATTGATGAGACATATGACAAAACTGTCGACGCGGTGAAGGCTTTGCTGCCGTCAGAAAACACTTCTATCTCTGCACCTCGCCGCTCTTCTGAGGAGTTTTATGCTGCCGAACGTTATTCTAAAGCAGAAACCTTCTCGCTGACCCTGCAGACCCAGGAAGGCGACGATGTCGTTATCGAATTTGCCAGCGGCCAGTATCAACAAGCCTCAGTTGGCGGGGTCAACAATGCAAATGGCTCAGCCTATTCAGCCAGTCTGGAGCGTGGCAACGCCAGCAGTATGAGCTTCAGCGTCAAAGGTGATTTGAATGAAGCTGAAATGGAAGCGATCAATAACCTGCTGAAAGATGTTAATGACATCGCAGATGAGTTTTTCGGCGGGGACATTCAAGCAGCATTTGACAAGGCGACCGAGTTTGAAATGGACGGCAGTCAGCTGGCGTCTATGAACCTGCGCCTGACCCGCACGGAAACCTATTCCGCAGCATCAGCATACAGTAGCGTTGGTAATATGCTGCCATCAGCTGAGCAACTGGCCCCACTTCAAGATATGGGCAGCAAAGTCGGCATGCTGGCTGAAGACCCGGCTAATGCCTTTATGGAAGAGGCCGACAAGTTTATTTCCAGCATCCTTGACAGTCTGGTACAACAGGACATTCGCTACAAAGATGCTGATGATGACTCTCGTGCCAAACTGGACAAAAACCTGCAACAAATGCAGGACATGATGGCTGCTCTGTTTGATCGTCAGCAGCCAACAGCCGTCCAGGCACCTGCTGCCGACGCTATTATCGCTTGATAGACTGATAAACAGACAGAGCAACCAACAGGCCCGCTTCATGCGGGCCTGTTCTGTTTCATATCTTTTCCACCTGACAACGGACGTTATCTATGCAGCCCGGCGCATTGACTGGTAGTCTGCTCTGGATGAGCGGCGCTCTCTCCTGCTTTATTGCCATGGCGATTGCCGGACGAGAACTTAGTAGCGAATTAAGCGTCCCGCAGTTGCTGATGATTCGCAGTGCCACAGGCCTTATATTGATCGGTTTTCTGATCAGTCGTCACAGCACCTCACTACTGAAGACAAAAACCCCTGGCCTGCATCTAATCCGCAACAGTGTACATTTTGCAGGGCAGTATGGCTGGTTTGTTGGCATCGCCAGCATTCCCCTGGCGGAAGTCTTTGCATTGGAGTTCACAACTCCAATCTGGTGCCTGCTGCTTGCACCGCTGATTGTTGGCGAAAAAATAACATCTTCACGCGCAGCATCAGTTCTGCTCGGTTTTACAGGCATTCTGATTATCCTTCGGCCCGGCCTTGAGATAATCGATCCTGCAGCAATGGCTGTACTGGCTGCTGCGGCAGGGTTTGCAATTGCTTACCTGCTCACTAAAAAGATCACAGGACAACAGCAACAATCGCCGCTGACCTTGCTGTTCTATATGTGCCTGATCCAGCTATTGTTGAGCACACCGCTGGCATTCAATGACTGGCACCCCGTTGTTCCTGAGCATATACCGTGGTTATTAATTGTTAGCCTGACAGCACTTGCGGCACATTACAGCATCGCTCGCGCCATGAAACTGGCTGATGCGGCAATTGTGGTACCAATAGACTTTTTGCGCTTACCACTCATTGCCCTGCTCGGCTTTCTACTCTACGACGAAGCACTGGATTTCTGGGTTATTTCAGGTGCCGCTATTATGCTGGGTGGCAATTACCTGAATATTTATACTGAACAACGCCGCCTGAAACGACTCAAACATACCCCCTGCAGTAAACCGATACGGTGAGGTACAACAGCTGATGGCATTCAAACTGCGTGATTACCAGCAGGAAGCCGTGGACGCTACCCTGAAACACTTTCGTAAATCTGACGATGCAGCAGTTATTGTGCTACCGACGGGCGCAGGAAAAAGCCTGGTCATTGCCGAGCTGGCTCGCCTCGCTCGCCGCCGCATTCTGGTACTCGCCCATGTAAAAGAACTGGTCGAGCAAAACCACTCGAAATATAAGGCATGGGGACTGGAAGCAGGCATATTTTCCGCTGGCCTGAAACAGAAAGACAACAGCCATCAGGTAACATTTGCCAGCGTACAATCCGTACAACCCAGCCTTGAGCATTTTCAGGGGGAATACTCCCTGCTGATAGTTGATGAATGCCATCGTATCAGTGATAACGAAAACAGCCAGTATCAGCAGATTATCCAGCACCTTAAACAACAGAACCCCGGCCTGAAAATATTAGGGTTAACGGCAACCCCCTACCGGTTGGGTAGCGGATGGATCTACCGCTACCACTATCGCGGCTACACACGCAGTGACGAACCCCGTCCGTTCGAGCACTGTATTTATGAATTACCTCTGCGCTATATGATCAGCCGCAACTACCTCACACCACCAGAGCTGGTTGACGCCACTGTCGCTCAGTATGATTTTTCAAGCCTGCGCCCTGACAATAGCGGCAATTATGCAGCCCCTGCCGTTAATCAGCTGTTGGTGAAACACAAGCGCGTTACCAGAGCAATTTGTGAACAGATTGAGCAACTGGCGCAACAACGCCAAGGCGTGATGATATTTGCTGCGACAGTAGACCACGCCCGCGAGATTCATAGCTATCTGCCCGAGGCACAAACCGCACTGATTACAGGCGATACTCACAATCAGGAACGGGACAGCCTGATTGAACAATTCAAAGCACGCCAACTCAAGTATCTGGTCAATGTATCCGTATTGACCACAGGCTTTGATGCCCCTCATGTTGATCTGATTGCAATTTTGCGACCCACTCAGTCGGTCAGCCTCTATCAGCAGATAGTTGGTCGCGGCCTGCGCTTGTCAGAAGGCAAGACAGATTGCCTGATTATTGATTATGCAGGCAATGGGTTTGACCTGTTTCAACCGGAAGTTGGCACGCCAAAGCCAGCCCCGGATTCAGAGCCGGTGCAAGTTTTCTGCCCACAATGCGAATTCCCAAATATTTTCTGGGGTAAAACAGATGGCGCAGGTAACATTCTGGAACACCATGGCCGACGCTGCCAAGGCTTCCAGGAAGATACACAAGGCAACAGACAACGCTGCGAATTTCGATTCCGATTTAAGGAGTGCCCTCATTGCGGCGCTGAAAATGACATAGCAGCCCGCCGATGTGGACAATGTAACCACCCCCTGGTTGATCCTGACGATCAGCTCAAGGCAGCACTTCAGCTTAAAGATGCACTGGTAATTCGCTGCGCAGGTATGACCTTCAGCCGCCAGGGTGATCGACTACGCATCACTTACCACGACGAGCAAGGTGAAGAATTACAGGAAAGCTTCAACCTCAGCCATCAGAGCCAGCGGCAGGTATTTAATCGAGAGTTCGGCCGTCGTTTCGAAAGTGGCTCAACCCCGCGGACTTTCAGCAATATGGACGAGGCACTCGCTCTGGAAACACGCTTCACTGCCCCCGATTTTGTGATTGCACGAAAGAAAGGCAAATTCTGGCGAGTACAGGCAAGAGTTTTTGATTATCAGGGGAAGTACCGCAAAGCAAATGCACTGTGAAAAGGGCTGATTACATGTGATATGAAATTCGATCACTGCTCACAGCCACGCCAGAAAATCTACCATCTTCAAACAACGGAGAGCGAGACAGGGCTGCAATTTTCAGTCAGCAGAACAGATAATCATACTGATATGGGTCATTATATATAGTCAGATCAACACCTGCATTAAAGCCCTCGGGTGTATCATAGGCAGATGATTTTTGCAGGAGTGTTACCTTGAAAGCCATTGATTTACAGGCACAGCTTATTAACCGGATGGTCACTATCTGGACATTCATGGCGATTGCTGCACTCGGCCTGACGCTAGCCCGCGCTACAGAAAGTGGACTGACACTACCGAACCTGCTTCCAGGCATACTGGCCTGCGCCACCCTGCTTCTGGCCACATTTCAGAACAAGCTGGATACTCAGCACAAAGCGGTTGCACTGGCACTTATCAGCCTTGCTGCGGGCCTGAGCAGCATCTACCGGCTAGGACTGCTTGCGCCAGGCACTATTTTCCTTCCATTATCAGCGATTACTCTGGCAATGGTGTTCTCTGCTCGCGTTGTCACACTGTTTACAGGTGCCCTTCTACTCCTGTTTGGCGGACTGAGCAGCACATTTATATTCAGTAACCAGCCGCTCCCCACACCTCCAGGCGAACTGCTGTCCAGTTTTACACACTGGAGTCTCTACGCACTCAGTCTGGCTTGCGTAATTGCCATAAGCTGCATGCTGATCATTCAATATCGGGAGCAAACAGCACGCCTGGTACAAGAGCTCAGCGCAGAGCGAGATAAACTCTCACAACGCGCCCATTACGATGAATTGACCGGCCTGCCGCAAGCGCGCTTTTGCAACAACCGCCTGATTCGGGCATGCCACCGCGCAGAGCGCAAAGACTTGAAAGTAGCACTGCTATTTGTTGACCTTGATGATTTCAAAGCCGTCAACGACACTTGGGGTCATGATGCCGGAGACCACTGTTTACAAACAGCAGCTCAGCGCATGCAGGACGTCTGCGGAAAAGACCATATTGTCAGCCGCATCAGTGGTGACGAATTCTTGCTGATCTTGCGCAACGTGGAAAATCTGGCTGCGGTTGAAGCACTATCGGCCAGACTGGTAGAAAGCATATCAACACCAATGAGCTATGAAGATGGTAACTTCAAAGTGGGCATCAGTATCGGCATTGTCATGTTTCCAGATCACACTGCAGACCCTCGCAGAATGCGCAGCCTGGCAGACCATGCAATGTATGATGCCAAGCGTGGCGGCAAAAACACCTGGGCAATCTACAATCCAGATACAGCGCAAGACATAGAACAACCGTCTCAAGCCGAAGCAATCTGACAGAAGCTGATTGTTACTGTTACAATAGCACTACTATCAGGGCCGACAATCTGTCGGCCCTTTCATTTTCTACGTCATATTCCGGGGATTCAGCCCTTGCTTACCACCGCTAACATCACCATGCAGTTCGGGGCAAAGCCCCTGTTTGAAAATATCTCTGTCAAATTCGGCGACGGCAACCGTTACGGCCTGATCGGTGCTAACGGCTGCGGCAAATCTACGCTGATGAAAATTCTCGGCGGTGATCTGGAGCCTTCCGGCGGTAATATTTCACTGGGCCCAAATGAACGTATCGGTAAATTGCGACAGGATCAGTTTGCTTTTGAGGAGTTTTCCGTCATTGATACGGTCATTATGGGCCACCAGGAGCTCTGGGAAGTAAAAGCGGAGCGCGACCGCATTTATAACTTGCCAGAAATGACAGAAGAAGACGGCATGAAGGTAGCCGAGCTGGAAGTCGCCTTTGCTGAAATGGACGGCTACTCTGCCGAATCTCGAGCGGGTGAGCTACTGATGGGGCTGGACATCCCCGAGGAACAACACTTTGGCCCGATGAGCGAAGTCGCCCCTGGCTGGAAGCTGCGTGTATTACTGGCGCAAGCACTGTTTTCTGACCCGGATATTCTGCTGCTGGATGAACCCACCAACAACCTGGATATCAACACGATTCGCTGGCTGGAAAGCGTACTGAACGAGCGCAACAGCACCATGATCATCATATCCCATGACCGTCACTTCCTGAATGCCGTCTGCACACATATGGCGGATCTGGATTATGGCGAACTGCGCGTTTACCCAGGTAATTATGATGAATATATGGTTGCATCCACCCAGGCACGTGAGCGCCTGCTGTCTGAAAACGCCAAGAAAAAAGCCCAGATTGCCGAATTGAAATCATTTGTCAGCCGCTTCTCTGCAAACGCATCCAAGGCGCGCCAGGCAACCTCTCGAGCACGCCAGATTGAAAAAATCGAAATGCAGGAAGTCAAACCTTCCAGCCGTGTGAACCCTTACATTCGCTTTGAACAGGGTAAAAAGCTACATCGCCTGGCACTGGAAGTAGAAAACGCTTCCAACGGCTACGAAGGTGATACCCTGTTTGCAAATCTGAACATGATGGTTGAAGTCGGTGAAAAGATCGCCATCATTGGCCCTAACGGCATTGGCAAGTCAACCCTGCTGAAAACCCTGGTAGGCGACAAACCCAGCCTGAGTGGCGAGGTAAAGTGGTCTGAAAATAGCAACCTTGGCTATTACGCGCAGGATCACGCCGCAGACTTTGACATGAATTCCAATCTGATTGACTGGATGAGCCAGTGGAAACAGGAAGGAGATGACGAGCAGGTTGTCCGCGGAACACTGGGACGGATGCTCTTTTCACAGAAAGAAATTGATAAGTCTGTCAAAGTTATTTCAGGCGGCGAGCAGGGCCGTATGATTTTTGGCAAACTGATGATGACAAAACCCAACATCATGCTGATGGACGAGCCAACCAACCACCTGGATATGGAATCTATCGAGTCCCTCAACCAGGCACTGCTGGACTATGAAGGCACATTACTGTTCGTCAGCCACGACCGGGAGTTTGTTTCATCCTTGGCAACACGCATTCTGGAGCTGACACCAGACGGTATTGTTGATTTCCATGGTTCATATGACGATTACCTGAAAAAACAGGGTATTGAGGGTTAAACAATGTCTTTCGCGGCCTCCCTTCACAACAGGGAGGCCACTTTCCAGACGATCAATCAGTCAAGCAATGCCTGGCGAAACAACGGCACCAGTAAGCGATTACCGTACTCACTCAGGTGATCTTCATCGTAGTACAACGGCCGACCCTCAAGACTCGAGATACAAACCCCGGAATCACACAAAGGCTCAGCTGGGTCTATCACCCTCGCACCACAGGCCGCGGCGACTTCGTCAATCATACTGATCATCAACTGATTTTTTTGCTGGTAATCAGCCAATGACAGCGACTGTATTCTGGCCTCCCCTTCCAGCAGGTAACCTTTCGCCATTGTATGCGGCACTTTCTGCTCCATCTCTGGTATTGGCCGCAACAAGTATACCGGGTTATGCTCTGAAAGCTTACATACCGTTTCTTTCAGGCTCTTCCTGACGCCCTCTACAACCTCATCAAAGTCAGCACGATCATTATCACCAAAATAGATAACCGGCTGGGCACTTACTCCCTCTTCTCCGGGGTTAAAGACACCAGACAGGTAAGCATGCAGGCGAGACGCAACAATCACAGGAATGCCTTCATGGTTTTCCTGTACGAAAGCGATACGCTCTGGATTTTCTGTACGGCAAATATCACCATTGATACTGCTCCTTGCATGCAGCAGCATAGGGCAAGCTTCTTTAGTAATTGCCAGAACGCCTTCGTGTTTCTTATTCAGAGCCTCAAATACAGCCGTTGTTACTGCGTCAGCGTGACTATCACCCAGAACCACTGCTTTCACATTATCCTTCTGCCCTATATAACATGGATTAATACCATCACTTGCAGCTTCAAGTGTCATACAGCCATACGGATTCTTATTATAGTTTTCACTCGCAACATCCTGAACAACTTGTGGATAGTGGCTGAACACACCTTTTGTTTTATAAACAATGCTGCCGCATATACCCACAATCACAACGCTGACCAGCGGCGGATAAAGCACAAGTGACTTAACACTGAGGTCAGGCTTCTTAAAAGAATATTTTTCAACAACATGAAAACTGATGTAGCCCATGAGGAATGACAGCGGAATACCAACAAACAGCCAGTACTCACCCCAACCCATGTAACTTCCCAACACCACCAGAGGCCAGTGCCAAAGGTAGATAGAGTACGAGTACAGGCCCGTCTTCTGGAAAAATACACCGCCCAAGACCCCCTCGGATCGCGCGGCCTGAATAATCAGGAAAGCCCCCATCGTTGGCAATATTGCCAGCGAACCCGGCCAAGGCAATGCACCAGAAATAAAGAAGCAGGACAGAACAATCAATAATAACCCGACCAGCTCCATAAACCTGCCCTGCTTATCAGAGACAGACACCGGATACAAAAATGCAACACCACCCAACAACATCTCCCAGGCACGAGCATGAAGAAGAAAATATGCTGCATCAGGATTATCAAATGTGAAATATATATTTAAAAAAAATCCAATTATCGTTGTACTTAAAATAAATACTTTTAGCCTTGAAAGGCTTAAAAACTTACTAAGAACAAGGATAACAATTGGGTAAATAATATAAAACTGCCACTCAACAGACAATGACCAAGTATGCAAAAGCCATTTTTCATGCGCGCCTGTATCAAAGTAACCATTCTCACGCAGCAACATAAAGTTTGATAGAAAGGTAACACTACTCGCTGCATACTTTCCAAGCCGCTTATAGTCTTCTGGGCCAGTAAAAAACCAACCAAAAACTAAAAGAAAAAAACAAAGAACAGCGAGTGCTGGAATAATTCTCTTGGCCCTATTAAGGTAAAAGCCGAGTAAAGAAAAACCTCCACTACCAACACCTGTAAATATTATTTTTGTCATCAGATAACCTGATATAACAAAAAAAACATCCACCCCAACAAATCCACCTGGCATAGATGAGGCCGAAAAATGGAAAAGCACAACCGATAAAACGGCAATAGCTCTTAATCCATTTATATCTTTTCTAAATTCCACAGCTTATCCCTGATAAATCTGATACGCTGTCTGAACTTTCGGGTTGCCATTGTACAACAGCCTGAAACTATCTGGCATATCAGAGCGTGACCACCATACTGAGCCGAAAAAACACCAGCCCCCTAGAAAATAGGGTATTGACATACAAGATCAAGCAAGCCTGCACTAACATACCTTATAATCTGCCAAGAATATACAGTATTAACAAAACGTCTCGCAAGCATGGTTAGATGCGGACACCAAAGAATGACAGTAAGAAAATATATTTCTTCTAAAAGTAAATAAAAATGACAGACAAGATTTTTATATTAACATAACCAAGCCGAACCTGCGCAGTCGAGTGAAAAAATGAGTGCCCCTGCCATAGAAGCAAAGGCACTTTATTTTGATATTACTTGCTCAGATTTTCCTGCAGCGTATTACGATACCAGTCAATAAAGTTCACCACACCAAATTCGAAGGTTTCAGAGTATGGGCCAGGTTCATAACCAACAGAGTTAATACCGCGCTGGTTCTCTTCACCCAGTACACGATCTTGCTCATTCGTTGCATCCCAAACCAGGCGCAGACGCTCTACATCGTAATCAACACCTTCTACTGCATCTTTATGCACGAACCACTTGGTGGTCACGATACTTTCCTGAGCAGAAATCGGCAGCACACGGAACACAATAAAGTGATCACTCTGCATATGATTCCATGAATTTGGCAGATGCAGAATACGCATGGAGCCTAACTGAGGGTTTTTAATACGCCCCATCATTTTTTTACAACCCGCTTCACCGTCCAGTGTCATCACACTGGTACCATCTTTCAATGGCATACGAACAATACGGTTACGATTGTGGCCATGATCACGACGTTCGTGAGGGATTTTCTCTGCCTCCCACTCCGCTGACTGACGCGCATACTGATCCAGAAATTCCTGCGGTGCACGCGGGTCGTTAGTATCATCCCATTCCTGAAGCGTATTCAGCAGTTCAGGGTGGTTGCCACCATGACAGTGGTAACACTCACGGTTGTTTTCAATGACCAGCTTCCAGTTGGCTTTTTCATACATATTGGACTCTACCGCCAGCTTGGTATTGTCCACATCATAGGGCTCCATGTACTCGTCCAGAGATACGAGGAAATCATCAAAATCCCCCTGTGGTTCTTCTTTTGCCAAACTGACAAAGATAAAGCCGCCACCTACTTTACAATGCGCAGGACGCAGGCCGTGTGCTTTCATATCAAAAGCATCGCCCATCTCTGTCCCTGCAAACAGCAGGTTACCTTTCAGATCATATGCCCATTTATGGTACGGACATACCAGGTTAGCTACTTTGCCACGGTGCTTGTCACAGATTCGAGAACCACGGTGGCGACAGGTATTATGGAATGCGTTGATTTCACCATCATCACCTCGTACAACCAGCACCGGATTCTGGCCAATCTCTACAGTGAAGTAGTCACCACGCTCAGGAATTTCTGAACTCATTCCGACAAACAACCACTCTTTCTGGAAAATTTCTTCCATATCAATGCGGAACATATGTGGGTCGTTATATAGCGCCTGCGGCAGCGAGTAATTGGCCGGATGGCTCTCGAGAATATTTTTCACCTCAGTACGGGCATGCTCAACAGACGGGTAGGTAATGTTCAGCAGATCGGTCGTAGTCATCTTTTTATCCTTATCTTATTTCAGACGTATCTATCTGATTTTCTGGCTCTTTCTTAGCAATCGTCAGATCACCCAAAGGGCATTTGCATTTGCATCTGCAGCTAATCCTGAATCAACAGCCTTTGTGGGGTTTATCTGATAACGACGTAAAACCGGGCATTTTTCGACCTGACAGCAGGAGGAAAAACCTGCCATGTGCGGGATGGATACGTTTCTGTCGTCCACGGATAAGTGCGCTTAAGCCGGGCAAACCAGAATGGCGTCAACTGCTGCGGTGAGTAGTAGCACACGGATAATCGTGCACCTGCGGTGCAGATAAGAATAAAGAGAGCCTGATCATGAACGACGTAAATTCCACCCTGCCAGAAAGCGAAAGCTTCACCCCGATCAACACCCAGACCTGGGTTAACGGCCGTCACAATATGCGTTGTGTCAAAGTGATTCAGGAAACCTGGGACGTACGCACCTTCTGCTTTATGGCTGAACAGCCCGTGATGTTCTTCTTCAAACCGGGACAGTTTGTAACCTTCGAACTGGAAATCGAGGGTCAGCAGGTGATGCGTTCTTACACCATCTCCAGCTCACCTTCTGTACCTTACAGCTTTTCTGTCACGGTCAAACGCGTACCTGGCGGCCAGGTGTCTAACTGGCTGCACGACAATCTGCAAGAAGGTGATGAAATTGCCGTACATGGCCCCGCAGGTCTGTTCAACTGCATTGACTTTCCAGCCGAGAAAGTACTACTGCTATCAGGCGGTGTCGGTATTACGCCTGTTATGTCGATGGCACGCTGGTTCTTCGATACCAATACTGATGTCGATATGGTATTTGCCCATAGCGCTCGCACCCCACGCGACATTATCTTTCAGCGTGAACTGGAGCATATGTGCTCTCGCATTGATAACTTCAGCCTGAGTCTGATTTGTGAAACCTACGAGCGCGGCCAGTCCTGGCACGGCTACCGTGGCTATCTGGATCAGGCCAAGCTGGAACTGATTGCCCCTGACTTTATGGAACGCGAAGTATTTTGCTGTGGCCCGGGCCCCTACATGAACGCAGTACGGAATCTGCTGAAAGCCAACGGCTTCGACATGAACCGCTACCATGAAGAATCGTTCGGCGAGACCCCTGTAGATATTGAAGACGCTGCCTTGGAACAGGCAGAAGTTGCCTTGGAGGAAGCTGACGCCCTGACTGCATCCGACATGGTTCAGGTTTCTTTTGCTCGCAGTGACAAAACGGTTCAGATTGCACCTGGTGAGACCCTGCATACCGCAGCATCAAAGGCTGGCCTTAACATCGCCAAGGCATGTGGCATGGGAATTTGTGGTAGTTGTAAAGCTAAAGTACTGGACGGCGAGTTCGCCATGAACCACAACGGTGGTATCACCGATGATGATATTAAGGCAGGCTATGTACTGACCTGCTGTACAGTACCGGAAGGTGCAGTAACGATGGATGTTTAAGCATCAGACATATTAATCGGTATCTCATAGAACAGAGATACCGATTTTATCTTTCAGCTTTTCCAGCCTGGACGAAAGTCTACCTTTCTCTGACACAAAACCGTACAATTCAACCTGTTACTATCAGCGCCGCATCAGATCAGGCTTGCCATCCAGCTCCTGCATGGAGGCAGACATCAGATGTACATGCCAGCCCGATACTTGACCGCTGGCAAACAAACCAGTCAATAAAAATAGCCATAACCTGGTTTCAGACAGATGAGAGAGGCATAGCAACCTTTGCAATCACACCTTCAGGCTTTATCGCCTCAATGCGTGGTGCAGCCCCCTGCTTCTCTATATCCATAGCGCAATCTTTATACAAAGCACAGCATCGCCACTGCAAAGCTGAGCGCTATAAAGACGGAAATAGTATCTGTCTCTGAAGGAACAGACCGACCCGCAAGGATTGCACTGTAGTAAGCACAGGGTATAGACGGATAGCACCCTGCCAAATGAAGGTTATGCAACACCATGTCCACATCTCTGGTTCTGGTACTGAACTGCGGCAGCTCATCAATAAAATTTGCCATCATCAACCCGCAGACAGGTGATGAAATTCTGACAGGCATGGCCGAGCGCCTGTTCAGCCCCGAAGCACAGCTGATTTTCAAGCATCAGGCCTTGCAAGAACAAATCTCGCAGCAACAGATACCACAAGAACAGGCACTACAAGAACAGGCACTACAAGAACAAGTCTTACAAAAACAGACATTACAAAAACAGGCACCACAAAAAACCATCGCCCCCTTGCCTGAAGCTGATCATCGTGCTGCTCTGAAAGCAGTGGTTGAGTTTATTCAGCAACAACCTGGCTTAAACTCACAGATCAAAGCCGTTGGCCACCGTGTTGTCCATGGCGGTGAGCAGTTCCGTGGCTCAGTATTGATTACTGATGAGGTTCAGCAACAAATTGCCAGCTGTAACCATCTGGCACCACTGCACAACCCTGCCAATGTCGCCGGTATAGAGATTGCCCGTGAAGTATTTCCCGGACTGCCACATACCGCCGTTTTTGACACTGCGTTTCACCAGTCAATGCCAGCAAAAGCATTCATCTACCCACTTCCTTATAAGTTGTACGAAGAACAGGGTGTACGACGTTACGGCTTTCATGGTACCAGCTATCGTTACGTTAGCCAGCAAGCGGCCAACATGTTGCAACGTCCACTGGATAACAGTGCGATGATCATCGCCCACCTGGGCAATGGTGCCAGCGTCAGTGCCGTTCTTGATGGCCGAAGCGTAGAAACGTCCATGGGCATGACACCGAACGAAGGTATCGTACACGGCACTCGCTCAGGCAGCATTGACCCCAGCATCCACGAATATCTGGCTAAACAGCAAAACCTGAGCATTGACCAGATCAACGACATGCTTTGGAAAGAAAGCGGTCTGCTAGGCATTTCTGGCTTAAGTAACGATTGCCGAACAATTGAAGAAGAAGCCGTTAAAGGCCATGAACGCGCCCAGTTAGCGCTGGAAATCTATAGCTATCGACTGGCACGAATGATCGCTTCAATGGTGCCAGCACTGGGACGGCTGGACGGTATTATCTTCACCGGCGGTATTGGTGAAAACTCAGAACAGATTCGTGCTGATGTATTACGCCAACTACGTTTTCTTGGCGTTGAGCTGGATGAAGCACGTAACCATAACACTATACGCGGAGCCAGTGGAGCCATCAGTACAGAGGGCAGCACAGTCAAAGTACTGGTTATTCCAACCAATGAAGAACTGATGATTGCTCAGGATGCAGCACAACGTATCCCTGCTGCGCTGTCGCTTTCTTCTGCCACCACGGTCAGCGCAAACGGAGCCGCCTGATGACACAAGCACTTATGGTTGTACCTGCGGGACTGGGCGTCGGACTGACAACAGCGGTTCTAGGCCTGTTTCATGCCATGGACCGTCAGGGCATCAAAGTTCACTTTTTTAAACCCATCGGCCAACCTGCACCTGATGATACTGTCGCAGACCGCACAGCAGCGCTCTTGCAACACAGCTGCAAACAACCGATTGGCGAACCTCTGTCGATGCGTGAGGCAGAACACCTGGTATCGGAGGGACGTGGCGATGAATTGCTGGAAGAGATCGTTGCCCGCTATGAGCAGTCATGCCCTGCCGACAGCGAAGTTGTCGTTATTGAAGGGATGGCACCAACAGCCAACCAGGCCTATGCAACCCGCATCAACAAAGAGATAGCCAAAGCGCTAGACGCTCAGGTCTTGCTGGTCGCAGCACCTGGTTCGGATAGCTCCGAAGCCTTTGAAGACCATATTGAAATTACCGCCCGCGCTTATGGTGGTATCCAGCATAAACGGATGATTGGCTGTCTGTTGAATAAACTGGACGCACCGCTGGACAGCAGCGGCAAACTGCAACCAGAACTGAGCGACCGTATTTGCGAACGCCGTAGCCTGAGCGAAGCGAAGATTCAGCAACAGTGCACCATTTTTGGGGAAGCTTTCCCGATACTGGGTGCTATTCAGTGGCGAACATCACTGAATGCACCACGCATCAGCGACATTGCCAAACGGCTACAGGCCAGCATCATTAACCGTGGTGAAATTGATAGCCGACGCGCGCATCGTGTTACGTTATGTGCTCGCACGGTCGCCAATGCAGTCGAAGCCCTGCTACCTGGTACTCTGGTGGTCACCCCGGCTGACCGTGATGACATGATTCTGGCAACAGGCCTTGCTGCACTCAATGGTGTTGAACTGGCCGGACTGGTACTCACCGGTGATATGGAGCCCGACCGCCGTATTCTGGAATTATGTAAGGGCGCAGCCAGTGTAGGCTTACCGGTAATCCGCGTGGAAACCAACAGCTGGCAAACAGCGATGGAGCTACAACGCATGGATAACGAGATGCCACTGGATGACCCCCAGCGGCTGGAGCGTATCAAGGAAGCAACAGCACGCCATATCGACACTGAGTGGTTACAGCGTTATGTGGACATTGATTACCAGCGCCGTCTATCACCACCTGCATTCCGTTATAACCTGATTGAGCAAGCGCGTCGTGCCGGTAAAATCATCGTCCTGCCAGAGGGCAATGAACCACGCACGGTCAAAGCAGCAGCGGTCTGTGCCAAACGAGGCATTGCCCGCTGTGTATTGCTTGGTAACCCGGACGAAGTGCGCCGTGTTGCCCAGAATCAGGGCGTTGACTTGGGCGAAGGCATTGAAATCTTCGACCCGGAAAAGATTCGTAAACAATACATTGGCCGCCTGGTGCAGCTGCGCCAGCATAAAGGGATGACGGAAATCATCGCTGAAGAACAGCTGGCCGACAACGTCGTACTGGGAACACTGATGCTGGAACTGGGTCATGTCGACGGCCTTGTCAGCGGCGCGGTGCACACCACGGCCAATACAATTCGCCCACCACTACAACTGATCAAGACGGCCCCAGAGACCAATCTGGTCTCTTCGGTATTTTTTATGTGTTTGCCAGACCAGGTGCTGGTGTACGGCGATTGTGCAATTAATCCAGACCCGGATGCAGCTCAGCTGGCCGATATTGCAATTCAATCAGCCGATTCAGCCAGCGCCTTCGGTATTCCGCCACGGGTTGCGATGATCAGTTATTCGACGGGGGCATCCGGCCACGGCTCTGATGTCGACAAAGTGCGTACAGCAACCCGGATTGCTCAGGAGAAACGTCCAGACCTGCTGATTGATGGTCCACTACAATATGATGCTGCAATCATGGAAAGCGTAGCCCGTTCCAAAGCACCTGACAGCGCCGTTGCAGGCCAGGCTACAGTATTTGTTTTCCCTGACCTGAATACCGGTAATACCACCTACAAAGCGGTACAACGTTCTGCTGATGTCATCAGTATCGGCCCTATGTTGCAGGGGATGCGTAAACCCGTAAATGACCTTTCCCGTGGTGCTCTGGTTGACGATATTGTTTTCACCATCGCGCTGACCGCTATTCAGGCAAACAGCACTGCCCAAGACTAATCGGTTAAAAGACTGACAGAGTCCTCCAGATAAATAGCAAGGTACTATCGCAGCGTCTTCTTTCGCAGTACCCTCTCTCGCATCACCAGTCTATACCGGATCGGTGATGCGACATTTTCTCTACACATGACCAGAATGCGCGACAAGCCCCGTACTTCCAGTGCGGGGAAGGATAGCGCGGGAGGCGAAAGCCTCCTTTAATTGAACAGTTTTTGCTTACTGAATTGCCGAACGGGCAGCCATGATCCATGGCTATCGTTATAATTTGAAACGTGAAACATACAAAGACTTTGAAAGTTCGAGTACGTGATAAACACCGAAACCTGCTGAATAGCATGGCGCGGAGTGTTAATTTCGTCTGGAACTACATTAACGAATTGAGTCACCGTTCAATCAAAGAACGGGGCGTG
This sequence comes from Marinobacterium sp., assembly GCA_025800125.1. Lineage (GTDB taxonomy): Bacteria > Pseudomonadota > Gammaproteobacteria > Pseudomonadales > Balneatricaceae > Marinobacterium_C. The sequence goes on from JAOXSF010000169.1 coordinate 28,525, forward strand.
TTTCTGTCTGCCTATGATATTTAAAAATACACACAAGGCGCTCATAAAGAGCTGGGCTTCACAGCCACACTGTGCAGTGTATCGGTAAAGAGTACGC
>JAOXSF010000190.1 GCA_025800125.1 Marinobacterium sp.
GTTTCTAGGGTTTCTAGGGTTTCTAGGGTTTCTAGGGTTTGTTGGTCGCAGGTGATAGGGCTGTGCCGTCAGACAGATTCGGCTTGACATTTACTGTCTGGTCGAAATTTAGCCAGCTAACTGGTTGATATTTCTGAAGTATTTTCAAAAAGTGCTTGACGGTGGTGAGGTAAGGTACTATCATTCGTCTCGTTGATGCGGGGTGGAGCAGCTTGGTAGCTCGTCGGGCTCATAACCCGAAGGTCGTTGGTTCAAATCCAGCCCCCGCTACCATCTTTAAGAAAGGCTGAAATCGAAAGATTTCAGCCTTTCGTCGTTCTGAGTGGGCAATAAGCAGGGCAACTTGCGAAGGTCGTTGACCGCGGGTGGCCCCGCTCAAATCCAGCCCCAGCCCCAGCCCCAGGAAAGGCCACCTTTTCATTATGTAAAACGCTGCGTCCGTCAGGCGGCGGTGGCCAAATTGAAGCTCTGTCTTCTTTGTTTTAGAACAGTGAGCGGCTGCGTATCTTGCTTTTTGTTGATAGAAAGCGTTTTAGTGCTATAGGCAGCATGCCGCTCTCCTGACACAGATAGATCTCTTCGTCAGTTTCCAGTCCAAGCTCTAGCTCTACCAGTTCTCGACGGTTATTTTCTCGCTGCACGGTCATCATGACTGTTTCTCCAGGTAGTGCATCGCCTGATATTTCCAGTACGATGACTTCATGGCCATTCAGGTTTAGCGCTTGCCAGCTGTCACCGTCAACAAATTTCAATGGATAAATCCCCATACAGATCAGGTTGCGACGTTCATGCTGGCTGAATGATTGGCAGATAACGGCGCGTACGCCAAGTTTACTGAGAGTTCGTGCAGCTTGGTCATTACGGTCGCTACCATAGCCGTGATTACCGAAAATGACGGTCGGAATATTTCGATCTGTGATAGCCAGAGCATTTTCATAAAAACGAGCTAGTGGCTGGTTGTAAAGTGCTGCATCCAGGCGGGCAAGAATGCGCATATTCACCCGTATGCTTTCTGGTGCAGGCGGTGGTTCGGGTGGCTGGATTACAGGCGTATTTTTCCAGTTCCAGTTTTGGTCGGTTGGAAAGCTGGGTACTTTCCACGCAATGCGGTGTGTATTGTGCTGTAACCGGGTTTGTATCGGGTCAGGTTTGAGTCGGGCAAGGTCAATATGCAGCAGACGATAAAAGTCTGGTACAGGGGCGCTCTCCTGGTAAAGCAGATACTGTGCTTTAGCCCATGCTTCAACCAGGTTGCGCAGGCGTGGTGAGTGGCCGGTTTGTGTTAACCCTCGTAGCGTTTGTTCATCAATAGGGCAGTAACCGGCATTTATATTCAGTGATTGGCAGGTGCGGGCCAGGCGGATGCGGTCACTCAGAGTCAGTTGTTTCAGGCCGGGGCCGCAAAATTCATAGTGGCAGTGTGTCAACCCTTCGCTATTTAGCAGGCGGGCAAGATAGCAGGCCAGATCTTCCGCGCGGCAGTCCTGGGGCAGGGTATTATGTAGCATGATGCCAACAACGTTAGGCAAGGTAGTGCTCAGTGGCTGGCCTAATAATAATGCTTCGGCTTCAAGTGTGCTGATATGCCATTCTGAAACCCCCAGTGCATTAAACAGGTTGCTATGTGCACTACTGCTGGCGCAATGTTCGCCGCGTAGCCAGACGCCGCCTTTTGTTGCAATCCGGTGTGTGATTATGTCGCTGCGTTGCTGTTCAGCCGGATGGCTGCCTTCTGTATAGGGCAGGGTCAGGCGGACATTGTTGAAAGCCTGTTGGCACCAGTGTGTAAAGCGGGTTATCTGTTGAGCTTCATCACTCTGGCGACCGACGGGCGGGCTGTGATCCAGGATCAGATCAATCGGTAGTGCTGGGTTTGGCTGGTTTTTGCTATTGCGGCAGTGATCGTGCAGCATGGCAAGATCAGCAAAAGCAGAAAGGTCGCTGGAACTTTGCATAATCAGCCGTTCCGGTCTGAAACTTACTGTCGCGGCGTGTTGATTTAGTATGCCGTGCAGAGCGATGGCAAAGTTATCGCCGGTGCTGTCTGTGTGTAGCAGTTGTTCCAGCTGGAACCGTGTGGAATAAGGTAGCTGAGACGGTGATATATGGCTTTTCAGTGCGACGGTCAGGCTATAGAACTGGTAATCCTGGTTGTTTACTGTCAGCGAACGGCAGATTTCTGCACGATCAAATTCCTGAGCACGCACGGCGTAATCCTGTCGGTCATGGGTGTGGAGCTATTCTAAGTTTTTTTTATCAGAGCTCCCACGATTATTAATTTATTCTGGCAAGGAAAGCTGATAACGCATGAGTGAAAGTTCTTCGCCTCGATTCAGGTAGTGCTGCCACTTTTGTTGTAATTGCCTGGGGGCGCGCTGGTCTGCTGTTTCAAAACCGTTGCGCAAGTAGAAGTTTTTTTGTGGCAGATAGGGCATGCAGTAGCAGGCCATAGATGCCAGTTCGTGCCGTAATACGGTCAGCAGTTGACTGCCGTATCCCTGCCCCCTTGATCCCGTTGCCGCCCACATGCCTCTGAGCAACTGAATTGTTCCCTGTTCAGTATCAAAGGGTTCCAGTCTTAAAGCACACATGATGGTGTCATTGTGCTCCAGCCACCAGGCGCGATGTGCTGGTCTGGCTTTGCCACGATGGCCATTGCGTCGATAAAAACGGTTGAGGTGAAAGCGGTTCTCATGGTTTACCTCAACCAGTCTGGGAGCATCAGTTACAAGCCGCATGCAGGCAAGCCTTTTTTCTGCAGGTATTTCTGGTGGTATTCTTCGGCACGCCAGAATGTGGTGGCAGGGCTGATTTCTGTCACAACTGGGTGTGGTAGCAGGCCGCTATTATCAAGTGCCTGTTGGCTCTGGGCGGCTAAGATCTGTTGGGTTTCATCATGGTAGAAAATAGCTGAGCGGTACTGGCTGCCCGCATCTGGCCCCTGACGGTTAAGTGTGGTTGGGTCATGCATCTGCCAGAATGCGTCCAGTAGTTGCTCATAGCTGATAATGCTGTCATCGAACATCAGTTGCACGACTTCAGCGTGGCCGGTGGTATCTGTGCAAACAGCGCGGTAGCCTGGGTTGTCAATATGGCCGCCCATATAGCCAACAGTGGTATCGGTTACGCCCTGCATCGCAGAAAAGCGTGCTTCAATTCCCCAGAAACAGCCAGCGGCAAAGGTTGCTAGCGGCATAAATTTCTCCCCTGTGTTCAGGTTTAGTTTATTGAAATTAAGTGCTTTGACACTTCATGATTTGAGACTGAATGCTTTCAGGTCAGGTGCTAGTTTTTCAGGTCAGGTATGCCTGGTAATGCGTTGTTGAGGCGTTGGTTGTTGACTGTTGACTGTGTTGCCTTACCGGTTTTGTGACAACAGGTTCTGTAATGACTGTTATACCTCCAGGTTTGTTCCCAGCTATTTTGTGAAACGTCTAGAATTTCAGGTGTATTCAGTACTGCGAGGTCTGTGATATGTATCTCAAAGAGAGCGGAAGTGAGCACCTGGTAGAAATACTGGCGTTGCCACAGTTATTTGACCCCTATCATGCCACCGTGCAGGGATGCAGTCATTACGGTGAAGAACGTCAGAACCCCGAGCCTTTTGAAAAGCAGCAGTTGTTGTTTCCGTCGGGTGAGCCGTTGCCAGCTTGCTGGTTAAATCCTCACTACCGTGATCATGAACTCAGACGTTAACTGTTCTATGGGGCTTATCTGATGGTTGGCCGCAGGAACTCTGCAAGGAGCAATACATGCGTAAAGTGTTTACATTGCCGCTGGTCCTGTCCGGGCGCACGCTGGTTTTTCTGGTGCGTCCTCTGGCGGTATTTTCATTGCTGTTTTCTCTGTCTGCGATGGTGCAGGCGCAATGGCAGTTGCAAAGTGATGAATCATCATTGCGTTACGGCACTGTTAAAAAAGGCGCAGTGTATGAGATCAATAGTTTTGATGGCTTGAAGGGACGTATTACTGATCAGGGAATGGCGGAACTGTCAGTTGATCTGGCATCGGTTAATACTGGCATTTCAATTCGCGATACACGAATGAAAACAATGTTGTTTAACCTGGCAGAGTTCCCGCAGGCAAAGATTCAGGTGCCGGTAGAGCTGGAGCAGCTGCAGGCATTGAACGTTGGAGAAATGTGGCCGTTGTCTAGCGGGGGTATTTTAAAGCTTAATGGTCATGAACAGACCGTGTTGACTGAGCTGCATGTTTACCGTATCAGTGAAACCCGCTGGCTGGTGCTTACTGCGCAGCCGGTGATGATTGATGCCGGTGTCTTCGGTCTGGCTGAGGGTGTTGAGGCGTTACGCAAAATTGCGAATCTGGATAGTATTATGCCGCAGGTGCCGGTATATCTGGAGCTGGTCTTTGAGCAGCGTTAATGGTGCTGAGGCTTCATAAGGGTTGATAAAAGCGCGGGTCAGTCACCCGCGCTTTTTTGTGTAAGCGGAATCTGTCAGAAGGTCAGTCGCACAGGGCGTCCAGTTTCTTCTTCAGAATGCCGTTTACGGCACCGGGGTTGGCTTTACCGCCGGTAGCTTTCATCACCTGCCCCATAAAGAAGCCCAGCATCTTGCCGCGTTTCTCTGGTTCAGCGGCTTTGTACTGCTCAACCTGCTTGTCAGCCTTGGCGATCACTTCATCCACGATACCTTCAATTGCGCCGGTATCTGTTACCTGCTTCAGGCCTTTCGCTTCAATGATCTGATCAGCGGTGCCGCCTTCGTGCCACATCACCTCGAATACCTGCTTGGCGATCTTGCCGGAGATGGTGTCGTCTTTGATGCGTACCAGCATGCCGCCCAGCTGATCAGCTGATACCGGGCTGTTCACGATCTCGGTATCGTTCTGGTTCAGCATTTTTGACAATTCGCCCATTACCCAGTTGGCTGCCAGTTTGGCGTCATCTGAAGCTTTGGCTACGGTCTCGAAGTACTGCGCCAGGTTGCGCTCGCCAGACAATACCATGGCGTCGTAATCGCTCAGGCCGTAGTCATCCATAAAGCGTGCTTTACGAGCATCTGGCAGTTCCGGCAGGTCGTTGCGAATTACATCAATGTAGTCGTCATCAATGATGATTGGCAGCAGGTCCGGGCAGGGGAAGTAACGGTAGTCGTTGGCTTCCTCTTTGGAGCGCATGGAGCGGGTTTCGTTTTTGTTGGCATCGTACAGGCGGGTTTCCTGTACTACGCGGCCACCATCTTCCAGCAGGTCGATCTGGCGTTCAATCTCGCCTTCAATGGCGCGTTCGATAAAGCGGAAAGAGTTGATGTTCTTGGTTTCGGTACGGGTACCGAATTCTTCCTGACCTTTCGGGCGGATGGATACGTTACAGTCACAGCGGAAGGAGCCTTCTGCCATGTTGCCGTCACAGATCCCCAGGCTGGTTACGATGGCGTGAATCTTACGCACATACGCCACCGCTTCTTTAGCGGAGCGGATATCCGGCTCGGATACGATCTCCAGTAGCGGTGTACCCGCACGGTTGAGGTCGATACCGGTCATGCCTGGGAACTCGTCGTGCAGGGATTTACCGGCATCTTCTTCCAGGTGGGCCCGGGTCACACCGACGCGCTTGGTGGTACCGTCATCCATGGTGATATCGACATGACCAACACCTACAATCGGATAGAATAACTGGCTGGTCTGGTAGCCTTTTGGCAGATCCGGGTAGAAGTAGTTCTTGCGGTCAAACACGGATTTTCGACCGATCTCGGCGTCAATAGCCAGGCCGAATTTTACCGCGCTGCGCAGGGCTTCTTCGTTGAATACTGGCAGTGTGCCAGGCAGCGCCAGGTCAACTGCGCAGGCCTGGGTATTCGGTTCCGCGCCAAACGCTGTACTGGCACCGGAAAAGATTTTAGAGTTTGTTGAAAGCTGGGCGTGGATTTCCAGCCCGATTACCGCTTCCCATTCCATAATTCGTTAACCTCTCAGATGCCGTCTGGTGTCTGTTTGTGCCAGTCGGTTGCCAGCTGGAACTGGTGCGCAACGTTCAGCAGTTTCTGCTCGGCAAAGTAGTCGCCGATGATTTGCAGGCCAACCGGCAGGCCTTCAGTTTGACCGCAAGGGATTGACATGCCAGGCAGGCCAGCCAGGTTCAGTGCGATGGTGAAGATGTCCTCCATGTACATCGCAACAGGGTCGGAGGTTTTCTCGCCCAGTTTGAACGCAGGGTGTGGTGTGGTTGGGCCCATGATCACATCGCATTCGTTCAATGCGTTGACGAAGTCCTGCTTGATCAGACGGCGGATCTGCTGTGCTTTCTTGTAATAAGCGTCGTAGAAGCCTTCGGACAGGGCATACGTACCTACCATGATACGGCGCTGTACTTCAGGGCCAAAACCTTCGCCACGGGAACGTTTGTACAGGTCTTCCAGGTCAACCGGGCTTTCGCAGCGGTAGCCATAGCGCACACCGTCGAAACGGGACAGGTTGGAGGAGGCTTCTGCCGGTGCCACGATGTAGTACGCAGGAATGGCCAGCGCAGTGTTTGGCAGGCTCACTTCCTTGACGGTTGCACCCATTGCTTCAAATTCTTTCACCGCGTTCTGAACCTGCATAGCGATTGCAGGGCTCAGGTCTTGCGGGAAGTACTCTTTTGGCAGGCCGATGGTCAGGCCTTTCAGCGGCTGGTTCAGGTCTGCGGTGTAGTCCGGTACCTCAACCTGCATGGAGGTGGAGTCACGGTGGTCGAAACCGGCCATCACGTTCAGCATCATCGCCGCGTCTTCTGCGGTGCGGGTCATCGGGCCGCCTTGATCCAGAGAGGAGGCGAATGCGATCATGCCGAAGCGGGAGACACGGCCATAGGTTGGTTTCAGGCCGGTGATACCACATAGTGCGGCTGGCTGACGGATCGACCCGCCAGTGTCGGTACCAGTCGCAGCCGGTGCCAGGCGTGCAGCAACCGCTGCAGCAGAGCCGCCAGAAGAACCGCCAGGTACGCGGTCTGTATCCCAAGGGTTACGGGATGGGCCGTAGAAACTGGATTCGTTGGAGGAGCCCATGGCGAACTCGTCCATATTGGTTTTACCCAGCATGACTGCGCCAGCGGCGTTGAATTTATCCACAACCGTTGCGTTGTATGGGGCAACGAAGTTATCCAGCATTTTCGATGCACAACTGGTTTTTACGCCGTCAGTACAGAAAATATCCTTCTGGGCGATTGGCAAACCGGTAAAAGCACTTGCGTTGCCTGCAGCGCGGGCTTCATCGGCTGCTTTCGCCTGGGCCAGTGCGTGCTCTTCCGTAACGGTGATGTAGCTGTTGTATTTGCTGTCTTCCGCTTTGATGCGGTCCAGGTAGGTCTGGGTCAGCTCGACACTGCTGAAGTCGCCGTTTTCCAGCCCGGAGGCCAGTTCGGCTAGCGTCTTGTCAAACATGGAAATCTGTATCCTTGAGAATTGGAATCAACGAGGGCCTGGGCTGCTTGCTCGATAGCCTGTTTATTAATACCCCGGGGTTTATTGAATAACTCGGGGGTTATTCAATAACTTTAGGTACCTGAAACAGGCCTGCTTCGGCTGCAGGAGCGATGCTCTGCAATTTTTCGCGGTTATTCTGCTCAGTCACTTCGTCGGCGCGCAGGCGTTGTACCGCGTCATGGGAGTTGGCCATCGGTTCAATATCAGACGTATCTACAGCCTGCATCTGGTTTACCAGATCCAGAATGCTGGACAGATTCTCGGTGTACTGTGGAATTTCCTGCTCATCGATCTGCAGGCGCGCCAGGTGGGCGATCTTTTCCACGTCAGAGCGGTCTAGAGCCATAAGTTGTGTCTCACTGAATATAAAGCACTTGAAATAAAGCACCTGAAATAAAAGTGCTGAAACTAAGCGTTATGTCTTGCTGAAATCAGGTCGGTCAGACATTCGCGAAATCATCGTCAGTCTGGCCATAGGGCTATTACAGATAGATGCTGTCTGCTGACGGATGATTGATAAAATCAAGGTCGTTAACGGTAACATATCCACCTTGAACGCTGAAGGTCTCTGCTGTCGCTGACGGCCGTAATAAAAGCAGCATTGGCGCTTATTCAATAAAGCCAAAACAGGCCCGGAAGCGGGTGTGTTTGTGATCCATTGTCATGCTAACTGTCTGGGTAACCGATAAGCCCATGGCTGTTTGCAGCTTGCCGAAAGACCAGGCCATTGTTAGAGTTACGTGTTTTCAGGATAAAAGCTGTATCTACCTGCAGATCTAGGATTCCCGACCCAATGCTCAAGAAAATTCGTGGCATCTTCTCCAGTGATCTATCTATAGACCTGGGCACCGCCAACACTCTGATTTACGTACGTGATAAGGACATTGTCCTTAATGAACCTTCTGTGGTTGCCATCCGCCAGAACGGTAACCAGAAATCGGTTGCAGCAGTGGGCGCAGATGCCAAAAGAATGCTGGGGCGCACGCCGGGTAACATTACCGCAATCCGACCCATGAAAGACGGTGTGATTGCGGACTTCCATGTCACCGAAAAAATGTTGCAGTACTTTATCAGTAAAGTACATGACAACAACTTCCTTACTCCCAGCCCCCGTGTGCTGGTGTGTGTACCCTGTAAATCCACCCAGGTAGAGCGTCGTGCGATCAAGGAATCTGCGATGGGGGCAGGAGCGCGGGAGGTATACCTGATTGATGAACCGATGGCGGCAGCAATTGGGGCCGGTTTGCCCGTTGATGAAGCTAACGGTTCGATGGTGGTAGATATTGGTGGTGGCACCACGGAAATAGCCGTGATCTCTTTGAACGGCATCGTATATGCAGAATCTGTGCGTGTTGGTGGTGACCGTTTTGATGAGTTTGTTGTTTCCTATGTGCGTCGTAACTACGGTAGCCTGATTGGTGATGCTACGGCTGAGCGTATCAAGCAGGAGATTGGCACCGCTTATCCGTCCACGGATGTACATGAGATTGATGTGCGTGGCCGTAATCTGGCAGAGGGTATTCCACGCAGCTTTACACTTAACAGTAACGAAATTCTTGAAGCTCTGCAGGAGCCACTTTCTTCAATTGTACAGGCGGTGAAGAGTGCATTGGAGCAGTGTCCACCAGAGCTGGCATCGGATATTGCTGAGCGTGGTATTGTGCTGACCGGTGGTGGTGCATTGTTGCGTAACATTGATCGACTGATTGGTGAAGAGACGGGGCTGCCGGTGATTGTTGCTGAAGACCCGCTGACCTGTGTTGCCCGCGGGGGAGGTAAAGCGCTGGAGATGCTGGATAAACACGCCTTCGAACTGGTTGCACATGATTGATCATCTACCGGGCTACGGCCCGGTTTTCTTTTTTGTACAAATGGCTATTTCTCTGATGGCTCTGCCTGTACTGGAGGTGAGTCATTAAGACCATCTTTCGAGGCCACTCTTCAGGCTCTACCTTTATTATTCTGGTTATTCTGGCGGCAATGCTGATTGGTGCAGATCTGTACTGGGCCAAAATGCGTGATACTCGTGCCTGGCTGTCGGTTGCGATTACGCCTTTACAGTGGCTGGTTGATTTGCCCAGCCGGGTCGCTGGCGAGGTTTCAGATCAGGTTGTTGACCGTCAGTTACTGTTACGAGAAAACGAACAGTTACGTTCCGAAACACTGGTGCTTGAGCGGCGAGTGCAGCAGGTTGCTGCATTGACGGCGGAGAATATTCGTCTGCGTGAACTGCTGAATGGACGTCAGCGCCTGTCCGAAGATGTGATGCTGGCTGAATTGATTGGTGTTAACCCGGATCCCTTTCAGCATCAGGTTATTCTTAATCGTGGTGCCGATGATGGTGTCTATGAGGGACAGCCGGTACTGGATGCTGGTGGTGTGATGGGGCAGGTGGTTGAAGTTTCGCTGTATACCTGTCGGGTGATGATGGTGACAGATGCCCGTCATGGCTTACCTGTTGAGGTCAACCGTAATGGTTTGCGCAGTATTCTGTTGGGACAGGGAGAGCTGGGTGAGCTGGTGGTTGATCATATTTCAGCAACGGCAGATATTCGAGAAGGTGATCTGCTGATTACATCCGGTATGGGGGGGCGCTTCCCACGTGGTTACCCTGTGGCTCGTGTTTCTTCCGTTATTCGTGATCCAGGCCAGCCGTTTGTGATTGTGCGCGCCAGGCCAACTGCCAGACTGGATAAAAGTCGTCACTTGCTACTGGTTGAAATGCCAGACACATTGACGCTGGAACCAGGCGTTCCAACGCCAGATGAGCCAAAGAAAGTGCAGGCGGTGGAGTCTGTGGATGGCTAAACAGGTTGTACCTGGCGGAAGGCTGGTTATTCTGGCGTCGTTTCTCTGCAGTTTTATTCTGACGCAACTGCCTCTGCCCCGGGTTATGGATTGGGCGCGCCCTGAGTGGGTAGCAATGACGCTTATTTTCTGGATTCTGGTGTTGCCGCATCGTGTTGGAATGGGGACTGCATTTGTTGTCGGGCTGGTACTGGATCTGGTGAGAGGCTCAGTGCTTGGACTCAGTGCCTTGTCGCTGGTAACGATTGCCTATGCGACACACCTGTCATACCGGCGCATTATGATGTACCCGCTCTGGCAGCAGGGGGTGCTTGTACTGGTGCTGATTGGCATTAATCAGTTGCTGTTTCACTGGATGCAGATGGCTGTCGGTATGACCGGTAATAATCTGTTGTTCCTGTTACCGTCATTGGTCAGTGCGATACTCTGGCCCTGGTTTTTTATTGTACTTAATGGCGTGCGCCAGTTGTTTCGTATTCAGTGAGCAGGGGCTGGCTGGTCAGAAACTCTGTCAATGGCGTCATTGCTAATAATTGCGAATAGATGCTTTGCCCATCAGACTGATGTTAAGCGCTGTTGTTAACCGGTTGCTGTGAACAAACGGTCGGTATACAGCTGTGAATAATTACCTGATGCACAAAGCCTTGTAAGGATATCTGTCTATGGTCGACCTGACACTGGCGTCAGCCTCCCCTCGTCGCAAAGAGCTATTGCAACAGATTGGTGTATGCGCTCGTGCATTACCGGTTGATCTGGATGAAAGTGTACTGCCTGGTGAACACCCCAGGGAGTTTGTTGCGCGGCTGGCGCGTGAAAAAGCGGAGGCTGGCTTTCAGCAAGCCGGTGATGTCAGGCCTGCCTTGGGGTCTGATACGGCAGTGGTTCTGAATGGCCGAATCATGGGTAAGCCGGTTGATGAAGCGCAGGCGCTGGATATGCTGCTGTCATTATCCGGCCGGGTGCATCAGGTGATGACAGGCGTTTCCGTAGTTGATGCCAGCAAAACCCTGACGGAGGTCGTCGTGACTGATGTAGAGTTTGATACCATCAGTGAACAACAGGCGCGGCAGTACTGGGCCAGTGGAGAGCCTTGCGATAAAGCAGGAGGGTATGGCATTCAGGGCCTGGGTGCTGTCTTTGTGCGTCGTATTACTGGCAGTTATTCGGCCGTAGTCGGGTTACCACTGCATGAAACAGCGAAACTGCTGCTGCAGTTTGAGGTGCCGGTCTGGCAACCAGCAGAGCGACCAGTAGATAACTGAGAGGAGACAGGCACGTGGGTGAAGAGATTCTGATCAACTTTACGCCGATGGAAACACGGGTTGCCGTGATTGAGAACGGTATGCCACAGGAAATATACGTTGAACGTGTACGTCGACGTGGCATCGTTGGCAATATCTATAAAGGTAAGGTTGTTCGTGTACTACCTGGTATGCAGGCTGCGTTTATTGATGTCGGGTTAGAGCGCGCTGCTTTTATCCATGTTGAAGATATTCTGCCCCAGCATACACCTGCGGAGCAGAAAGCCAGTACTTCGATTTCTCAGGTGCTGCGCGAAGGCCAGGCCCTTGTTGTTCAGGTAACCAAAGACCCTATCGGCAACAAAGGGGCTCGATTGACGACTCACCTGTCTGTCCCTTCGCGCTATCTGGTGCATATGCCTGGTAATACCCATATTGGTGTCTCCCAGCGTATTGAAGATAACGAAGAACGTGATCGTCTGCGCACTATTATTCAGGCCGAACTGACAGATATTAACGGAGAAGAGGGTAAAAAAGGCGGCTTTATTCTGCGTACAGTGTCTGAAGGAGCGAGCGAAACAGAATTACGTGGTGATATTCAGTTCTTGCAGCGTTTATGGAAAGCGATTCAGGAACGCACTAAATCTGCCCGTGCGCCCAGCGTGATTTATGAAGATCTGCCACTGAATATGAGGGCGTTGCGCGATATGGCTCATATGGGAGTGGAACGTATTCGTATTGACTCGCGTGAAACCTTTCAGAAAGCTAAAGATTTTGCAGCAGCGCTGGTGCCTGAAATTAGTGATCGGCTGGAATACTACCCTGGTGAACGCCCAATTTTTGACCTGTTCAATGTCGAAGAGGAGATGCAGAAGGCATTAGGTCGCAAGGTTGAGCTTAAAAGTGGTGGTTATCTGATTTTCGATCAGACAGAAGCGATGACAACAGTAGATGTAAATACTGGAGCATTCGTGGGCCACCGTAATCTGGAAGAAACAATCTTTAAGACCAATCTGGAGGCTGCAACAGCAATCGGGCGCCAGCTTCGGCTACGCAACCTGGGTGGCATTATTATCATCGACTTCATTGATATGGAAGACGAGGATCATCAACGTCAGGTATTGCGCACACTGGAGCGCATACTGGAAAAAGACCACGCAAAGTGCAAAGTAACTGGTGTGTCTGATCTGGGGCTGGTTGAAATGACCCGCAAACGTACCCGCGAGAGTCTGGAGCAGATTCTGTGTGATACCTGTGTTCACTGTCAGGGACGAGGCTCTATAAAAACGCCGGAAACAGTCTGCTATGAAATCTTTCGTGAAATACTGCGCCAGTTCCGTGCTTACGAGGCTGAGACTTATCTGGTACTGGCGGCTCAGCCGGTTGTGGAGTATCTGACGGATGATGCGTCTGATCATGTGGCCGAGCTGGAGAGTTTTATTGGCAAAACTATTCGTTTTACTGCTGAACCGATGTATGGGGCAGAGCAGTTTGATGTAGTGCTACGCTGAAGGTGTAACAACTCGGGAGCTCGCTGATATAGAAACTCGGTTCTGTAAACGTTTTGTCCGGTTTATGAAAGAAATCACCCATATATGAAAAAAACAGCCCGACGGTTCTGGTGGGGAAGCTACTGGTTGCTGGTAACGCTCAGTGCATTACTTGCAGTGTTAGTGCTTGCTTTACGCCTGCTTTTGCCTCGGGTTGAACTGTATATACCAGAGCTGGAACGTTGGCTGGCAGCTGAGTTGCAGGCTGAAGTACAGATTGAGGCTTTACAGGGGCAGTGGCAAGGGGGCTTGCCAATGCTTCAACTACAAGGGTTACATCTCCAGCAAACGGAGGGTCTAACCTTGTCCTTACAGCAGGCGGAAGTCGGGCTTGATCTGGGTCAGTCTATATTGCAGTTTCGGCCGGTATTTTCCCGCTTGCGGCTGATTCAGCCAGAAGTGACGCTTCTCTTGCCTGAAGCTGAACAGATCGCTTCTTCCTCTTCTTCTGATACAACAATTGATGCTGATTTGTCAGCTTTCTTCCCGCCACTCTGGGTGCTGGATCAGCCGCTGGATGTTCGCCAGGGAGCTGTCCATATCAGATTTCCTGATCAGCGCCAGCTGACACTGAAGGACATGTCAGCCGGATTAACTGCGATGGGGCGGACCTGGCAGTTGAAGTTGTCTGCGCAGGTTGGGGTTGATGAAACTTTCAGCGCTGTGCATACAGTGGTTGAAGGGCAGGGTGCTCCACAGCGTGGCCGGGTCTGGCTTTATGGTGAATTACAAGGGTTACCACCTGAAGTTTTGAACCTTTTTCTTCCTCTGAGTATGAAGCTGAGTCGTGCGGATTTGCGTCAGCAGTTCTGGGCGCGTATTCAGGAAGGAAAGTTGCAATTGCTCCAGTCCCGTACTGATTTCAACTCTATCAAACTGGTAGATAATCAGCAGTTGACAGAACAGTGGCAACTGGATGATAGCCGTCTGATTGTTGATTTGCAGCCGCGTGGAAATGGATATCAGGTACAGCTCCATAACAGTGAATTGACCCTGAATGGGCAAACATTGGCGCTACCGTTACTGGCAGCCAATATAGAGCGACACCAGCAACGCTGGTGGTTGAACAGAGTACAATTACCTCAGCTGTCGCTGGCTGCGGTTAGCAGTTTTCTGAGTCGCCAGCCGTTGTCAGATGATGTGAAGGAGATTATCAGCTCACTTAACCTGCGAGGTGATATACAGAACCTCAATGCGCATTGGAACAGCCCTCAGTGGCAGGATATTCGACTGGTCGCAGACCTCAACCAGCTGGCGATGGATGCCTGGGATGATGTGCCGCAGATTCTGGGCATAAATGGGCGGCTGGAAGCCAGTCTGCAAGGCGGCAGTATTCATTTGAACAGTCAGGACTTTACGCTGAATTTCCCAACGTTATTCCCGCAAGCCTGGCGTTATAACCAGGCTGATGGTGTTGTTGGCTGGTCGTTCACCGATAATGCTGCCGTGATCCACTCTGAGTTATTGCATTTACAGCAGCAGGATATTGAGGCCCATGGGCGGTTCAGCTTGAGGCTGCCCTTTGATGGTGGCCAGACCGATCTGACCTTGATGATAGGCACCAAAAACGCGGATGGGCGGGTTGCCAGCCGTTATGTGCCACCGGAAGAGATCGGTGTTGATACCTGGAAGTGGCTGAAAAAGGCGATCCGCAAAGGAACCGTCAGGCAGGGGGGCTTTCTGCTTAGCGGGGGCACCCGCAGTCGACTGGATAATTATCAACTTCCTGCCGTGCAGATGTTTTTTGATGTCGAAGATGCGGAGTTTGCGTTCCAGCGCTGGTGGCCTGTAGTCAAACAGGGAGAAGCCTATGTGTTGTATAAAGACGGTGCATTAAGTGTTGATATTACGGCCGGGCAGCTATTGAAATCGAAGCTTGAGCGCAGTTGGGTCGGGCTGCATCCCGATGCTTCCCGGTTGGATGTGTTGGGTGGGCTGAAGGGGGATGCCGCAGATGTACGTACTTTGTTACTGGAATCTCCGCTGCGTGAAGTTGTCGGTGATGAGCTCAAGCACTGGCGGCTTTCTGGTGGGTTGAAGACAGATATTACGCTGTCGATCCCGTTGGTAGCGAAGCAGCAGCCAGAGATTGATATTCAGAGTCAGATTGAACAGGGGCGGTTGTACTCACCGGGTTACCGGCTGGACTTTACTGACCTTAATGGCAAGCTGGCGTATCGAACGCCCTATGGATTGGAGGCCGATAAGCTGACAGCGCAGTTTATGGGTAGTGACGCCAGTGTGAGGATTGAGAGTGCGCCGTTAAGCGAAGCATCCGAGATTATTCGCACTCAGGTTCAGCTGGACAGTCGGGTGCAGATGGCTACCTTGCGGGATTGGCTGGAGTTGCCCTTTCTGAATATTGCACAGGGTGAAACCTGGTATCGGGCCAGGTTGAACCTCTGTCAGGGCGAAACGACGGGGTGTAGTGGACTGGATGTGCGTTCCGGTTTGCAGGGAATTGAAGTCGTGGGCCCTCAGGTACTGGCTAAGCCCGCAGAACAGCAACGCTATTTTCAGATGACATCTGATCTGCAACGCCCCAGGGAGCTGATCAGCCTGCGATATGGCGATGATGTTCATGCGCGGTTACAACTGGTTGATCAGGTGTTTGAGCGTGGTCGCATTGCTTTCCATCAGTCGTCAGCAACTCTACCACCTGACCCGGGGTTACGTGTTATTGGTAGCGTGCCAGAGTTGAAATTTGAGCGGCTGATGCAGCTGATTGAGCGAGCGGGTTTACTAAAAGACGACGGAGGGGCAGCACCGGTTGGTAGTCGTTCACAGATGTTGCACAGTATTGCGCTGAATATTGGCCGCCTCAGTCTTGATACGCTGGAAATAGATAATCTGGATACTCTGGTCAAGCCAGACCGTAAAGGTTGGACGCTGGATATGGCCAGTGACCTGATTACCGGATCAGTATTGTTTCCGGCTAATGGTGACCCTTATCAGATCAATGTCGCCGGGTTGAATTTGCAGAGTAATCCGCAAGCAAAAATCCCGCTTGCTGACGATGTTTTGCAAGCCAGTCCAGTGCAGCCGGATGTACTTCCGCATGCCAACGTAGTCGTTCGTCAGTTGAAGCTTGATGGTAAGCCGATGGGACGGTGGTCCTTTGTGCTGCTGCCGGATACGACAGGTGTAACCATACGCAACATTCAGGGGCAGCTGGCGCAAGTCGGGTTGCAGGGAGAGTTGCGCTGGACAGCTGGAGAGTGGCAGCACTCTGATCTGACTATCAAGCTTGATGGTGGAGACCTTGGTAGCGTGCTGCAGCGGTGGGGGCATGGGCGAGCATTGGAAAATCGGGAGCTGGGGGCTGATCTGCAACTGGAGTGGCCTGGCGCGCCCTGGCAATTCCGGGTTGGTCGTGCGGATGGTGGGGCTCGGTTTGTTATTAAAAAAGGGCGACTGGTTGAAACCGGTGCTGGCAGTAACTTTCTACGCCTGTTTGGTATTCTTAACCTCAATGCGCTGGGAAGGCGGTTGCGGCTGGACTTCAGTGATCTGTTCGAGAAAGGTGTTGCCTTTGATCGCATGGAAGGTAATTACCTGCTGAATCAGGGAGTAGCGAGTACGCGCAATAGTTTCATCATGAAGGGGCCATCGGTAGATATGAAACTGGATGGCTATATTGATCTGGAAAATGAGACATTGAACAAGCGGATGGAAGTCACACTACCTGTCACCTCTAACCTGCCGGTCGTTGGTGTGTTACTGGGGGCCGCGCCGCAGGTTGCCGGGGCTGTTTTTCTGATTGATAAACTGATTGGCGATGAGTTGAAAAAATTTACCAGTATTCGCTATAACATTCATGGTAGCTGGGGTGACCCGCAATTTGTTGTGCCTGGCCGTGGTGAAAATAAGCGCAGTAGTGGTGCTGTAGAGGGAATGCAGGGAACGAAGTGATGGCAATATCATCCAGAAGAGCAGGGCGGGTTGCGGTTATTCAGATGGTTTCAGGTACTGATGTGCAGAGTAATCTTGCCGTTGCGCAGCGCTTGCTGACCATAGCCGCTGAAGGTGGTGCCAGGCTTGTGTTGTTGCCAGAAAACTTTGCTTTACTGGATTCTGCTGCTTTGCGTCCGTTAGCAGAGCGGGAGCAGCAAGATGGTCAGATTATGGCCTTTCTGTCTGAGCAGGCCAGAATACACGGTATCTGGCTGGTAGCGGGTTCCGTACCGTTGGTGGATACACCACAAGGTGGTGAAGTGGCTGCGCCAAGAGTGCGCTCTGCCTGTCTGGTGTTTGATGATCAGGGGCAGTTACAAGCACGCTACGATAAGGTTCACCTGTTTGATGTTGAGGTTGCTGACGCGCATGCCAGTTATCGTGAGTCATCACTGTGTGAGCCCGGTGATCAGCTGGTGGTTGTGGACACTCCGCTTGGGCGATTGGGGCTCAGCATCTGTTATGACCTGCGTTTTCCTGAACAGTTTCAGCGGTTGAGAGCACTTGGGGCTGAGCTGATCAGTGTGCCTTCGGCGTTTACCTTCGTGACTGGGCAGATGCACTGGGAAGTGCTGTTGCGAGCGCGGGCGATTGAAACGCAGTGTTATCTGTTGGGAGCCGATCAGGGGGGGACACATAGTGCGACGCGTGAAACCTGGGGACAGAGTATGATTGTTTCCCCTGATGGTGCAGTGCTGAATCAATTAGCGCGGGGAGAAGGTGTTGTTTTTGCTGAGGTTGATCGGTTGGCTCAGCAGTCGCTGCGTACCAGAATGCCGGTGGCAGAGCACCGGCATCAGGCAGGGTTTTGAATTCAGATATCAGCAACTTCACGCAGGTACTTGAACAGCTTACGGGCTGGTGCCGGGTCTGGCGTTTCCTTGCTGGCTGCTTTGCTGGCGTTACGGATTAACTGTCGCAGATGCTGAATATCGGCCGCCGGGTAAGCTTCCAGATAGGCTTGAAGCTCGTTGTTACCACCGTTAATCAGACGATCACGCCAGCGTTCCAGTTTTGCAAAAGCTGCAGTATGCGCTGTTGTGCCAGCAGAAAACTGTTCGATTGAGTACTGAATCTGCTCGGCATCTTCAAGTAGCATCAGTTTGCCGATAAAGCCCAAATGGCGTTTCATTGCGTTGGTGCGAGGCTTGATGCGACGGCTCTCTTCAACAGCGGCGCGCAGACGGTCGCCCATCTCGATTTTGCCCAGCTGCTCTGATGTCAGCGTGGTCAGTCGTTCGCCCAGTGCCTTGAGTTCGTTAACTTCTTTTTTGACCTGGGTTTTGCTGACCCAGTCCTCTTCAGATTCCGGCCCCTGGCCGTCTTTAAAATCGGGTTCTTGTGTCACGGAATTGGATCTCATGATTAATCAGGTATAGAACAGGGTAGCCAGACCCAGGAAGGCCATAAAGCCTACTACATCGGTAATGGTGGTCAGCAAAACACTGCCCGCCAGGGCCGGGTCGATTCCCATGGCTTTCAGGCCCAGAGGTAGCAGGGTGCCAGCCATGGCGCCTGCAATCAGGTTAATAATGATTGCCAGTGCAATCACGACGCCGATGGTCAGGTCCTGGAACCAGAGCACGGCAGCAATGGCGACCACGGCGGCCCAGAGCAGGCCATTTAGTGAACTTACAATCAGCTCACGGTTAAGCAGCCAGCCAGCATTGGAACGCTCCACGTGGCCTAGTGCCTGGCCGCGGATCACCAATGTAAGAGTCTGAGATCCCGCAATGCCGCCCATACTGGCAACGATCGGCATCAGAACCGCCAGTGCAACAACTTGCTCAATGGTCTCCTCGAACATGCCGATAACCGCTGATGCAAGAAACGCTGTCAGCAGGTTGATACCCAGCCAGACAGCGCGGCGGCGGGTTGTTTTCATGACCGGAGCAAAGGTGTCTTCATCTTCGTCCAGACCCGCCATGCTCATCAGTGAGTGGTCTGCGTCTTCACGGATAACGTCGACTACGTCATCGATAGTAATACGGCCGAGCAATTTACCCTCGTCGTCTACAACCGGGGCTGATACCAGGTCGTGTTCTTCAAACAGGCGGGCCACCTGGTCATCCGGCATTTCAGCTGGAATGGGTTCTATATCGGTATTCATGATCTCCCGGACAGTAATGCCCGGGTCGGAAACCAGGAGTTTGGTCAAAGGAAGAAAGCCGATATAACGTTCTTTTCGACTGACAACAATCAGGGTATCTGTCATCTCTGGAATTTCGTCATGGCGACGGATATAGCGTAATACTGTTTCTACGGTAATATCGGGACGAATAGTTACCGTGTCAGTATTCATCAAACCGCCAGCGGTGTCTTCCGGGTAGGACAGAACATGTTCGACGCGATCACGGTTCTGCTTATCCATGATGCCCAGCAGTTCACGCATGACGGTGTCAGGCAATTGTTGCAGGACGTCAGCCATATCGTCGACATCGAGTGACTCGGTTATAGCCAGTACTTCACTGGCGTTCATCCGGCTGAGAATTTCGGCCTGTACGTCATCCCCTAACTCTTGTAGTACATCGGCTTCAATTTCTTTACCGACAAGCCCCCATAGCACCTGACGCTCTTTAGGAGGTGTCTTCTCAATCAGGCGAGCAACTTCTACCGGGCGCAGGCTATTATTGAGTGTATAGCGAATCTGGCGAAATTCACCGCTGTCCAGCGCTTCATTGAGCCGGTCAAGATGGCTTCTATCGTTCAGTCTGCTCATTACTGTCTGCGCTCTGTGCCAAGGTGTGAAGGGGCCCGGCGATTATAACGAAAAGCCCCCATGAGCGCACGGAGGCTTGTTATGCAGGGAGGCGTGTTATCAAGGCAGGGAAAAGCGGCGGGTTATTCGGCTTCGTCGAAGCGGTTGAGCACCAGAGCTTCTATTGCATGCAGTGCCTGATCGGCGTCATCGCCGTTGGCCTGGATTGTTAGCTGTGTGCCTTGTGAGGCGGCTAGCATCATCACGGCCATAATGCTTTTACCATCGACTTCGCGGCCTTCCTTCACCAGTTGAATTTCGCTGCTGAAGCGGCTGGTGGTGTTGATCAGCTTGGCTGCGGCACGAGCATGCAGGCCCAGTTTATTGATAATTGTGATATCTTTCTTCAGCACCTTTGGCTCCTGTATCTTGCTCCTGTTAGCTACTTTTGTGTTAGCAACGTCTTGCAATCTGATGTGTTGTTAGCTGAGTTCCCGGTGACGTACGTGTACATTGCTGTCCATGTTGGCAGCAAAATGACGGGTTAGTTGCTCAGCCATATAAACAGAGCGATGCTGGCCGCCGGTACAGCCAATACCAATTGTGACATAGCTGCGGTTATTCGCAGCATAACGTGGTAGCCAGCGTTCCAGGTATTGCTGTATGTCCTGCTGCATTTCTGTTACTTCCGCTTCTTTTTCCAGAAACTCTATCACTGGTTTTTCCCGGCCATTGAAGCCGCGTAGCTCCGGTATCCAGTAAGGGTTGGGTAGTACACGTACGTCAAATACCAGATCAACATCCAGTGGCACGCCGTGTTTGAAGCCGAAAGATTCGAATTGTATGGAAAGGTCCTGTTCCTGTCGGCGCGCAATACGTAACTTGATGGTATCACGCAGGTCATACAGACTAAGGCGAGTGGTATCAATACGAATATCAGCCAGATCTGCAATCGGTTCCAGCAGTTTCTTTTCGTATTGAATCGCCGCTTGCAGCCCGGGATTGTTATCTGACAGAGGATGCTTGCGGCGGGTTGCACTATAGCGTTTTAGCAGTGTGGCTTCGGCTGCGTCCAGAAACAGCAGCTCGAAATGGGCATTCCCTTCCTCACGCAGCTGTTTAAACAGTGCGGGGAACTGCTGCAGGTTGCTGCGCAGATTACGTGCGTCAATGCTGACAGCAACAGATGCCGGGTGGTCACTGTTGGTGTTCATCTGTATGACCAGTTCTGGCAATAGCAGGGCTGGAAGATTATCAATGCAGTAAAAGCCTATATCTTCCAGTGCCTGCAAGGCTGTACTTTTACCTGAGCCGGAACGGCCGCTGACAACAACCAGTTTCATGGCGAAATCTCCGCGTCAATGAGCGGACTGCTGGACCGCATCGTACAGGGATGAAGCTGAAGTACAGGCGCGTAAGCCGTCGCGAAAACTGGCTCGGCCAAAGTTTTCAGCCAGTGAAGCCAGCGTATTCAGGTGTTGTTCGCAGGCTTCCTCAGGGACTGTGAGGATAAAGAGCAGATCAACAGGCTGACCATCAATTGCGTCAAAATCAATGGGGGTATCAAGTTTGATCAGGTAGCCCAGAGCTTCATCGCAATTACCTAATCGGCAGTGTGGAATGGCGACGCCTTCTCCAATGCCTGTACTGCCCAGGCGTTCACGGTTGATCAGGCCTGAAAAAATGGCATCAGCTTCCAGTGATGGATGTTGCCCGGCGATGGCGTGGCTAGCCATTTCCAGGACCCGTTTTTTGCTGGCCCCTTCAAGCCCCCAGAGGATACTTGAAGGGGTAATCAGATCAGTAATCGTCATCGGGTGATGCGAACCGGTTTATTTGTGAGCTTTCAGTTTTTCTTTATGACGGATGATCTGACGATCCAGTTTGTCGATCAGGCCATCAATAGAAGCATACATGTTGTCATGGTCATGGGAGGCGAAAATCTGTGCGCCGGCCAGGTGCATATCAGCTTCAGCCTGCTGTCGCTGCTTGTCTACGCTGAGAGTTACCTGAACATTGGTAATATTGTCGAAGTGACGTTCCAGCTTTTCAAACTTGGTGTGAACGTATTCACTCAGGGCTTCAGTCAGTTCGACATGGTGTCCAGTAATATTGATCTGCATAGC
The DNA here is from genome assembly GCA_025800125.1 of Marinobacterium sp. Taxonomy (GTDB): domain Bacteria; phylum Pseudomonadota; class Gammaproteobacteria; order Pseudomonadales; family Balneatricaceae; genus Marinobacterium_C. The sequence goes on from JAOXSF010000190.1 coordinate 21,808, forward strand.
TTTCTCCTGATTACAGCGGCGATTGCTCGTTTTATAGGGAGTCTATTCTGGCAGCGTCCTGGGTGATAACCCGTACTACAGACTCCACTGTCATTAAACCAGACGCTTTCGCTCATTAGAAGGCGGAATTGCCATTGCCTCGCGATATTTTGCGATGGTGCGCCTGGCGACCTTGATTCCCTGCTCGTCAAGTAACTGGGCGATCTTGTTATCACTCAGAGGTTTTGCAGGGTTTTCTGCCGCAACCAGTTTTTTGATCACGGCACGAATGGCAGTAGAAGAAGCTGCTCCACCATCTGCAGTGCTGACATGGCTGGAAAAGAAATATTTCAGCTCGAAGATGCCGCGAGGCGTATGCATAAACTTTTGTGTTGTAACCCTGGATATTGTGGACTCATGCATATCAACAGCTTCGGCAATGTCGTGCAGTACCATGGGTTTCATAGCTTCTTCACCGTGATCCAGAAACTCACTCTGGCGGGCGACTATTTCGCGGGCAACTTTCAGTAAGGTTTCATTGCGGCTGAGCAGGCTTTTAATAAACCAGCGTGCTTCTTGCAGGTGGTTTTTCAGATAGGTGTTATCCGGGCTGTTATCTGCCCGCCGGATAAGGTCGGCGTAGCTGCTATTTACACGCAGTCTGGGTGCAATTTCAGGATTCAGACTGACTGTCCATATACCCTTGACCTTTTCAACAATGACATCCGGAATAACGTATTCCGCTTTTCCTGAAGCGATAATAGCGCCTGGTTTGGGGTTCAGGCTCTGGATCAGTTCTATAACACTCTGTAACTGGGGTTCCTTCATGCGAGTCCGACGCATTAGTGTGCGGTAGTCCCGACTGCCCAGCAGGTTAAGGTGTTTATCGACTAGTAGTAATGCTTCCTTGCGAAGTGGGGTGTTTACAGGCATCTGAATCAGCTGCAGATGCAGACACTCGCTGAGGTCACGGGCAGCGATGCCTGCTGGATCAAATTGCTGCACACGACGCAAGACTGCTTCAGCTTCGTCCAGTTCAACGTCGTGAAACTGAGCGGGCTGGCTCTGCCGGAAATGTTCATGGATATCTTCCAGTGAGACACTCAGATAACCGTCCGGGGTAATGCCATCAATGATGGCTGCGGCAATCAGTTGGTCTGTCTCGCTCATCGGTGTCAGGTTGAGTTGCCAGAGCAGGTGATCTTGCAGGGTTTCCTCTGCGCTATCGTTATCCTGCGGCATCTCTGCAACATCACTGCTGACAGTGCTGCTCTGAAAAGTATCTTCCCAGCTACTGTCGATGCCCAGTTCATCAGGAATATCGTCCTGCCAGCTATCTTCAGCCTGAGGTGTATCGTCAGTTTCATTTGTACTGGCTGTCAGGGGCTCGGTGGCGTTTGTTGTCTGTTCTTCTGAAGCTGGCGGCGTTTGCTCGGTGGCTTCGTTGCCGCTGTCTGCGCTGGGGGTATCCTGATCATCTTCACTGGTTTCCAGTAACGGATTGCTGTCCAGTGCTTCCTGAATCTCCTGTTGTAGATCCAGTGTTGAGAGCTGTAACAGGCGAATTGCCTGCTGCAGCTGTGGCGTCATGGTCAGGTGCTGGCCAATTTTGAGTTGCAGTGATTGTTTCATAAAACGTTGTGCTTAACCCTGTCTGCAATATCCCGGCAACGGTGATCTATCTGTCTGAACGATGCGCTTATCTCTGGTATGAAATGTATTATGCGTATCAATTCATAGCGGTAAGATCGGTTCCTGTTTCTGTATCTCTGTATCTGAGAGGTTCTGCTTTATAGCCTGAACTGATCACCCAGATAGGCGCTACGTACGGCTTCATTTGCCATGATGGCGTCCGGGCTGCCATTTGCAAGAATTACGCCGCCACTGACAATATAGGCCTGCTGGCAGATGTCCAGTGTCTCTCTTACATTATGGTCTGTGATCAGGATACCGATACCCCGTGCCTGCAGATGGCGTACTGTTGCTTTGATGTCGTTGACGGAAATTGGATCAACGCCTGCAAAGGGCTCGTCCAGCAGAATGAAGTCGGGTTCAGTTGCCAGTGCTCTAGCGATCTCTACCCGGCGTCTTTCTCCACCAGAAAGTGCCATGCCCAGACTGTCACGAATATGTGTAATGTGAAACTCTTCCAGCAATTCGTCGCGTTTTTCGCGTTGCTGGTTGTGCGTCAGGTCACGCCGGGTTTCCAGAATCGCAAGCAGGTTATCGCTGACGCTGAGTTTACGAAATATAGAAGCTTCCTGAGGCAGATAGCCGATGCCACTGCGGGCCCGACCATGCATCGGTAGCTGTGTTATATCCTGGTCGCCGATACGAATCTGGCCGCGGTCAGCCTGTATCAGGCCTACGATCATGTAAAAGCAGGTTGTTTTGCCTGCGCCATTAGGGCCCAGCAGTCCAACGACTTCGCCCTTGTTAATGTTCAGTGACACATCACGAACAACTTCCCGCCCTCGATACTGTTTAGCCAGGTGGAGTGCCTGCAGATTACTCATTACTGTTCACTCACTCGCTGGAACGGGTTGTCTGGGCTGGATAATCATCTGGATACGCCCTTTGCCCTGTTTGCCACCAAAGGCGTTAACGATAGAGCGTTTGATATTGTAGACGATACGTTCTCCGCTGAAACGGTCTTTGCCTTGCTGAACTTTGCCGTTGCCCGAAATTGTCAGGCTTTGTTTGCTTACATCATATTCCATAGTTTGCCCCCAGGCATCAGTCCATGGCTGATCCTGAGCAGGTTTCTGACGGAAGTGGGCAGCTTTTTGCCTGCCTGTGGCAACCAGCCGGTCAATACCGCTGTTCGAGCGGTAAAGTTTTACCTGATCTGCGTTGATTTGCAGGCTGCCCTGGCTGATGACAACGTCACCCTGATAGAGGGTAATCCCGGTTTTTTCATCAATGCTGGCGCTGTCAGCGCTAACATGCACGGGTTGATTACGATCTTCTGGCAGTGCGAAGCTGAAGGTGCTGGTCAGCAGGGTGCTCAATACCAGTATGGGTTTAATCCTGTTTGTCATTATTGTGTAGCCCCTTTACCCCGGAGAGCAGATCAATCCGGCCTGTGTTCAGGTCTGCTTTCAGGCCGGCTGCACGAATCTGATGACCCGGCATGTTAAATATAATGTCGGTGCGGGTATGCAGCAGTTTTTGCTGAGGAAACCAGCTTAATTGTTCTGTGTATAATTGTTGGCGACTACCATCACTCAGCCTGCGTTGCAGGATGACATTATCGTATAAATCCATACGCTGCTGGCCATCATCTATCTGGCCTCTGTCAGCCTCCAGTCTGTTCTGGCTGCCGTTTGCTGAGTGTTGTTCCAGTACGGGTAATGTGAAGTAGTTGATGCCTTGACGGTGTTCCAGATGACTGGCCTGGATCTGTTGCAGAATGTCACCTTGAGTGCTGTATTCCGTAATCTTAAGGCCCGTCATAAAGCTGTCGATTTCCGTTTCTGGAGGCTGTACCCGGCTACGTTCAGACGGTGTGTTACCTGCACCCCAATACAGTAGAAATGGAATCAGCAGCAAAGCGGCCAGCAACAGGCGAAAACGAGTGCGTCCCATCAGTAACTCCTGATGATAATGGGATATAGGCGGTGCATACAGGTATGAATGGGGTGGCTCCGTTTCGTATCGTAAAGACTGATCTTGTGGCTATATTGCTCTTACCGCTTGTTACGCCAGCAATTGCTTGCTCTTGCTGTTACCTCGCCGTATAGCTGTTGAACCTGGCCATTAACGGGTTACATAGTTCTCTGGTTCGACAGCAACCTGGCTTGCAGTGGCTCTGGCCTTGCGATAGCTCTGTTCTTGCAGTAACTCAGGTCTTTTCGGGTACTGAACGTTTCGGGTCTGACCGGAAATTTTACAGATAGTTGTTCAGAATTTTGTCCAGCCGCCCCTGGGCTTGTAATATAAATTCACAGAATTCTCGTGCTGCGCCTTCCCCGCCACACCGGTGGGTCACCCAGTCTGCGTGTTGCTGTACCAGCGGATGGCCATTGGGCACACAGGCGCCGAAACTGGCGGCCCTGATAGCTGCCAGGTCTGGCAGGTCGTCACCGATATAAGCTGTAGTTCTGGCGCTATGACCACTGCGTTGCCAGAGTTCTTGCAGTGCTGTCAGCTTGTCTTCCCGGCCCTGTTCAACCCAGGTAATGCCCAGGGCTCTGGCGCGTTGTTCAACCTGAGGAGAGCGGCGGCCTGTGATGATGGCGGATTCGATACCCGCTTTCTGCAGCAGTTTGATGCCCAGCCCGTCCAGGGTGTTAAACTGTTTTACTTCATGGCCATCTGCAGTGAATAGTAGCTGGCCGTTGGTAAGAATACCGTCAACATCAAACACAGCAAGTCGTACGCTGGCCGCCTTTTCCGCGAGTGTTTCTTCAATCTGGCTATACCAGTTACTCATCAGATCACTCCTGCTTTGAGCATATCGTGCATATTCAGGGCGCCAACGGGAAGCTGGTGTTCATCAACAACAACCAGGGCGCTAATTTTGCGTTCCTGCATTATCTGTACCGCTTCGGCTGCCAGGGCATCGGCATGAATTGTTGTGCAGTTGGCTGTCATGGCGTCGCGTATCAGCGTGCTTTTCAGGTCTGTTTCCTGATCAATGGCACGGCGCAGATCTCCGTCGGTAAAAATACCACATAGCTTGCCTTCTGCGTTGACAATTGCAGTCATTCCCAGGCGTTTTCGAGTTACTTCCATCAACGCATCTTGCAGCAATGTCGCTTCGCCAACAACGGGTACATCCTGGCCGGTGTGCATGACATTCTCTACTTTTAGCAGCAAACGGCGACCCAGGCTTCCGCCCGGATGTGAGAAGGCAAAGTCTTCGGCGCCAAACCCGCGTGCCTCCAGTAGTGCTATTGCAAGTGCATCCCCTAGTACTAACTGTGTGGTGGTGCTGGATGTGGGGGCCAGATTGAGGGGGCAGGCTTCTTTATCAACGCCAATATGAAGGTCTGCATCGGCGGCCCTTGAAAGTGTTGAGCTGGCGTTGGCTGTAATGCTGATCAATGGGGCATTCATGCGTTTGATCAGTGGTAGGATGGTAACAATTTCACCCGTTTCACCTGAGTTTGACAGAGCCAGCACAACATCGTTATGGGTGAACATGCCCAGGTCACCATGGCTGGCTTCGCCCGGGTGTACAAAAAAAGCGGGTGTGCCTGTGCTGGCAAGTGTTGCCGCAATTTTACGGCCGATATGTCCTGATTTTCCCATCCCTGTCACAATGATGCGGCCTTTGCAGTTCAGCATCAGTTCGCAGGCACGCACGAAGTCAGCATCCAGATGCTGGTTCAGAGCGCTAACTGCATCTGCTTCAAGTGTGATGGTGCGGCGGGCAGATGCAATGAAATCAGTAGTGTCATTCATGGTTGAGGTATAGCCTCGGACAGCTGTATTAAGTTTTATGGCCTGCGGGCCGGTGTTCAAAATGATGTGGTGCAGGACAGGTGTCAGTCTGAGCGCTTGCCCTGCTCGGTCATACTTCAGCTATTCATAGCGTACAACAGGGCCAGGTAGCCAGCGTACCCTGCTGCCAGTATACCGCCTTCAATGCGGTTGATACGACGGGGACGTTGTAACAGGGCAAAGCCAGCCAGTAGCAATGTAAACATCAGCATAATTGCGTAGTCACGTTGCAGGACAATTGTGTCCAGTGCAATGGTGGAAACAAATCCTGGTATAGCCATAACGGCTGCAAGATTGAAAATATTGGAGCCAACAACCGCGCCAATAGCAATATCGTGGTGATTTTTCAGTGCGCTGGCGACAGAGGCTGCCAGTTCTGGCAAGCTGGTGCCGATGGCGACAATAGTAAGGCCGATAACCAGTTCGCTGACCCCCAGTGCAGTCGCAATTTCTGTTGCCCCCCATACCAACATGCGAGAGCTGGCAATCAGTACGGCAAGCCCTGTTATCAGTGTCAGAATGGCTCTCGGGGTGCTCATCTGTGGCATTTCTGCGGCTTCTTCTGCAACGCTATCATCCCCTGCGTTGCGCTGAAAGCGGCGGAACAGATAGAGGCTTAACAGTAGCGCAGTGATCAGAATCAGGCTGTCAAGTAGTGCCAGCTTCAGATCCAGCAACAGTACCCCGGCTAGCAGAGTAACCACGATCAGCACCGGAATTTCCTGGCGCAGAACACCTGATTTGACGGGGAGTGGTGCAATAAGGGCTGTTATGCCTAGTACCATGGCGATATTGGCGATGTTGGAGCCCAGTGCGTTGCCGACAGCCAGATCGCCGGAATCACTGATAGCGGCCATTATTGAAACCAGAATTTCTGGTGCAGAGGTGCCGAAAGATACGATAGTCAAACCGATCAGTAGAGGGGACATGCCAAAATTACGGGCGGTTGCCGCAGCACCGTTTACAAAGTGGTCGGCGCTCCAGACAAGTAATGTCAGGCCTGCGATCAGTGCCAGTATCGGATAAAGCATGATGGGTGGGTGTCCTCGAGTCAGGGTCGATTGTGCGGCAAAGCCGCTATTTAAACAGAATGTTCTGACGGGTCAATCATTGACATTGGTGGTTGGTTGTTGTGTTGATGTTTTGGTACGCGCCTCTTCCGGGTTTTCACATTTTCTTTACGGCGATAGCGATACAGCTATAACTATGCTTCTGATGGAGCATGACTTATACATGGCGTGTTACTTATACGTGGCGTGTTGCTTCATATAGTAAACGATGCCTTGTTCACTTTATTGACAGCATATCGGCAATACACTGCAGTCGTGTGAGCAGGATACTGTGGTTCCTGTATGCGGGTGTAATTGCTATAATTCCGGCCTTTTGAGCCCGTCCGCCTGAATGGCACCGGAGGCTTCAAAGGCATATTGCCGAGGTTGCTGCAAAGCCATCGGTCTTATTATCTGTGTGCGAGATGACTCAGCTGGACGACATAATTATTGATATACGTGGCCTGACTTTCTATCGCGGGGAGCGTGCAATTTTCCGCGATGTTGATATTCAGGTGCCGCGTGGCAGGGTAACTGCCATCATGGGGCCTTCCGGGACAGGAAAAACAACACTGCTTAAACTGATTGGCGGGCAGTTGAGGCCTGATGCTGGGGAGATTTTGCTGGACGGTGAAAATATCCCGGCTCTGAGTCGGCGTGCATTGTTCCGTATCAGAGAGCGTATGGGCATGCTGTTCCAGAGCGGTGCACTATTTACTGATATGAATGTGTATGAAAACGTGGCGTTCCCGTTGCGTGTACACACGAAGTTGCCAGAAGAGATGGTGCGCGATCTTGTGCTGATGAAATTACAGGCTGTGGGTTTGCGTGGCGCTCGTGATCTTATGCCCAGCGAGCTTTCTGGGGGAATGGCGCGGCGTGTTGCGCTGGCGCGGGCAATTGCACTGGACCCGGATGTGCTGATGTATGATGAGCCCTTCACCGGACAAGACCCTATTGCCATGGGCGTGCTGGTTAACCTTATCAAGCGGCTGAACGAAGCGACCGGACATACCAGTATTATCGTTTCCCATGATATTCAGGAAACACTAAGCATTGCAGATTATATCTATCTCCTGGCTGATGGCAGTGTGATTGCCAGGGGGACGCCTGAGCAGCTATCAAAAGATAGCTCTGACCAGGTACAACAGTTTATGGAAGGGCTCCCGGATGGGCCAGTACCGTTCCATTTTCCAGCTGATGATTATCAGACTGACCTGCTGGGGTACTGATCGTGATTGAACTGATTACTACAATAGGGCGCGGTGCCCTGGATCGAGTCGCATCATTTGGTCGTGCTGCTATTTTCTTGCTGCAATCATTGCTGGCTCGTCCTGCGCCTATGCAGATGCTGCCGCTACTGGTAAGGCAGATTTACGTTGTCGGCGTACAGTCGCTGATTATTATTGTTGTTTCTGGTTTATTCATCGGTATGGTGCTGGGGCTTCAGGGCTACACTATTCTGGTTGATTATGGCTCTGAGCAGGCTGTTGGTCAGATGGTTGCACTAAGTCTGGTTCGAGAATTGGCACCAGTAGTCACCGCTTTGCTGTTTGCGGGCCGAGCAGGCTCTGCTTTGACCGCAGAAATTGGCCTGATGAAAGCAACAGAACAGCTGGCCAGTCTGGAGATGATTGGTGTTGACCCGCTGCGCCGTATTGTAGCGCCACGCTTCTGGGCGGGTTTCCTCTGTTTGCCCATTTTATCAGCGGTGTTTGCATTGGTTGGTATATATGGTGGCGCGCTGGTTGGCGTTGAATGGCTGGGTATTTATGAAGGGTCATTCTGGGCCAATATGCAGAATGCGGTCAGCTTTTATGATGATGTTATCAACGGCTGTATCAAAGCGGTGGTGTTCGGGTTTGTTGTGACCTGGATTGCCGTATTTCAGGGTTATGACTGTGTGCCGACGTCGGAAGGTATCAGTCAGGCCACGACAAGAACCGTTGTCTATGCTTCGCTGGCTGTGCTGGGGTTGGATTTTGTGCTCACTGCACTGATGTTTGGAGATCTCTGAGATATGCGTCTACGGATGATGGAGTTGAGTGTCGGTGCGTTCCTCATTGCGGGAATGCTGGCGCTGCTAATGCTGGCACTGAACGTCAGTGGATTGAGTCTGTCCGAATCAAAACAGAGCTATACGCTATATGCGCGTTTTGAAAATATTGGTGGCCTGACAGCACGTTCCAAGGTCACTATGTCCGGTGTATTGATTGGCCAGGTTACGCAGATCAGTCTGGATCCGGATCAACTGATGGCGCTGGTTGAAATGGAAATCAATAATGATGTGGATTTTCTGTCAGTGGACAGTTCGGCAAGCATTCTGACGGCAGGCCTGCTGGGGGAAAAATATATTGGAATTTCTCCGGGTGCTGATGACGAGATGTTGGCTGATGGCGATATCTTTGAGGATACGCAGTCGGCGCTGGTACTGGAAGAACTGATCGGCAAGTTCCTGTTCAACCAGGCGAGTGAATAATACGTGGGTTACTGGGTTTTTAGATCCTGCTCAGTGTGAGTAGCAGGGGAGCCTGTTGTGATCTGTATAGACATAAAGGGGTAATGCCATGATGCAGGTTGTTAAGCGTATGTTTTTAACTCGCTGGCTGGTGATGACAGCTGTGCTGTTCTGTTTTTCTTCTGTAGGGCAGGCGGGCTGGGATGAAGCAGCTGGTGCTGTTGATACGGCCACTCGTGACGTGCTCAAGGTTCTGGATAATGAGGGTCTGAAAGAAGAGGCTCGCTTTGATGAGCTTCTTGGCGAAATTGATCAGGCACTGTCTCCTGTTGTGGATTTTGACTACATCGCACGCCGGGTGATGGGTAAATATTACCGCCGGGCGTCTGCGGATCAGCGTGAGCAGTTCAGTGATGTGTTCAAAACGACCTTGCTGAAAACCTATGCGCGCGCATTGCTCGGTTTCCAGATAGAAAGCTACCGTATAGTCAAGCCGGCTAAAGAAAGTCCGAAGCCAGAAAAGCAGGCTGTGTCTGTCGTGGTAAAATCAGCTAATGGCACGGAATATACCGTGGTCTACTTCATGTTGAAACGTAACGATCGCTGGTCTTTGGTAAACGCTTCTATGGATGGCATCAACCTGCGACTAACGTTCAAAAATCAGTTTGCCAACATGGCGCAGGAGCACAAAGGTAAAGTGGGCTCTGTAATTACTGCCTGGCGTAACAGTATTGATGGAAAGGTTGGGCAGGAAGGCTGATGGAGCAGGCGCAGGTAAAGCGGCGTGATGATCATTGTCTTGAGGTCAGCGGTATGCTGACCTTTCGTACAGTAATGGCTGTTCGCACACGGCTGGAAGATGCGCTGGCTGATGCCAAAGGGCCTCAACAGATTTGTCTTCGTGGTGTTATTCGCTCTGACAGTAGTGCATTGTCTTTGTGGCTCTGCTTGCAGCGTTGGGCAAGAGATCGTGAACTGCGGTTGGATGTTATTGATTTGCCTGATGAGTTGCGTGCGCTTGGTAGGCTGGCAGGTATGGATCGTAGCTGGGCGTACAGCCGTAAAACTGTGCTGTCCGAAAACTGACATCCTCACTGCTGACCACTGAAAGCCTTTTATCGGCAGGTCGGTTTGTTTCGCTCGTGTTGTTGGTTGCGTTTTGGTGGTTTATAACGGCGGCCTGCAATAGCATTGATATATAAGAATATCATTTTAATAGCACTATCGATTTGTGGTGCTATCGCTTTATGACAACAGTAATTTATAAAAAACTATGGAGTCCAGCATGGGTGCTGACGAAATCAAGCAGATTATTGAAAACGCTCTGGAAGGTTGTACAGCACATACCGCAGGTGAGGGCTGTGACTTCCAGGTGACTGTTGTGGGAGACGTTTTTGCCGGGCTTATGCCAGTAAAAAAACAGCAGCTGGTTTATCAGTGCCTGAATGAGCATATCCGTAGCGGTGCAATTCATGCGCTGACTATCAAAGCATATACGCCTGAGCAGTGGCAGGCTCTGCAGGGCTGATCCACTCGAGGTTTCTGATTAAGTCATATGGATAAACTGATTATTACTGGCGGCAAACCGCTGGGTGGTGAAGTACGTATTTCTGGTGCCAAAAACTCAGCATTGCCGATTTTGGCAGCGACGCTGTTGGCATCTGAGCCGGTGACCATCTGCAACCTGCCGCATCTGCACGATATTACAACCATGCTGGAGCTCTTGCGCCGTATGGGTGTAGATCTGACTATTGATGAGAAGCTCAGCGTTGAGATTGATCCGGGTACCATTCAGGAGACGCATGCACCATATGAACTGGTGAAAACCATGCGAGCATCCATTCTGGTACTGGGGCCGTTGCTGGCGCACTTTGGTGAAGCGGAGGTTTCGCTGCCGGGTGGCTGTGCAATCGGTAGCCGCCCTGTAGACCAGCATATTCGTGGTCTGGAAGCGATGGGTGCAGATATTCAGGTCGAAGGTGGTTATATTCGCGCCCGTAGTAATGGCCGTCTGAAAGGGGCGCCGGTGTTTTTCGATATGGTGACCGTAACGGGAACCGAAAATATTCTGATGGCGGCCGCTCTGGCCGATGGTCAGACTGTTATCGAAAATGCTGCAAGAGAGCCGGAAATTGTTGATCTGGCTGAATGCCTGATTGCAATGGGGGCAGATATCAGTGGTCACGGCACGGATACAATTATTGTAAATGGTGTTGAAAAGCTGCACGGCTGTCGCTATTCCGTTTTGCCGGATCGCATTGAGACGGGCACCTATCTGGCAGCTGTGGCGGTAACCGGTGGGCGAATCAAGGTAAAAGATACTCGTCCTGATACGCTGGATGCGGTACTGCAGAAGTTTCGTGAAGCGGGTGCTGAGATTGAAATTGGTCCTGACTGGATTGTGCTGGATATGAAAGGTCAGCGACCGAAAGCGGTGAATATTACTACTGCACCTTACCCAGCGTTCCCGACGGATATGCAGGCGCAGTTTGCGGCGGTTAATATCGTGGCGCAAGGTGTTGGTCGTATCAAGGAAACCGTGTTCGAGAATCGTTTCATGCATATGCAGGAGATGATTCGCATGGGGGCCAATGTCACCATTGACGGTAATACTGCTGTCGTTGAAGGTGTGGATACGTTGCAAGGGGCGCCGGTTATGGCTACCGACCTGCGTGCATCCGCCAGCCTGGTGATTGCAGCGCTGGTGGCTGAAGGTGATACCACGATTGATCGTATTTACCATATTGATCGTGGTTATGAATGTATTGAAGAAAAACTGCAGTTACTGGGCGCCTGCATCAGACGTGTGCCTGGATGAGTGAGTGAAAAAGATCTGTCATGAAGCAGAATTTGACCATCGCGCTGTCGAAAGGGCGCATCCTTAAGGAAACACTGCCACTGCTGGCTGCAGCAGATATTGTACCGGCAGAGGATATTTACAGCAGTCGCAAACTGATCTTTGATACCAATCATGACAACATCAAGCTGGTGGTCATCCGCGCGACGGATGTGCCTACCTACGTTGAGTATGGTGGTGCTGATATGGGGATCGCCGGCAAGGATGTACTGCTGGAACATGGTGGTCAGGGGCTCTATGAACCACTGGATCTGGAAATTTCAAAATGTAAACTGATGGTTGCCCGTATGACCGCAGCTACGCCGGTCAGTGGTCGTATGAAGGTGGCATCCAAGTTCGTCAATGTTACCCGTGACTACTTTGCCCGTCAGGGTAAGCAGGTTGATATCATCAAACTGTATGGCGCAATGGAGCTGGCGCCGATTATGGGGTTGGCGGACTGCATTGTTGATATTGTTGATACTGGTAATACCTTGCGTGCTAACGGTCTGGAACCAACCGAGCATATCGCTGATATCAGCTCCCGTCTGGTAGTTGGACAGGCGTCACTGAAAATGAAACATCGACAAATTCAGCCAATACTTGATGCGCTGGCTACGGCCATTGCTGAGCGCAGGGAGGAAGCGGCTTTATGAGTATAATTCGCAGGATGAATACCCGAGATGCTGGTTTTTCACAGCAGCTTGATACGCTGCTGGCTTGGGAATCAGTATCTGATGGCAAGGTTAACCAGATTGTTGATGACATTCTGGTGCGGGTAAAAGCTGAAGGCGATTCGGCGGTGGTGGAGTATACCAATCGCTTTGATCGCATGTCGGTCAGCAGTATGGCTGAACTGGAAATGAGTCGTGAGCGTCTGGAGCAGGCGTTGGCTGGTTTGCCTGATGATCAGCGTCAGGCGCTGGAAGTTGCGGCGCGGCGTGTGAGAACTTATCACGAGCAGCAGAAAAGTGAGTCCTGGCAGTACACTGAAGCGGATGGCACCATGCTGGGTCAGCAGGTGACACCGATGGACCGGGTCGGTCTTTATGTGCCAGGTGGCAAGGCTGCTTACCCTTCTTCAGTATTGATGAATGCCATGCCTGCCAAAGTGGCTGGTGTTGATGAAATCATCATGGTAGTGCCGACACCTGATGGCGACGTAAACGAGCTGGTGCTGGCGGCAGCAGCGCTGGCTGGTGTTGATCGTGTATTCTGTATTGGCGGTGCTCAGGCGGTTGCGGCACTGGCATACGGTACAGAAACGGTACCGAAGGTCGACAAGATTGTGGGCCCCGGTAATATCTTTGTTGCCACGGCCAAGCGTGCCGTATTTGGTGCGGTTGGCATTGATATGATTGCTGGCCCTTCTGAGATTCTGGTGGTTTGTGATGGCCAGACCAACCCGGACTGGGTGGCGATGGATCTGTTCTCTCAGGCGGAACATGATGAAGATGCACAGTCGATTTTGTTATGTCCTGATGCGGATTATATTGCCCAGGTTGAGGCCAGTATCGAAAAATTGCTGCCAACCATGGAGCGTAAGGACATTATTGAAGTTTCCTTGCGTGAGCGTGGTGCGCTGATTCAGGTAGCTGATATGGCTGAAGCCGTTGATATGACTAACCGCATTGCGCCTGAGCATCTGGAATTATCTGTAGCAGATCCGCAGGTATTGCTTCCGCATATTCGTCATGCTGGCGCCATCTTTATGGGGCGCTATACAGCTGAAGCGCTGGGTGACTATTGTGCGGGCCCAAATCATGTTCTGCCAACGTCGGGCACTGCGCGCTTTTCTTCGCCGTTGGGTGTATATGACTTCCAGAAGCGCTCATCGTTGATCTTCTTCTCGGCAGATGGTGCGTCTGAAATGGGGCAGGTAGCTTCAGTGCTGGCGCGTGGTGAAAGTCTGACTGCACACGCCCGTTCCGCTGAATATCGCATCAAATCGTCTGAAGTCTGAGTACTTCAGCGGCCCAGTGAGTCCTTTTTATCGGATTGCAGGCCGTTTTTGAGCGTTTATTATTCGACCGTTTATGAACAGGAGCAAGTAATCGGATGAAATACACTGAAGACGATATTCGTCGCCTGAGCTGGCAGTCCCGTCGGGGTATGCTGGAGCTGGATGTTCTGTTTGTGCCATTTATGGAAGAGGCGTTTCGTGATCTGTCAGAAGATGATCAGGAGCGTTTCGTTAATCTGTTGGCAGAAGAAGATCAGGACCTGTTTGTCTGGCTGATGCAGCGTGGTGAGCCCCATGATGAGAACCACAAGCGCATAGTAAAAATCATACTGGATCGTGTTCAGCCCGATTGAAGTTCGCTTTTCCCCTTCCAGGCTGGGGCGGCGGTGGCTATGGCTGCTGACTGCTCTGGCGTTGGTGGCAATAAGCTTTACATCGTTGCCGCTCTTTACCCGCTCTGTGCTGGCGTTATGTGCGCTGGTTGTTTCTCTACTGGTTTCTGTGAGTATCCCGTTTGATTCTTTGCGTTGGAACCCGCGTCAGGGCAGGGTGCAGGTCGGTTGTGCTGGCCGCTGGTTCAGAGTTGAGTGTGTGTCGTCAATATTGATAACCCCGCAGGTGTTATTCTTTCGTCTTGACTTGAGTGAGCGCTATCTTTCCATTCCCGTAACAGTATGGCGTGATGCGTTATCTGAAAGCGATTTCAGACGGTTAACGGTAGCATTGCGCTTTGCTCGTCCACCTCAGCTTGAAAAAATACAGTCGAACGTAGAATAACCCGGCCATTTCCCGCACTGGAAGTGCGGGGTTTCTGAGTTGAATTCGCGGTTGCCTGATCAGTTACGTGGCCAGCTATAATTGACCGGTGTCAGAATTGAGTCGCGCAATTCCGGGCTTAGTTCCGGATAGTCCAGAGTGTAATGCAGCCCACGGCTTTCCTGCCGTAGCATGGCTGAGCGGATGATCAAGTCAGCAACCAGGGCCAGGTTGCGTAATTCCAGCAGATCACGGCTTATGCGGTAATTACTGTAGTATTCAGTGATTTCATGTTGCAGCATTTCAGCTCTATGGCGGGCTCGCTGCAAGCGTTTACTGCTACGCACGATGCCGACATAATCCCACATGAATCGGCGGAGTTCGTCCCAGTTGTGTGAGATAATGACATCTTCATCAGAATCTGTGACCAGTGATTCATCCCATACGGGGATCTCTGGTAATGCTGGTGTGGTTTGCTGTGCCTGAATATCCGCCGCTGCGGCACGGGCGTAGACAACGCATTCCAGGAGCGAGTTGCTGGCCAGTCGATTGGCACCGTGCAGGCCGGTAAAAGCAGTTTCGCCTATGGCGTACAGGCCGTCTATGTCGGTGCGGCCATGCTGGTCGCTGACGACGCCACCACAGGTGTAGTGCGCGGCAGGAACTACCGGAATGGGCTCGCGTGTAATGTCGATGCCATAGCTCAGGCATTTACGGTGGATAGTGGGAAAGTGATTCTGAATAAAGTCGGCTGACTTGTGAGAGATGTCCAGATAAACACAGTCACATCCCAGCCGTTTCATCTCATGGTCGATTGCGCGCGCAACGATGTCGCGTGGTGCTAATTCGCCGCGTTCGTCAAAGCGTTTCATGAACTCTTCACCATCAGGCAGACGAAGTTTGCCTCCTTCTCCGCGTACAGCTTCGGTAATCAGGAATGACTTGGCTTGTGGATGGTAAAGGCAGGTTGGGTGGAACTGATTGAACTCCATATTAGCGACTCGACACCCGGCGCGCCAGGCCATGGCAATGCCATCGCCACTGGCTCCGTCGCGGTTGCTGGTATACAGGTAGGCCTTGGATGCACCTCCGGTTGCCAGTGCGACATTGGCTGCGCGGAATACTTCGACGTGGCCGCTGGTTATATTCAGCACATAAGCGCCGACACAGCGATTACCGGGCAGGCGCAGTTTGTCACGGGTAATCAGATCAACAGCGACGTGGTGTTCATACAGGTCGATATCAGGGTGAGAGCGGGCCCGTTCAATAAGGGTGGACTGGATTGCTTTGCCAGTCGCATCAGCTGCATGGATGATGCGCCGTTGGGAGTGACCCCCTTCTTTGGTCAGGTGATAGCCGTCGCGCTCGTTTTGGTGTGTGTTGTGGTCGCTATCACGGGTGAAGGGTACGCCTTGCTCTATCAGCCACTCAATTGCACTGCGTCCTTCACTGACCGTAAAGCGTACGGCATCCTCGTGGCTGAGTGCAGCACCAGCAGTCATAGTATCTGTAACATGTGCGTCAATGCTGTCCTGCTCATCCAGTACGGCTGCGACTCCTCCCTGGGCTAGCCAGGTGGAGCCTGCGTGCAGTTCGCCTTTGCTCAGTACTGCAACCCGCTGCTGGTCTGCCAGCTGCAAGGCCAGAGTCAGACCGGCAGAGCCGGAACCGATAATCAGAACGTCATGGGTATGTGTACGGCTCATACTGTTCCTTAATGAGACTGAAAATATTGCTGGGCTTCTGGTTGAGTATGTTATTGACGCAGGCCCGATGATGGGCTGTATGCGCACGCATTATGCCGGGCACTATGCGTTCATGAAAAGATCATTTCTGCATTTCTGAAACGCAATGGGAACTTTATTTCAAAGTGCTGTCTTAGAGTGTAGTTCGTGACACTCCTGCCCCGGTTATAAATGTACCTGAAGGTGTGCTTGTGTTGCTTATGTAGCTGTTGATGGTGTTGAAAGATCTTGAGCGTATTTTTCATTGACACTTCCGGTTGCAAAGCGTGTGCAGCAGTTGAATACTTTCAGGGTGCCCCGTCTGGTCTGTTATATGGACGGTTCCCAATAGCCGGGTTAGTTATAAGGATGCAGAGTGCCTAACGAGAGCCAAGCAGAAATCGATAAGCAGCTGGTACTGCGAGTGCAGTCTGGCGACAAACGGGCTTTCGATCTGCTGGTCAAGAAGTACCAGCATAAGATCATTGGTCTGGTCGGACGTTATGTTTACGACCATCATGAAGCCCTGGATGTAACACAGGAAGCGTTTATCAAAGCGTATCGTGCCTTACCGAATTTTCGCGGAGACAGTGCGTTCTATACGTGGCTGTACAGAATTGCGATCAATACGGCAAAAAACCATTTGGTGGCGAGAGGTAGGCGTCCACCTGATGTGGATGTTGATGCAGAAGATGCTCAGCACTTTGAGAGTGCGACTGATTTGAAGGACATCGCTTCACCGGAAGCTCAGCTTTATCGGGATGAGCTTCAGCAGGTTGTACGCAAAACGCTGGACCGCTTACCGGAAGACTTACGTGTCGCGTTGACGCTTCGTGAGTTTGAAGGGTTGAGCTATGAAGATATCGCTCAGGTTATGGATTGTCCGGTCGGAACCGTTCGTTCCAGGATTTTCCGTGCTCGAGAAGCGATCGATAAAGAGATAGTGCCCTTGATGGCATTACGTTGATAAGCCTGTTTATACAGGTTCTGGGACCATTGAATAACAGATTGGGAAATGCATCGAGGTATGGCCTGATGAATGAGCATACAGCTGAAAACATGTCTGCCATGATGGATGGTGAGGCAGGTGAGTTTGAGCTGCGTCGCAGTCTTGAGCAGCTTGAGCAGTCACCTGAAATGGCAGAGCGCTGGCGGCGCTATCATGTAGCCCGTTCCGCTATGAGGGGCGAGCCGGTAAATATGGCTGAGGTTGACATCAGCGCGTCAGTGATGGGCGCACTGGAAAATGAACCCACTTATAATCTTTCTTCTGGTGATGGCCAGGAAGTGTCCAGCCAGAAGCCTGCCGCTGAGCCGCCTCAGCAGGCTCCTCGGGTGGATAAAAACTCCCTGTGGAAACCAATGGCCAGTATGGCTATTGCAGCATCGGTGACTGCAATGGTTATCCTGGGGGTGCAGAATCAGGGAGGGGATACAGCAACGAACGTGGCTTCTTCACAGCCTCAGTACAGCCTGCCTGCAACCACGACAGCAAATGATGATCTGGTAAGAGCGCAGTTTGGTGATCGTAGTAACCTGACTCAACCAGCGGGCGATGAAGCCGATGTGATTCGTCTGTCACAGGGGCTGGAGCGCTATATTGAGCAGCACCGTTATCTGCTGTCTTCTGGTCAGCCACAGTGGCAGGCTGACTGGTTACCAGATGGTTTCAGTAATGTGCGCCATGAGGTGACACCTGGCGGCGGCGAGATGATGATGTTCTCTGACGGAAAAAAAGCAGTATCTGTCTGCATCGAAGATTTCGGTCGTCAGTCTGTACCTGAAGGCGTAGCTCAGGCAGAGGGCATGATTGCGGTGGGTAAGCGTCAGGGCGACAAATTTATTACTGTTGTTGGAGAGGTGCCGCTGGTGATGGCTGAGCGCATTGCTGCATCGGTTTCTACGCTGAAACAGTAGCTTTGTATCAGTAGCTTTGTATCAGTGTAAACAGAGGCTTCTGTGCTGAAATAGTTGCTTGCTGTATCTGCTTTGGGCTCGTGCTGGCTGCATGGTCGTAGCGACGTCACGATAGTAACGACGTCATGATAGTAACGACTGCATGGCAGTAACAGCTTTGTTCCTGGCAGGTATGGAAATATTTCTAGTCACCATTTTGCAAAGTCGAGAGCCTTTGCGGGTAGGGATTTTTACAGAATCGCTTGTATTGGCAAGCTTGTTTGTCGAGAAAATGTGCATGATAGAAGAGCATGGCACCGTGGTTGAAGTTGACCATGAAGGTGTCTGGATTGAGGTGCAAAAACAGAGCGCCTGTGCCAGTTGTAATGCGCGAGCCGGTTGTGGCCAGCGCTTACTGGCTGAGCGTAGTGCGGGCCAGCAAGTCGTTATTTGTGTCGAGAACCCCCAGCAGCTGGTGGTTGCTGTTGATGATGCTGTTGTTGTTGGTATTGCTGAAGGGGCTTTTGTAAAAGCTTCGCTGGCGCTCTATCTCCTGCCGTTATTGCTTCTGTTTCTTGGTGCCGGGCTTGCTGATATGTTGTTGCTGGGAGAGGGGGTGACTGCCTTAGCGGGTATGCTGGGTCTGTTATCCGGGTTGGGGGTTGTACGGCTGGTGTCTCATCGTTGGCAGCGTGCCCGTGAATATCATCCCGTGTTAATGCGATTAGCCTGAGTCAAACGCAAGGGTTTGTGGCGGCTGGTTAAATATGACAGCTTTGTAAGTTGTACTGCGGTAAAGCGCCCTTATTATTTTCTCTATGATACATAGCCTGTTGTTAGCAGGTGTTCAGAGAAAACCTGAGAGAGAACCCCGTTATGCAGACGATCAGAATGACTCTGGGGCTGGCCGCGTTACTGCTGTGCAGCACCCTGGTGCAGGCCGCCGGTCTGCCCGAGTTTCGAACCCTGGTGAAGGAAGCGTCACCTGCGGTTGTAAATATCAGTACGGTGCAGAAGCCGTCACAACAGCGTGATTCTCAGTTGCAGAGTCCGTTTCAGGGGCCTGAATTTGAGCAGATGCCGGAGATCTTCCGCCATTTCTTTCGTGGACAGATTGACCCACGCCAACAGCGTCCACGCAAAGCGCCCCGGTCACTGGGGTCTGGTTTTATCATTTCCCGTGACGGTTATGTGCTGACTAATCATCACGTTATTGATGGTGCAGCAGAAGTGGTTGTACGTCTGTCTGATCGTCGTGAGCTGATAGCAGAGGTGATTGGTTCTGATAAGCGTACTGATATGGCACTGTTAAAAGTCAAGGCGAATGATCTGCCAACCGTTGAGCTGG
This sequence comes from Marinobacterium sp., assembly GCA_025800125.1. Classification (GTDB taxonomy): domain Bacteria; phylum Pseudomonadota; class Gammaproteobacteria; order Pseudomonadales; family Balneatricaceae; genus Marinobacterium_C. Next base: position 41,265 of record JAOXSF010000190.1, read on the forward strand.
GTAGTTCTGACCGGCTGGAAGTTGGTGAATGGGTACTGGCGATTGGCTCGCCGTTTGGCTTTGATCACTCGGTAACTGCCGGTATTGTCAGTGCTAAAGAGCGTGCGTTGGCGAATGAAACCTACGTACCCTTTATCCAGACTGATGTGGCGATCAACCCGGGTAATTCTGGAGGGCCATTGTTTAACCTGGACGGTAAAGTCGTAGGGATAAACTCTCAGATCTATACTCGCTCCGGTGGCTTCATGGGGTTGTCTTTTGCAATCCCGATTGATGTAGCAATGGAAGTGGCTGATCAGCTGAAAGAGCAGGGTTATGTGCGTCGTGGCTGGTTGGGTGTGATTATTCAGGAAGTGAATAAGGATCTGGCAGAGTCTTTCGGTCTTGACCGTCCTGCCGGAGCACTAGTTGCGCGTGTATTGCCAGGAAGCCCTGCGCAGGATGGCGGCTTGCGTGAAGGTGATGTAATCACGGGCTTTAATGGTCGTGACATTATTCTGTCATCAGATTTACCTCACATGGTTGGCCGAGTGCGTCCGGGCAATGTAGCAAACCTGAACATTGTTCGTGGTGGCAAAAAGCAGCTGGTGCGCTTGGAAATTGGTGAATTGCCAGAGAATGGCATTGCGCAAAGAAGAGGATCGCCTGAGGCGTCCAGTACCGCTAATCGATTGGGGATTGAGGTAGCACCACTGACGCGTGCTCTGCGTGATCAGTGGGATGTGCAGACTGGTGTTGTCGTTGAGCGTGTTGAGCGTGGTGTGGGGGCAGAGGCTGGCCTGGTTGCTGGTGATATTATCACTATGATGCATGGGCAGCGGATTGATTCCATGGCTGATTTTCGTCAGGTTGTGAAGTCGCTGCCCACCAGGCGTGCAATCCCGTTGCGGGTTATTCGGCGAGGAAGCCCACTCTTTATACCGCTGAAACTGGTCAACTGATCAGGCACCTGTTAATTCTATGTCATGTGTTGAGGCAGCTCGTAGCCAGTTCTTCCTGAGCTTTTTCGGGCTGCCCACTTTGTTTTTCCATCACTTCAGCACCGCTTGAGTCGTAGCCCTTATCGGGTGAATGGGGTACACTTCGGCCTCAAAATTTTATGTACAGCAGATGGTAGTGAACCCGTGAGCACGCTTGATCACATTCGGAACTTTTCCATTATCGCCCATATCGACCACGGCAAATCCACACTGGCTGACCGCTTCATCCAGGTGTGTGGTGGTCTGTCGGAACGTGAGATGGCCGCCCAGGTACTTGATTCCATGGACCTGGAGCGTGAACGTGGTATCACCATCAAGGCGCAGAGTGTAACGCTGGATTATAAGGCTAAAGATGGTAATACCTATCAGCTGAACTTCATTGATACACCGGGACACGTTGACTTCTCTTATGAAGTATCTCGTTCTCTGGCTGCATGTGAAGGTGCGTTGCTGGTGGTCGATGCTGCTCAGGGTGTTGAAGCTCAATCTGTGGCTAACTGTTATACCGCGCTGGAGCAGGGTCTTGAGGTATTGCCGGTTCTGAACAAGATGGACCTGCCCCAGGCCGAGCCTGAGCGTGTGCGTACTGAAATTGAAGAAGTGATTGGTATCGAAGCTGATGAAGCGGTGCCATGTTCTGCCAAGAGTGGTCTGGGCATCGACGAGGTGCTGGAATACCTGGTGGCGAAGGTTCCAGCTCCTGAAGGTGACCCTGAAGCACCGTTGCAGGCACTGATTATCGACTCCTGGTTTGATAACTACCTGGGCGTTGTGTCGCTGGTTCGTGTCAAGCAGGGTACGCTGCGTAAGAAAGACAAGATTGTGGTGAAATCCACAGGCCAGAACTACGGTATTGATTCTGTTGGTATCTTTACGCCAAAACGCCATGAGACCGGCATCCTGAAGGCAGGTGAAGTAGGTTTTGTGGTTGCGGGCATCAAGGACATCCACGGCGCGCCGGTGGGTGATACCCTGACCCACCTGAAAACTCAGGATGTGGATTCTCTGCCTGGCTTCCAGAAGGTGCAGCCGCAGGTTTACGCCGGTCTGTTCCCGACCAGCTCTGATGATTATGAAGATTTCCGTGAAGCGCTAGACAAACTGACGCTGAACGATGCATCGCTGTTCTTTGAGCCTGAAACCTCCGACGCACTGGGCTTCGGTTTCCGTTGTGGTTTCCTGGGTATGCTGCATATGGAGATCATCCAGGAGCGTCTGGAGCGTGAGTACAATCTGGATCTGGTAACTACGGCACCAACTGTAGTGTATGAGCTGGAACTCAATAATGGTGATGTGAGCCATATCGACAGCCCGTCCAAGCTGCCTGATCCTGGTTCCATCCGCGAGATGCGCGAGCCGATTGTGGCGGCCAATATTCTGGTGCCACAGGATTATCTGGGTCAGGTTATCGGCCTTTGTGTCGAGAAGCGTGGTGTTCAGAAAAATATGAACTTTGTTGGTAATCAGGTACAGGTGACCTATGAGCTGCCAATGGCAGAGGTG
>JAOXSF010000198.1 GCA_025800125.1 Marinobacterium sp.
TAGTGGCCTAGGACACCGCCCTTTCACGGCGGTAACAGGGGTTCGAACCCCCTATGGGACGCCATGCGGGAATAGCTCAGTTGGTAGAGCGCAACCTTGCCAAGGTTGAGGTCGCCGGTTCGAACCCGGTTTCCCGCTCCAGTTTGAGAAAAAGCCGACCTCGTGTCGGCTTTTTCGCGTTTGTGCGTTGTAGATATTGTTTGCAGCCCACTCTTACTTTGGTTGTGTGTTACTTTGGTTGTGTATTACTTTGGTTGTGTGTTTTTATCTGATGCCAGAAACAGAAAAGCCCTCGTGGAGAGGGCTTTGTTGGCTGACATCAGCACGTCATTTTACATGATGCGCATGCCAGGTTGAGCGCCTTCGTGTGGCTCGAGAATCCATAGATCCTTACCACCTGGGCCTGCAGCCAGTACCATCCCTTCAGACATACCGAACTTCATCTTGCGTGGTGCCAGGTTCGCCACCATCACGGTCAGCTTGCCTTCCAGATCTTCCGGGCTGTACGCAGACTTGATACCGGCAAATACATTGCGGGTTTCACCGCCCAGATCCAGCGTCAGTTGCAGCAGTTTGTTAGCGCCTTTGACGTGCTCTGCTTTGGCGATGCGTGCAACACGCAGATCAACTTTGGCGAAATCATCAAAGGTGATTTCGTCAGCAATGGGTGTTTCTTGCAGCGGTGTTTTCTCTGCTACGGGTGCTGCTGGTGCTGTTGCGGCCAGTGCTGCCAGAGTTGCTTTGCTGTCCTCAACCATCGCATTGACTTTGTCTTCTTCAATACGCTGCATCAGTGGCTTGAATTTGTTGATCTTGTGGTTCAGCAATGGCTGTTTGACTGCATCCCAGGCGAAGTTTTCGATGTTAAGGAATTTGGCGGCTTCCTCTGCAACTTGCGGCAGTACGGGTGCCAGGTAAGAGATAATCACACGGAACAGGTTAATGCCCAGAGTGCAGCAATCCTGGACTTCCTGTTCTTTGCCGTCCTGTTTAGCCAGAACCCATGGTTCGGCTGCATCAATGTACTGGTTCGCTTTGTCCGCAATGGCCATAATTTCGCGCATCGCGCGGCTGTACTCGCGGTTTTCGTAAGCCAGGGCGATAGATTCGCTGGCAGCAACTGCTTCAGCGTACAGTGGCTCGTTTACCAGGTTGCTGGCTAGCTGGCCGTCAAATTTCTTCTTAATAAAGCCCGCACAGCGTGAGGCGATATTGATAACCTTGTTGACCAGATCCGCATTAACACGCATACGGAAGTCTTCCAGGTTGAGGTCAATATCGTCAATACCAGAGCTTAGCTTGGCGGCGAAGTAGTAACGCAGGTACTCAGGACGCAGGTGGTTGAGATAGGTCTCAGCCATGATGAAGGTACCGCGGGACTTGGACATTTTCTGGCCGTCGACGGTCAGGAAGCCGTGGCAGAATACGCCGTTTGGCTTGCGGAAGCCGGCACCTTCCAGCATGGCAGGCCAGAACAGAGTGTGGAAGTAGGCGATGTCTTTACCGATAAAGTGGTACAGCTCGGTATCAGAGGCTTCATTCCAGTATTCGTCGAAATCTACGCCGTTCTTATCACACCAGTTTTTAAAGCTGGCCATATAGCCGATTGGTGCGTCCAGCCATACGTAAAAGTATTTGCCGGGTGCGTCTGGAATCTCAAAACCCCAGTAAGGTGCATCGCGGGAAATATCCCAGTTCTGCAGACCGGATTCGAACCACTCATTCAGTTTGTGGATCATCTGCGCCTGTACATGGTTGTCTACCCAGTTGCGCAGGAAGCTCTCGAAGTCACCCAGCTTGAAGAAGTAGTGTTCAGATTCTTTCTCGATCGGCTTGGCGCCAGATACCGCAGAGTAGGCGTTTTTCATCTCTACCGGGCTGTAGGTAGCGCCACACTTCTCGCAGGAGTCACCGTACTGGTCAGGTGCATTACACTTCGGACAGTCGCCTTTGACGAAACGGTCCGGCAGGAACATCTCTTTTTCAGGGTCGTAGGCCTGGGTGATGGTTTTCTGGGCGATATGGCCTTTGTCACGCAAGCGGGTGTAGATCAGCGAAGCGAATTCGCGGTTCTCTTGCGAGTGAGTCGAGTAGAAGTTATCGAAGCCAACCATAAAACCGCTGAAATCGCGCTGGTGTTCTTCACTTACTTTGTCGATCAGCTGCTGTGGCGAAATACCCATCTGATCCGCCTTGAGCATAATCGGCGTGCCGTGGGCGTCATCTGCACATACATATGTACAGCTATGGCCGCGCTGTTTCTGGAAACGTACCCAGATATCCGTCTGGATATACTCCACCAGGTGGCCCAGGTGGATCGGGCCATTGGCGTAGGGCAGAGCACTGGTAACGAGAATCTTACGCTGTTCGGTCATCGTAGTTCGGCTTCTGTCTGTCAGAGGAAATTTGAACCGGGTATTTTACCCTGGTTCAGTGATTTTGCGCGATAACCTTTGCTATTTGAATACAGAGGTGGTTGTCCGGTATTGCAGGGGCTGTATGCAGTCAGGGTTACTGTATAGGGATACAGGGCATCCATAAGGCGATAAAACAAGGCACCTGCTAAAGCAGGATACTGCCGTTCCGGTGCTGGAGTGAATGCTACTCATTCTGTCTCGAAAACCGCTCATTTGACTGACACTTTCGCCTGCGTATGATGCCGGGCAGTTAACACGCTCTCAGCTTGCAAGCTGAGATGAAAAAGGGAATGCGGTGTAAGTCCGCAGCTGTCCTCGCAACTGTAAGCATTGAGCAAACCTCCACAATGCCACTGTGGCTCACCAGAACGGTGGCCATGGGAAGGCGGAGCGGCGCGTTGACATGCAAGCCAGGAGACCTGCTGTTGCTAATCGTTACTGTGCCAGGACGCGAGGGTTCCTTCTGGGCGGCAAGCACCGTTTGCAGTGACGTAGCGCTATGCAAAACGTATGGCGCTGAACGTTCAAGCTGTAACGGAAGCCTTTTTCACACTCAGTCAATTCAGCTATTTTTTACGCCAGCTGTTTTTTACGCCACCTTTCAGATAATTGTGCCGCGATGCTGAGCTTCGGTGCGCCTCTGTGAGTGTCAATCTGACGCCGTGTGAAACGACTCCAGCAGCTTTCTTACCTTGTGAAGTAAAGAGGGGAAAGCCCGTGTCCATCTATTTTGAGTTCTTGCCTGTTAAAGCGGAAAGCCTGTCTGTCAGGGTGGAATGTTTGTCTGTTAAAGCTGCATTCCGTCCATTTCGTCATTCTTTGCTGACGCTGAGCATCAGTCTGGCCAGTGCGGCTGCTATCGGGGCTGACAGTGCGTTGCAGACAGCCGATGATCTGGTGATTACCGGTACGCGCATTGTGAAACCGGCCCATCACCTCACCCAGCCGGTGACTGTGATCAATGGTGAAACGATCCGCGAGCGTGGTTATAACGACTTTACCGAGGTGCTGCGTTCTGTACCAGGGATTGAATTCAAGCAGGCGGGTGGCCCCGGTCAGTTTAACTACATCAAGATGCGTGGTTTCAGCAGCGGCAACATTCTGTTTGTACTTGATGGTGTTATATTGAATGAAGGTAGTACAGGTGATGTACGTAGCCTGATCGGCCAGCTGGATACCACCATCATTGACAAAATCGAAGTGCTGCGTGGCCCTCAGGCGGCGCTGTACGGCGCTAACAGTACCGCCGGGGTGATCTCTATTACCACCCGCGATGGCAGTGAGCGTCAGATTAATCTGGGTGTGCAAGGTGGCTCGCTGGGTTGGGGTAAGCTGAAGGCGGGCCTGAACGACAGTCAGGCGCTAGCCGGTGGAACCTTGCGCTACGCAGCAAATCTTTCCACCACTGATAGCAACAACGTGCATGCGCATGAGTTCTTTGAAGACGATACCATCCAGCTGAAGGTGAGCTGGGATAATGACAGTCTGCAAAGTGGTATCAGTTACTTTAAAACGGATAACCGCTTTGGTTATGCCGAGCTGGACGAGCCTTACAGTGCATTGATTGATCGTAGTGAACACTGGTCGTTCCAGACTCCAGACCCGCATCAGTCTTCACGTACCGAGAAAAAGGTTGTTTCCAGCTGGTTGCGCCATACCATTAATGAACGTTGGCAGCAGGGTTTACGCATCAGTAAAACCGACCATCTCTACAATATCGGTGATAAGCCGGACGGTCTGCTGGGCTATGCCCGTGCCCCGTTTGATGGTTTCACTTTCGATGTTAATCAGAACTACAGTGCTGATGTTGATGAGATCTTCAATAAGGGTGATGTAATTGCTATCTATGATCGTACCGATGAAGTCAATGCACTCTATAAAGGCGAAAGCCGTCAGTTGAACTACGATCTGCAATACCAGAGTGACCGGCTGAAAGCACTGATCGGTGCAGAGTACCTGCGTAGTGAAGCAGCTCAGTCTGGTAGCTATGGCAATTTGCAGGGCAAAGCCAGCCACCGCTCGCTATACCTCAACGGTGAATACACTGTTGTTGGTACTGACCTGGTGCTGGCGGGTGGGCTGCGTAATGATAACCATGAAAACTGGGGCAGTCATATCACCGGTAGTATGGGGATGAGTTATCGTTCGGTGTTCGCCAATATCGCTACCAGTTTTAAGGCTCCGACGCTGACGCATCTGTATAACCTGTCCTATGGCAATACCTCAGTGCAGCCGGAAGAGGGGCGTACGCTGGAGTTGGGTTTCCGTCAGCGATTGGCTGACGGCAAGGGCAACTGGGAAGCCACACTGTGGCGCACCGAGCTGGATGATGTGATCTTTTATGATTCCAGCCTGGAACGCCCGAATGCCCCGGGACGTTTTGGCCGCTACAGCAATGGCGATAAACAGCGTACCCAGGGGGTAGAGCTCAGTGGTCGTTATCAGCTGACTGATAATATTGGCCTGTGGGGCAACTACACCTTTACCGATTCTGACACCCGAAAAAATAGCGCAGATTGGCTGCGTACGGTGCAGATTGCCAGTAACAAAGCCAATCTGGGCATGGAATACCGTCAGGGTCGCCTGGATGTTAACACCCAGCTCAGCTATAGCGGCCCACGATTGCGCTGGAAGGGTGATATAGAGATGGCGTCCTGGCTGCGCACCGATGTTTCTGCCCGCTATGCGGTGACTGATCAGCTGTCGCTGTTTGGTCGTGTCGAGAACCTGTTTGATGTCGATATTGAAGAGGGACTAGGCTACGAACAGCCAGGTGTTTATGGCCTGGTAGGCGTGGATTACGACTTCTGATTCACAGGATAGTGCGATGACTGCTCCAGCCCTGCTATGGGTATTGTGGCTGCGCCGTGGGCTGGTAGTGCTGGCTGTACTGGCTCCGCTGCTGGCAGTGCTGGTACTGCTGGGCAGCAGTGCCAATCTGCGGTTAATGCCCGGTACTGGCCTGCAAGCCAGTGAAGTAGAACTACCCGAAGCAGATGCTGCAACCAGCCCGGATGGCTTTCCCCGTCTGCTGAAAGACCCGATTGGTCGTACCCTCATATTACCCGCGCCGCCGGTTGCTATTGCCTCGGCTATTCTGGCCGGAGACGAGATGCTCAGCCAGCTGGTGCCGGTGCAGCGTGTACGTACTGTCACCTGGTTAGCGGACGATGCTGGTATCAGTAATGTGGCGGGTGTCTACCCAGCCAGCTTGCCACGCAATAAAGCCTCCATTGAAGAGTTGCTGGCTGTGCAGCCAGATCTCGCTATTGTTGCCGCTTACAGTGACGCCTCCCGTGTTGAGCTGTTGCTCAATAGTGGCGTTCCAGTGCTGCGCTTTGATAGCAATTACAGCTATGACGATGTGCGCCGTAACGTGCGCTTGTTGGCGGCGGCACTGGGTGCAGAGCGTCGTGCCGAACAATGGTTGCAGAGGATGAACCAGCGTATTGAGGCGGTACAACAACAGCTGTCTGCGCACCCCGCGCCGGAGCCTCGAGTGCTGTACTACAACCTGAGTGGTTCAACTTCGGCACCGGGTACGCCGATGGATGAAACTCTGCGTCTGGCCGGTGGCTACAATGTGCTGGCCGACACAGGCATCACCGGTTACAGCCGCATTTCACCGGAGCTGGCCATCGCTTTGCAGCCGGAGGTTATTCTGATGAATGACTGGACGGGAGGTAAAGGTCTGTCGCCGGTCAGCCACTTGATGGACGATCCTGCCTGGCAGCAGGTGCCAGCGGTGCGTAATAACCGTGTCTATGGCTTGAAAGGGGCCTGGCTGACTTCTGGCACGCCCTGCAAGGTAACCGGTGTTGAGATTATCGCCCGCTTACTGCATCCGCAGGCTTTTGATGGTCAGCGACAACCGCAACCGTTATGCCATCAACGCCCACACTTTCAGGCCGACGGCCGGTAAGGAGTTCTGAATGAAAACCATCCTGCGTCTGTTTGCCAGTTGGCGCGCACTGCTGTTACTGGCGGCAGTTCTCCTGCTGACAGTGATGCTGGTGGCATTGGGTTCTGGCCCCTCGCAGACCGGTTTTGCCGAAACGTTGCAAGGGGTAATCAACCGTCTGGTCGGGGAGAGGATGAATGGTCTGATCCGTGAAATTGCCCCATGGCAACAGACCATTATCGACCAGGTGCGTCTGCCCCGGATAATCACTGCTGCCTTTGTGGGTGCGGCGCTGGCTGTGTCTGGCGCAGTGTTGCAAGGTATCTTTCGCAACCCGCTGGCATCACCCTCTATCCTGGGGGTTTCCTCCGGTGCTTCACTGGGTGCGGTGCTGGCGATTTTCTTTGGTTTTGCTGCCAACCTTACCTGGGCATTGCCATTGTTCGCGTTCGTCGGCGCAGGGCTGACCCTGGTGCTGGTCTATCGAGTAGCCACCTGGCGAGGCCATACCCCGGTGGGGACGTTGTTGCTGGCAGGGGTGGCTGTCGGTGCTTTTAATGTCTCCATGAGTTCGCTGATTCTGGCGCTGGCGCTGGAAAACTGGGAGGTGGGTAAATCTATAGTTTACTGGACCATGGGTGGCCTGGATGGCCGCAACTGGCATCATGTACTGCTGATTGCACCGGTATTTATGTTGGGTTATGTGCTGGTTCTCACCCGCCAGCGGGAGATGGACATTATGCTGACCGGTGAGGTTCATGCCAGCGCGGTGGGTGTTGATGTGGCGAAAGTGCGGCTGCAATTGCTGATTGTCACTGCATTATTAACTGGTTGTGCCGTTGCCGTGGCTGGAGGAATTGGCTTTATTGGCCTGGTGATACCCCACGTTGCCCGCTTGCTGATTGGCCCGCAACATCGTCGTCTGTTGCCGTTTTGCGCCTTGCTGGGTGCGACATTACTGGTACTTGCAGACCTGCTGGCCCGTGGCAATACCAATTACACCACCATTCCGCTAGGGGTGATCACTGCCACTCTGGGCGCGCCGTTCTTCCTGTTCCTGCTGCTTCGTCAGCGTAAACTGATGCAGGTATAAGCCATGACCCGACCATGTACCCTGACGCTGAACCAAGCGAGTTTCAGCTATGACAACGTTCCGGTGCTGCAACAGTGCAGTGCTGAACTTAACGGTGGCCAGCTGGTGGGGCTGATCGGCCCCAACGGCGCAGGTAAGTCTACTTTATTACGGTTGTTGGCTGGAATGAGTAAGGTTGAGCAGGGCCATCTTGAGCTAAACGGTACACCGCTGCATAAGTTGTCCACGATGGAGCGTGCCCGCCAGATAACTCTGGTGCCCCAGGATTGTCAGATCAACTTTGCTTTCAGTGCGCGCGAAGTGGTGGCTATGGGTCGTAACCCCTGGCTGGGCCGCTTCCAGCCACCAGGGTTGGATGATCTGGCATTGATTGATCAGGCCATGAGCCGCACCGATGTGCTGCATCTGGCCGACCGGCCAGTTAATACGCTCTCTGGTGGCGAACGCCAGCGGGTGGTTATTGCTCGTGCCATCGCGCAGCAGACGCCGATCATCCTGCTGGATGAGGCCACTGCCAACCTGGATATTGCCCATCAGCTGACCTTGCTTGGCCTGGCCAGAAGCCTTTCCGAACAGGGGCAGCTGGTCATTGCAGCGATCCATGATCTGAATATGGCTGCGCGCTTCTGTGACCGGCTACTGTTACTGGCCGAGCAGACCTTACAGGCTGACGGTACAGCGGAAATGGTACTGACCTGCGATAACCTGTCCCGCTATTTTCAGCTGGATGCAGAGATTATCCCCGCCAGCAACGAGCGTGCCCTGACCTTGTATCCCCGCGCCCCTGTATCAGCACTAACCAATAACGCTACCACCCAGTCAGTCGCACAATAACCCGCTGCACTGGCCAGATAACTCTGAGGATCACAATCAATGACAGAGCAACGCGGACGCATCGTTGAAGAGGAAGGTAATGGCACTCTGGAGATATTTGATCTGCCAGTAGACACTGATTTTCTGCTGGAGCTGCTGACTGATGTCTATGACAATTACTGGGATCAGATTCATTTTGGCACTGCTGTACAAGGTGCTGTCTGGGAAGTACGCGCCCCCAACGCGCCTGAACGCATCAGCCTGCACGATGGTTATCTGACCATCGACTTCGGCCACTGGCATTTCCACCTTTGTATCGGTGTCCATAAAGGCACCGGCCGCAACCCTGCTTCCGAAGCTTTGTCTCAGCACCGCCGCACTAGCGTGGCCCAACTCTATCGTAACCTTGATCGCGATGGTCGCCCGGTCAGTTGGGGTTTACGTATGTTTAATGGTAAAAACGAACAGCAGATGACAGTCTTCCTGCCTAACCCGAACTTGAGTATCGAACAGACATACCTGAAGAAACCAGACCTCAGCAAACTGGAAATGTGGAACCACCTGCGGGAGAAATACCTCGGCTTACCGCAAGACCCACTTGACTGTAATCACGGGCGGCGAGTATGTGGGTAATTTTTTAAATATTTCCGTAGCGCTATGAATACCTGAAGCCATCTCACTGGAGCATAAACCAGACGGGGTGATTTTTATCTCTTCCTCACTTTGCTGGCCACTCTCCAGCCACTGATGCAGGCTGTAAGTCGTAGTGCTTTACCTTGGTAGCCGGGCCAGTAGAGTAAGGCGAAAAATGATATTTTCTGTAGATTTGTTGGTTTTTTGTGTTTAAAATCAGAGCGTTAGGGTTGTTTAAGTTCTGTAACTAATACCCGATAGCATAGGCAAAAGGACTACCTTGGTGAACCATACAGACTGGATATTGAAAAAGTTTCCCGTACTTAAAGACGAGAGTGGTAGTGTGACATTTGGCTGTATCAATCAGGCAAAAGCACAAACTAAAGCTCTGAGATTTATACTAAGTAGCCTACTATTTGTACTATTGTTTTTTGCGGTTAGTTTTTTGTTGTCTTTTAATGATATCTCATCCTTTTTAAGTGGAGTAGAGTGGCTGGTATATTTGATAACGGGTATGATGGGTGTTTTGATCTCTGAAGCTATAAGCAAGATAATAATTCGTCAAAAACTCACGGTTATTATACGTACTCCTGAATTCAGATAATAAGTGCAACACTCATGATTGAACGGTGAGAGGTGGTCAACCACTGATTGGTGATACGCTTCAGCTCGCCAAAGTAGAAA
>JAOXSF010000002.1 GCA_025800125.1 Marinobacterium sp.
GATAGGCCCACGGGTACGGGTGACCAGATCGCGTAGCTGAGGCAGATGGAGCAGGTCGCCACCAATTAATGTGCCTAGTACCGCACCGGTATAGGCCCAGATCAGATAGTTTTCACCGCCCAGAATCAATGCACCTACTGCCGCTACCACAACAGCGCCGAACAGGTATACCACGGCACCTGTACGTTTTTCGATTCGTGTCAGTGGATACACAACCGTAGTGACGGCCAGTATCAATAACGCCAGAGGGAAAAAGTCAAAGCTTATATTGCGGCTGAAATAGAGAATGAAAAACAGTGGAATCAGCACACCGCCAAAATTGAAGCCAATAGATATATCGAAGGTGGGTGAAGGGGGGAGGGCTTTGTCGGATTGCTGTTGGGTAGAAGGTTGCTGTTTGATATGTGGGGGTTGCCGGGCGGGGAAAGAATCGTTGTCAACCTCGTTTCTATCGTCTGGATGGTAGCGAAAAGTAAAGAGCTGGATGGCAACCAGACTGGCGATCATGGCCAGCCCCATACCAATGGCTAATTCTGCCTGGCTGAGGTTGAGCCGGGCGATTACTCGCTCAATGGCCCCCATCTGGAAGAACACCAGAAAAATAAGAAATGCGATCAGATAACGCAGATTCTGCTGCATGGTAGCCTCTCCTCTGTGCCGTCACATTACCGCTCTGTGCTACGTGAAAGTGATATTACTTGATAGCTGTATTACTTGAGAGCTGTATTGCTTGCGTCAGTTCCACGGGCACCGTAGGCTTGCGGCCTGATCTGTACCTGACCGGAGAGTTGCTATGACACAGGCGCACCCGTTTGAACGTTTGACCCCTGACTTTATTCTGGATGCGGTAGAAAGCCTGGGGCATTGGTGTGATGGCCGTACCTTGGCGCTGAACAGCTATGAAAACCGGGTTTATCAGGTTGGCATTGAAGACGCAGAGCCATTGATTGCCAAGTTCTACCGGCCTGGCCGCTGGAGTACTGAACAGATCCTGGAAGAGCATCAGTTCTGTTTTGATCTGGTGGAACAGGAACTGCCAGTCGTCGCACCTTTGCGTAATGAGCAGGGGGAAAGCCTGTTTGAGTATCAGGGATTTCAGTTGGCACTGTTCCCACGCCGTGGCGGTCGCGCACCAGAACTGGATAATCTGGACAACCTGTATCAATTGGGCCGTTTGCTGGGACGCTTTCATCTGATCGGCGCGAAACAACCCTTTGAACATCGCCCCCGTATTGATACCCGCAGCTTTGGCTATGACAGTATTGAACTGATCAGTGAGAATTTTATTCCGGCTGGCTTGAAAACCGCCTATGACAGTCTGACGACTGACCTGATGCAGGTATTGGAGCAACGTTTATCAGAAGCCGGTGAACCGAAGCTGATTCGTGTTCATGGTGATTGCCATGCTGGTAACATGTTGTGGCGTGATGATGCACCGCATTTTGTTGATTTCGATGATGCGAGAATGGCACCAGCGGTGCAGGATATCTGGATGCTGCTCTGTGGTGACCGCCAGCGCCAGACGCTGCAACTGTCTGAAGTACTGGATGGCTACGCCGAATTCTGTGACTTTGATCTGCGCCAGTTGCAGCTGGTAGAAGTGCTGCGTACCTTGCGTATGTTGCACTACAGTGCCTGGCTGGCGCGACGCTGGCAAGACCCTGCGTTCCCGCGCAGTTTCCCCTGGTTTAATACTGAACGTTACTGGAGTGAACATATTCTGGAGCTGCGTGAGCAGTTTTCGGCACTTCAGGAACCCGTATTGCAGGTACAGTAAGCTTATGTTCCAGCGCACCAGGTTGTAATGGGTGTGCTGTTTTCTGATGAATCAGGAGTGTTATGTGAAATACGTTATCTCTGTTGCTGCGGCATTGGTGCTGCTGACGCCGTTAACCGCTGCCGCCAGCTGTGACCTGGAATATGAAGCCTGCGACAAAAGCTGCTCGGTGAAATACTTTAATGATGACAGTGGCCATGCGGGTTGTGTATCTAAATGCGTGGCACAGAAAGGCGTCTGCCTGACAAAAAAAGGTGCTGCTAGTGCGGCTGAAGCAGGTGGCGAAGCCTGGGAAGATGCTAAAGAAGTGGGTGGTAAAGCCTGGGATGCAACATCTGAAGCGAGTAAAAAAGCAGCTGACTCTGCCAAGTCCTTTTTTAAGGGCTTGACTGAGGAGTAAGCGCTGCGCAGAGCGTCGTATTTAAGCTCGCCATACCCGCTGCTGCAAGGTGGGTATCAATAGATAGCACCTTAGAAATATAGAGCTTGAGAAATAACAGCTTGAGAAAAATAGCACCTGAAACCCGCTATTGCAGCGAGTTTTCAGGTTGCGTGAATTTCAGGTTGTCTGATGTATGAATTCCTGCTCTCGCAGGAGTGGCGGTTATTACATTAGCCTTACGTCAGGTGATCAATTTTTCGGTGTTTTTGGCCCACGTCCTGTACGTTTTTTTACCTTTGTTGCTTTCTTGCCTTTATTCTTAGCTTCCGCTTTTTTGCGGGCTTTTTTCGCTTTCCCGGCGGCGATTTTACGGGCGTTATCAGACAGAGGCTCTGGTGATTTTGGTTCCAGTCCTTTCAAGGTGGCGACAGGCAGTGTGCTCTGGCTGTAGCGTTCTATTTTTCCCACCATTGACCAGTCGTTGCGGTCTACCAGTGACACGGCATAACCGGTGCTGCCGTCGCGTCCGGCCCGGCCTGCGCGATGGACGTAAGTGTCAGCACGTTTTGGCAGGTGCAAGTTAACCACATGGCTGATTTCGGCCAGGTCCAGACCCCGGGCTGCAACATCGGTGGCAACCAGCATCTGTACACGACCTTTGCGCAGCTTTTTCATGCGTTCGTTGCGTAACCCCTGCGGCATTTCTCCGTGCAGGCCATCACACATAATGTTAAAGCTACGAACCTTGTTAACCCATGGGTCTACCTGGCTGCGGGATGCGACAAACAGAATCACTTTCTGTACGCCTTCAGCTTTCAGAATACGCTGCAACACAGCGGCTTTATGGTCGTCGTTATCAACCCGATAAACCATCTGCTGGATGTGACGGCTGACACCGCGCGGGTTTTCAATTTCCACAGTCGAGGCATCTTCATTGAGCAGGTCATCCGCAAGCGCCTGCACTTTGTCACCCTCCAGTGTGGCGGAGAACATCAGTGTCTGGCGCTGTTTCGGTGTCAGGTCGGCAATTTTGCGAATATCGTCGATAAAGCCCATATCCAGCATGCGGTCGGCTTCGTCGATAATCAGCTGCTGCACAATGGACAGATCCAGCCAGCCTTTTTCATCCATTTCCAGCAGGCGGCCTGGTGTTGCTACCAGAATATCCAGTGAATCATTCAGCAGTTTTTCCTGCATGCCGTAAGGTACACCGCCGACGATAATATCGGAGCTTATTTCGGTAAAGGCGGTCATATCACGGATCACTTTCAGAGTCTGATGGGCCAGCTCGCGGGTGGGGCTGAGAATCAGAACCCGTGGAGCGCTGCTGTGCGCCTGCTGATCAAGAATATGTTGCAGGGCAGGCAGTACAAACGCCAGTGTTTTACCGGTGCCGGTGGGTGCAGAGGCAAGAATGTCCTGAGCGTCCATAATAAGTGGAACCGCCTGCTGCTGGATGGGTGTAGGGGTGGTCAGTTCCTGTTCGGCCAGGGCCTGAATCAGCTCAAGATCAAGTTGCAGATCAACGAAGGACATGAAGTGTTCTCAGCAGCAGTAAATGGTAAGAAAAATGCAGGGATAGCGCGGCATTAGCCGCATAGATGGGCACAGGATACCCGAATGTACCGTAATTTAAAGAACCGAACAGTTGTTGGCCGGTTTCAGGGTAGAGGTGGGCGATTTCCTTCTGTAGAATTCGCGCCTTTCGTTTTTTAATGACCATCTGAGAGACAAGCATCTTGGCAGCATCAGAGTTCCGTCCGGGTCAGCGCTGGATCAGTAATACCGAGGCCGAGCTGGGCCTTGGCATCGTTGTTGAAGCGACCGCACGTCGCGTAGAAATTCAATTCCCTGCAGCGGATGAAGTCCGCACCTATGCGTTGGAAAACGCGCCGGTCAGCCGGGTGATCTACCCGGTGGGTGAAAGTGTACAGTCAGTGGATGGCGCCAGCCTGAAAGTGGTTGAACGTATGGAAAACAACGGCGTCTGGCTCTACATGACGGAAACCGAAGAGGGTGAAAGCCGTATTCTGCCGGAGTCTGAACTGGCAGCCAGTGCGCAGTTCAGCCGTCCGCAGGATCGTCTTTTTGCCGGTCAGATTGATAAGAATCGCGCGTTCCGCCTGCGTGTTGAAACGCTAGAACATCAGCATCGTCTACAGCAGAACCGTGGCCATGGTCTGATGGGGCCACGTGTTCAGTTACTGCCGCACCAGTTCTATATTGCTGATCAGGTAGGTAAACGTCAGGCGCCACGTGTATTGCTGGCGGACGAAGTTGGACTGGGTAAAACCATTGAAGCTGGTCTGATTCTGCATCAACAGATTATCTCTGAGCGCGCGCGCCGTGTGCTGGTGGTGGTGCCGGACAGTCTGGTATATCAGTGGCTGGTGGAAATGCTGCGCCGCTTTAATCTTACCTTCTCAGTGATGGATGAACTGCGTTGCATGACGTGGGAGATGGGTAACGATGGTAACCCGCTGGAAAGTGCCCAGCTGGTTCTCTGTAGCCAGTCCTTCCTGACCGGTAGCGAACAGCGTCTGCAACAGGCGCTGGACGTTGAATGGGACCTGATGATTGTCGATGAGGCGCATCATCTGGGCTGGAGCGAAGAAGCGCCAAGCCATGCTTACCTGACTATCGAACAGTTAGCCCGCCATATTCCTGGTGTATTGCTGTTGACCGCTACGCCGGAGCAGCTGGGCCTTGAAAGTCACTTTGCCCGTCTGCGCCTGCTGGACCCGGATCGTTATTATGATCTGGAAGCATTCCGCAAAGAGGAAGCCGGCTACCTGAAGGTGTCCGGGCTGGTGAGTGATCTGGTGGCAGAGGGGGCTGATCTGGCACTGATGGATAAAACATCACCGCTGAGCCAGGCGCTGATTGGTTACCTGGGCGAAGATGCCTGGGAAGGTCAGCAGCAACAGCTGGCGCTGGAAGCTGAACCGGCGATTGAGCATTTCCTGGACCAGCTGATCGACCGCCATGGCACGGGTCGTGCGTTGTTCCGTAACACCCGTGACGGTGTAGATGGCTTTATGACCCGCCACCTGAATATGCACCCATTGCCAGCGCCTGCTGCGTTCAGTCGTCTGGCTGAAGATGCTGCGCTGAGTGATCAGTTGCGCCCTGAAAAAGTGCTGGGTGATAACTGGTTGGTGGAAGACCCGCGTGTGCAGTGGCTGCAGGACTGGTTGAAAGCTCGCCGTACCGAGAAGGCGCTGCTGATCTGTCATGATGCCAAAACGGCCAATCTGCTGGAGGAGTTTATCCGTCTGCGCAGTGGCGTGCGCTCTGCGGTGTTCCATGAAGGCATGACATTGATTAACCGTGACCGTGCCGCAGCTTACTTTGCTGACACCGAAGAGTATGCGCAGGTGCTGGTGTGTTCTGAGATTGGTAGTGAAGGTCGTAACTTCCAGTTTGCTCAGCACCTGATCATGTTTGATCTGCCGCTAAACCCGGATTTGTTGGAGCAGCGTATTGGTCGTCTGGACCGTATTGGCCAGCGTCATGATATTCAGATTCACGTGCCGTATTACGAAGGTAGCGCTCAGCAGCGGTTGCTTGAGTGGTATCACGATGGCATTAATGCCTTTGAACAGACCTGCCCGGCAGGTCAGGCACTCTATCAGCGTTTTGCTGAGCCACTGCATGATGCACTGCTGGGTAAGGCAGATATTGATGCCGTCGATGATCTGCTGGATGAAACGGCTATTGCCGCTGAAGAGACCCGTCAGACATTGCAGCAAGGTCGTAACCGCCTGCTGGAGATGAGTTCCTGCCGCCCGATGCGCGTTGAGCCACTGCTGGCCGATATTGACGAAGAGGGTAATCCGCTGGCAATTTCCGGTTACATGGACAAAGTATTTGATCACTTTGGTGTTGATACCACCGCCCACGACGCGACTTCTGTAATTGTGCGGCCGGGTGATCATATGCTGGTGGAAGCGTTCCCTGGCCTGCCGGAAGATGGCTTTACCGGTACCTGGCAGCGTAACGAAGCACTGTCCCGTGAAGATATTCAGTTCTTTAACTGGGAGCATCCAATGGTGGCCGGTGCCATGGAGATGATTCTGGGTAATGAATACGGTAATGCTACGGTCTCATCTATCAAGCTGCCATTGCCGCCTGGCACGCTGTTGCTGGAAGGGATCTTCCGTCTACACTGTGCGGCTCCCAAAGCTGCTCAGATTGGTCGCTTTATCCCGCAGGCCAGCACCCGTGTTGTCGTTGATGTAACCGGCAACAACCTGACCGAAGTTCTGACCTCTGCGCATCTGAACAAGCTTTGCGAACGTTTACCAAAACGCACCGCTCAGCAACTGGTGCAACAGGCTCGTGAGCAGATTGACCAGATGGTCACTCGACTGGAGAAAACTGCTGCGCCGCAGGAAGCTGCGATGCTGACTGAAGCCCGTGAACGCTGTATGGCTGACCAGAGCGGTGAAGTAGAGCGTCTACAGGCATTGGCTGAGATCAACCCGGCGATTACTGAAACTGAGGTAAACGAGCAGATTGCCCAGCGTGACCAGCTGCTCGGTTACCTGGATAATGGCAAGCTGGTACTGGATGCCATTCGTCTGGTGATTGTGACGGATTGATTTTCATACTGACCAGCTCATCGTGTGTGGGTTGGTCAGTTTGTCAAAACGGAAGAACAAGTCATAATGACTCAGGTACCCCCAATAAAGTCACAAGGCATAAAAACAAAGCTGGTTCCATGGATTCAGAGCATCATACCCTCTGATTTTGATGGACGCTGGGTTGAGCCCTTTATGGGCACAGGTGTCGTTGCATTTAATATTGCACCCAGGCATGCCTTGCTGTGTGATACAAACCCACATCTGATTAACTTCTATTCTGAAATAAAGCGTGGCGGTATTACTGCGGCTATTGTGAGAAAGTACCTTGAGGAGGAAGGTGCTAAGCTGTTAGAAAAAGAGGATAAGCACTATTACGATGTAAGAGAACGTTTTAATAGTAAGCACAACCCTTTAGACTTTCTATTTCTAAATAGAGCTGGATTTAATGGTATGATTCGCTTTAATAGGAAAGGTGGATTTAATATACCTTTCTGTAAGAAGCCAAATCGTTTTGCTAAGGCTTATGTAACTAAAATAGTTAATCAGGTTGAGGCTGTCGAAAGCCTGATAAATAAAAAAGATATAGAATTTAAATGTCAAGGCTTTGAGGATACCATTGCATCAGCGTCTGACAATTGCTTTATCTATTGTGATCCGCCTTATATTGGTCGCCATGTTGATTATTATAATGGTTGGAATGAAGCTCATGAAACTGAGCTTTTTAATTCGCTTGATAGCTCTCCTGCGCGCTTTATACTGTCTACATGGCATCATAATGATTTTCGAAAAAACGACTTCGTTGACACGTTGTGGAGTAAATTCAATGTGCTAACAAGAGAGCACTTCTATCATGTAGGTGGGAAAAAAAGTAACCGTAACCCTATGATTGAAGCGATTATAACCAATTATGATACATCCAATTATAAAAAACAGAACGATAGCATACAGGAGCAATTAACACTTCTGGATGGGGCGGTGTAAAAATCTGGATGGTGTGTCGCTTATGTTGGGAATCCAGGGTAAACCGTACTATTCATGGCAGGGCCTTGTTATAACGAGGCCCTGCCGCATAATCGTTGTTAGTAGGCGTTCCTGGTGCTGGATGCCTGTGCTCCAATCAACGCTGATCTATCAGAAAGTGTGCCCGTGCCGAGGCGATGGGCTGGCGCTTTTTATCCTGCCAGGCGATAACAGAGCAATTTGACACCCGTCGCCCCTGACGGGCGATTTCGCAAATGGCAAAGGTGTCCTTATCCAGCCCGGCACGCATGTAATCTACGGAGAAATCAATAATCTTGGGTGGCGTTGGGGTATGTTGTTGCAGCATCAGCTGGAATACTGCGGTCAGCTCCATAAAAGAGGCGATGACTCCACCGTGCAGGGCGGGCAGGGTCGGGTTACCTATATTGTCCGGGTTACGGGGCAGGCGGAAGATCATCTCTTCACCGTAGCGTTGACACTCGACACCGATAATACGTGCATAGGGAATCAGATCAATCAGAGGCTGATATTCTCCATCCCGATGAGCCTTGGCGACCAGACTGTCAATCGGTTGTTCAATCATGCTGCGCTCCATGGTTGGTCTGGCTGCGTCCTTCAATCATCGCTTTGAAAGCTGGGTCAGTGGTGCCTGGGTCGGGCCGCATAAATGTAGAGATCGCATAGGCAATTGGTTGTTCAGTGGTCAGCTGATAGACCGTAGCACGGGTAAACAGTACTTTTCGTGTTACCCGGTAGCACTCAGCTTCTACGTACAGTGGCATATCCTGTGCCGGGCGCGACATATGGTCGATGCGCAGATCCAGTGTCGGACATAGCTCATAATCTTCCAGCGCACATAAAGTAGCGGCACTGCTGGCATGGTCAACCATGGTGGTCAGCACGCCGCCGTGCATATAGGTGTTCGCCTGGCCGCTGAACAGGGTTTCCTGTACTGGCAGTTCGATTGTTACCTGGTAAGGGCAGGCACCCACAACATTCAGCCCCAGCTTACGCATGTGGGGCTGGGCATCCAGAAAGCGTTGGCAGCGTCCCTGCAGCTCCATATCAGTCAGGTTCATGACCATCACTCATCATCAGTGTTCTAAGGGTGGAGGAGCTGAACTCACGTCGGTACAGTACAACAGTAACCACCGCTGACAGCGCCATAAATAGCCAGGGGTTGATAAACCAGCCCAGCACGGCCAGCGCAAAGTAGTAGGTACGCAGGCCAATGTTGAAGTTATTTGCTGCCATGGAGGTCATTCTGGAGATGCGTTCAGCATGGGCTTCGCACTCACGCGGTGTGGGGTGTTCGGAAGGCGTGGGTGCCGCCCCCACCATCACCGAGACAAAACCATATTGACGCAGGCTCCAGGTAAACTTGAAAAACGCATAGATAAACAGGTAAATCAGCAGCAGAATTTTCAGTTCCCACTCTTCCCGCGTTGCTGGAAAGGCGAAAGGAATATCAGCGACCACATTGATTGCCTGCTCTGTTGAGCCCAGCACGGTCATTAAGCCCGCCAGAATCAGCATGGTGGTCGAAGCAAAGAATGATACCCCTCGTTCCAGATTGGCGATGACGGTTGCATCTGCAATACGCATATCGCGAGTCAGCATCCGGTTCATCCATTCTTTTCGGTATAGATGCAGTACGCTGGCTAGACAGGCAGTGCTGTAGCTTTTGCGTTTTGCGTACTGCATGTAGCCTTTGAAACAGATCAGAAACCAGCCCAGTGCCAGCAGATTTAACCAGTGCGGCTGTAAAGCCTGCAATACGATTTCCATAAAGGCTTCCAGAAAAGTTGGCTATAATCGCTGCCGGTCAGAGCGGCCTCTGACCGGCAGCGACGCTATTGTATTACAGGGCGACGCCTATTACGTCTGGCCGTTACCCGGATATCTGTAATTTTGAATACTCATTCTGTAAATATTGCCCTTGGTGCATTGCTGGCGCTGGCTTCTTCATTTCTGATGAGCACTACCGCCGCATTGATTCGTTACGCCTCGACGCTAACCAGTATCGAGATGATTGTGCTGGTGCAGTACTGTATCAGCCTGGCGGTATTGCTGCCCTGGGTGTTGCAAGAGGGCAGTAAAGGACTGAAAACTGACCGCTTCGGGCTGCATCTGGTGCGTGGGCTGAGTGGCTGGGTCTGTTTCTATGCCTATTACCTGGCGCTGAAGCATATCCCGCTGGTAGATGCGACATTGCTGCGTAATGCGGCACCGCTGTGTGTGCCACTGTGGTTGCTGTTCTGGTTGAAGGTAAAGCTTGGGTGGCTGAAGTGGTTACCATTACTGGTAGGGTTTACCGGGATCGGGTTGATTCTTCAGCCAGCAGGTGGTGCGTTGAGTTTCTGGCATCTGGTCGGTTTTATCTCGGCTATTGCGCTGGCCGGGTCGATTGTGACTACCCGCGTCTTGACTGGCAGTGAACCGACTAACCGTATTCTGTTCTATTACTTTTTGATTTCAGCGCTGGCGACGCTACCGCTGGTATTAATAAACTTGCCTCCGGTACCGGTTGAAGCCTGGCCGCCGATGGTGGTTATTGGGCTGTCGGTCTGGTTGATCATGCGGCTTTATACCCAGGCGTATCGCTATGCAAAGGCATCGACTCTGTCGCCAATCAGTTATAGTGGCGTTGTGTTTGCCGGTTTCTGGGGCTGGTTGTTCTGGGGCCAGGTGCCGGATATAGTGACGCTGGCTGGTGTGGTGCTGGTTGTGGCTGGAGGGATCGGTTCGGTGGTGCTGGGTAGTAAAAAGGCTTAGCGTGCAGGCCCTGGCTCAGAGCCTGCTGTGACACTCTGCTATTCTATCTGGTCAGTGGCTTTTTATTACCTCAACCGCTATCTGGGTGCCGTCAGAGAGTATCAAAGTGGTGCCCTGAGTATGACCGTAAAGACGCTTCTGGGCGCGGGCCCAACTGGCAAAGTGATCCAGGCAGGCTGCAAACCCGTCCAGAATACCAAATCCCATCAGTTTACCTGGAATTCTGTTTAGCTCCAGTGAAGGCAGTTTTTCAATGCCAAAGCCCTCTATATTTTCATAGCGTGTCAGATAGTCACAAAACAGATCTGTCAGGTCGTCCCAGTTTTCATCTGCCTTTGCTTCAATATATAACTGCATCTGAATAATACCTCCAGGGTACTGTGATGATCGGATACTTTGCTGTCAGTGCTGATAGCTGGGCAATTCCGAACGATTATTTTTATTGGTTTATGGCTCTGTCTGTATTTCAGACACTGCAGAGGTGTATTGCGGTTATAGCGACAGAATGGATGGTCTGGCAAGTTGGCGGGCTAATACGGAAGTAGGATATGGCTGGAAAATAGTAAGGACTGACGATCTGGGTCAGCTTTGATTGAAAAAATGAAAACGCACAGCCAGAAGGCTATGCGTTGTCCATTGTTTAACCTTTCAATGCCTTAACTCAGGCGGAAGCGACGGATTTCGCTGGCCATCTCTTCAGTACGGCGATTGAGATCAGATACGGCCTGATGGTTTTCATCCATGGCTACACCGTTTTCGTCGGACAGACGTGAGATGTGGTGAATATTCTGGTTAATCGTGTCGGTGACTTCTGATTGCTGGCCTGAGGCTTCAGCGATCTGCATATTCAGCTGAGAGATCTTCTGAATTTCAGACGCTATCTGCTGCATAGCGGTTTCAGCTTGCTGAATTTTTTCAACGGAGCTGTTGCTGTCACCAGCGCTACGATCCATTGCCGAGACGGCCTGTTCGGAGCTGCGTTGCAGCTGCTCAATCATGGTGCGAATTTCTTCGGTCGAATGCTGGGTACGGCTGGCCAGTGTGCGCACTTCATCAGCAACGACAGCAAAGCCGCGCCCCTGCTCACCGGCTCGGGCAGCTTCAATAGCAGCGTTTAATGCCAGCAGGTTGGTTTGCTCAGCAATATCACCGATTACATCAACAATATTGCCGATCTCATCAGACTTATCTTTTAATGAGCTGATGACGTTGGCCGCATCATGTACGCCGTCTGACAGGCTGACCATACTCTGTACCGAGCTTTCCAGTGCGCCGACGCCGTTATCAAACTGATAGCGGGCTTCATCAATCGCCTGTACCGCATTGCCAGTGCTTTCTGCGACTGAGTGCGCGGTTGCTGCCAGCTCTTCTACGGCGGTCGCCAGCAGCTCGGTTTGTTCGCGCTGACGGGAGAAGCGTTCGGTATTGTCGTCTTCGTTGGTTTCGATCTGAGTCAGGCCCGCTTCAATGTTCAGCGATAGATCTCGCACGGAGCCAATCAGCTCTGCCATTTTCACCATAAACATATTGAAGTGCCCAGCCAGCTGGGCAAACTCGTCGTTGCCTTTTTCCGGCAGGCGGCGGGTCAGGTCAGCCTCCCCGGCAGACAGGTTGACTACGGCCTCGTCAATGCTACGAAGACGACCGGCAATGTAGAAGTACATGTGATACAGGGCGAACTGCAACAGAATAAAAGCGATCACCAGGCTGACCAGCGCCGTCGTTGCGCCGCTTTCCGATACTTCCTCAAACTGACGGGTGTATTGTTCAACCAGTACACCATAATGTTTGTCCAGTGTATTGAAGCCTGCAATCGCTGGGCTGTCAGAAATCTTTACTGCTTTGTCCAGCTCCTGAATGGAGCGATGCTGGCGTACCAACCCCTCAATTTGCTGTGCCGCAGAGCGATACAGATTGATAGTGGTTTCAATTCCCTGTAACGCCTGACGCTCTTCTACGGTCAGGCCAGACATCTGGCGATAGCGGTTAATGTCTGACAGCAGTGCCTGGTGGTTACTGTTTACTCGCTCCAGATATTTGCTCTGACCACGTAGTACGTAGTTTTTGAAGTTATGAATTAGCCCGCCGTATCCGGCGTTTGAGCGCATGTTCAGTAAAATTTCTTCACGAGCCAGTGCCTGATCTCGTAAATCGGTCCAGGCAGCATGTTGGTCATTAATCAATGAACGTTGCAGCAGAAAAAGGCTTGCAAAAGCTACCATCAATATGGCGGTCACAAGGTAGAAACGCCGCTTTAGAGTCATGTTGCCGAGGCTCCCTATATAAAACTACTAAATTTGACCCATAAACTAACGGATTAGTACTTTATACTGACAAATGAGGTGTAAAACTACCATTCAAAAATACCTGGAGTTAAGAAAATATACTGTGCTCTGGATCTGGATCATGCTTTCTATATTTAACCAACCCTAAGGTCGTTTAAAGGGCAAACTCTGTCGCCAGTAGACAAAGATGGCTAACTTTGACCAGAATGCGCGACAAGCCCCGTACTTCCAGTGCGGGGAAGGATAGCGCGGGAGGCGAAAG
>JAOXSF010000039.1 GCA_025800125.1 Marinobacterium sp.
CTCACAAGCACCAGTGATGTCAGTTGTACGGAAGTAGAACTGTGGACGGTAGCCCTTGAAGAATGGAGTGTGACGACCGCCTTCATCTTTGGACAGTACGTATACTTCACCTTCGAACTGAGTGTGAGGCGTGATAGAACCCGGAACAGCCAGAACCTGACCACGCTCTACCTCGTCACGCTTGGTACCACGCAGCAGCGCACCGATGTTTTCACCTGCACGACCTTCGTCCAGCAGCTTACGGAACATCTCTACACCCGTACATGTAGTTTTGGTAGTCTCTTTGATACCAACGATTTCGATTTCGTCACCAACGTTAACGATACCACGCTCTACACGACCAGTTACTACAGTACCACGGCCGGAGATAGAGAATACGTCCTCGATTGGCATCAGGAACGGCTGATCGATTGCACGCTCTGGCTCCGGGATGTAAGTATCCAGCGCTTCTACCAGCTTCTTAACTGCAGAAGTACCCAGCTCGTTGTCGTCTTCGCCGTTCAGCGCCATCAGCGCGGAACCCGCGATGATTGGAGTGTCATCACCCGGGAATTCGTAAGTGTCCAGCAGCTCACGAATTTCCATTTCCACCAGTTCCAGCATCTCTGCGTATTCTTCAGAATCAACGCCACCACAGTCTTCAGCCAGCAGGTCAGCTTTGTTCAGGAATACCACAATGTAAGGTACACCTACCTGACGAGACAGCAGGATATGCTCACGCGTCTGAGGCATAGGGCCGTCAGTCGCACCACATACCAGAATAGCGCCATCCATCTGAGCAGCACCGGTGATCATGTTCTTAACGTAGTCAGCGTGCCCCGGGCAGTCTACGTGCGCGTAGTGACGCTCAGTAGAATCGTACTCAACGTGAGACGTTGCGATTGTGATACCACGCTCACGCTCTTCCGGTGCGTTATCGATCTGATCGAAGGCTTTCATTTCGCCACCGAATACTTCTGCACATACGCGAGTCAGTGCAGCAGTCAGAGTAGTTTTACCGTGGTCAACGTGGCCGATAGTACCAACGTTTACGTGCGGTTTTGAGCGTTCAAATTGTTCTTTAGCCACGATTAATACCTCTTAAACGAGTTTGGCAATAATTAGTGCTGATTAATAACGGCTTCGGCGACGTTGTTCGGCGCTTCAGCGTAGTCGAAGAACTCCATGGAGTACGTCGCACGACCCTGTGTAGCGGAACGCAGATCAGTTGCGTAGCCAAACATTTCACCCAGCGGTACCTGGGCGTTGATCACCTTACCGGAAGTACTGTCTTCCATACCCTGGACGAGACCGCGACGACGGTTCAGGTCACCCATCACGTCACCCATGTACTCTTCCGGAGTAACAACTTCCACTTTCATCATTGGTTCCAGCAGACACGGACTCGCTTCCTGAGCGTATTTTTTCAGTGCCTGGGATGCCGCAATCTTAAACGCCATCTCATTGGAATCAACTTCGTGGAAAGAGCCATCGTGCAGACGGGCTTTCAGACCGATCAAAGGATAACCGGCGATTACACCATTCTGCATCTGCTCCGAGATACCTTTCTCGATTGCCGGGATGTATTCCTTCGGAATGGCACCACCTACAATCTCGTTGATGAACTCCAGACCCTCTTCGTCAGATGGACTGAATTCAACAACAACATGACCGTACTGACCACGACCGCCGGACTGGCGGGCAAACTTATGGTTCGCCTCTACAGACTGGCGGATCTTCTCACGGTAGGCAACCTGAGGCTTACCAATGTTTGCCTCAACCTTGAACTCACGCTTCATACGATCAACGATGATATCAAGGTGCAACTCGCCCATACCGGAAATAATAGTCTGGCCGGATTCCTGATCTGTCTCGACACGAAATGACGGGTCTTCCTGGGCCAGCTTACCCAGCGCGATACCCATTTTTTCCTGATCTGCCTGAGACCTTGGCTCTACCGCTACGGAGATAACCGGATCAGGGAATTCCATGCGCTCCAAAACAATCTGTTTCGCACCGTCACACAGGGTGTCACCAGTGGTCACATCTTTCATACCGATCAGAGCTGCGATATCGCCTGCGCGAACCTCTTTGATCTCTTCACGGTTATTGGAGTGCATCTGAACCATACGGCCAACGCGCTCTTTCTTGCTCTTGACGGAGTTGATTATCGCATCACCGGAGTTCAGTACGCCGGAGTACACACGCACAAACGTCAGCGTACCCACAAACGGGTCTGTAGCAATCTTGAATGCCAGAGCAGCAAAAGGTGCGTCATCATCCGCCTCACGAGATTCAACGACTTCACCTGCATCATCAACCGCACCCTCAATCGCCTTCACATCCAGCGGAGATGGCATGTATTCGATAACAGCGTCCAACATTGCCTGAACACCTTTGTTCTTGAATGCAGAACCACACTGCATCAGAACAATATCGTTAGCCAGAGTACGGGAACGCAGTCCCTGTCGAATCTCGTCGTCGCCAAGCTCGCCTTCCTCCAGGTATTTGTCCATCAGCTCTTCATTGGCCTCTGCAGCAGCCTCGACCATCTGCTCACGCAGTTCGTCGGCTTTATCCTGCAATTCAGCTGGTATGTCTTCCAGTTCGTAAGACATACCTTGGTCAGCCTCATTCCACATGATTGCTTTCATGCGGATAAGATCAACCACACCTTTGAACTCATCTTCAGCGCCAATCGGGAAATTGATCGGCACGGCGGTCGCATTCAGACGTGTTTTCAGCTGCTCTTCGACCATGAAGAAGTCAGCACCGGCACGATCCATCTTATTGACAAACACCATACGAGGAACTTCGTACTTGTTTGCCTGACGCCATACAGTTTCAGTCTGAGGCTGAACACCAGAAGATGCACAGAGCACGACGACAGCACCATCCAGCACACGCAACGAACGCTCCACCTCAATGGTAAAGTCTACGTGCCCAGGCGTATCAATAATATTGACACGGTGGTCTTCGAACTGCTGATTCATACCCTTCCAGAAACAGGTTGTCGCAGCAGAGGTGATAGTGATACCACGCTCCTGCTCCTGTTCCATCCAGTCCATGGTAGCCGCGCCGTCGTGCACCTCACCGATCTTGTGAGACATACCAGTGTAGAACAGTACACGTTCGGTGGTAGTGGTTTTACCAGCGTCTACATGGGCACAGATACCGATATTGCGGTACCGTGCGATAGGAGTTTTGCGAGCCACGACTTGATCCTCTGATTCTTAGAAGCGGTAGTGAGCGAATGCTTTGTTCGCTTCAGCCATGCGGTGAACGTCTTCACGCTTCTTCACAGCAGCACCACGGCCTTCTGCAGCATCTGCGATCTCGCCTGCCAGACGCAGCGCCATGGATTTCTCACCGCGCTTACGTGAGGAGTCAACCAGCCAGCGCATAGCCAGCGCTGTACGACGGGACGGGCGAACTTCAACAGGTACCTGGTACGTCGCACCACCTACACGGCGGGATTTAACCTCAACCATTGGCTGAACGGTTTCCAGTGCTTTTTCAAACAGTTCCAGCGGGTCTGCAGCGCCGCGCTCCTGCAGCTTGTCCAGAGCGCCGTATACGATTTTCTCAGCTACAGATTTCTTACCGCTGATCATTACGTGGTTGATGAATTTTGCCAGTACTGTGTTACCGAATTTTGGATCCGGCAGGATTTCGCGCTTTGCAGCGACGCGTCTTCTAGGCATTGATAAGCCCTCAATTCAAAAAGGTCTTCAGGTTAATCAGGCAGTTGACCGCCTGACCTTACTCTTACCGTGTCCGGTCTAGCCGGTAGCAATGGAACCGTTTGGTGCGGATTCAGACTACAGCAGCCTCGCCGAGGTAACGGCGATTAAGACTTAGGACGTTTAGTTCCGTATTTGGAACGGCCCTGCTTACGGTCGTTCACACCGGAACAGTCCAGAGAACCACGAACAGTATGGTAACGAACACCTGGCAGGTCTTTTACACGACCGCCACGAATCAGTACAACAGAGTGCTCCTGCAGGTTGTGGCCTTCACCACCGATGTAGGAAGTCACTTCGAAACCGTTAGTCAGACGCACACGACATACTTTACGCAGTGCAGAGTTAGGTTTCTTAGGGGTAGTAGTGTATACACGAGTACATACACCACGACGCTGCGGACACGCCTGCAGCGCAGGAACGTCGCTCTTCTCAGCTTTACGCTTGCGAGGGTTACGAACCAGCTGGCTGATAGTTGCCATTTCAGCAAACTCCAAATTTGGTTATTAAGCACCGAAAAGACCGGGTTAAAAAACCCGGTCACCTGATGGGGCCGAAATTTTAATCAATTTCGACCTTTGCCGTCAAACACTGAACAACAGTTAATCAGCGTCCGGCATGGATGCGTTCAGCGCCGCAGTCAGTGCCTGCTGCACTTCTTCTGCGCTGACGGTCAGATTACCTGTCTGCTGATCACGTTTGCGCTTACGCTCCTTGTGATAAGCAAGGCCAGTACCTGCCGGGATCAGACGACCCACAACAACGTTTTCTTTCAGACCACGCAGGAAATCACGCTTACCTGTCACTGCACCCTCAGTCAGTACGCGGGTAGTCTCCTGGAAGGAGGCCGCAGAAATGAAGGATTCAGTTGCCAGGGAAGCTTTGGTAATACCCAGCAGTACACGGTCGAATTTAGCCGGAATTTTACCGTCCGCTTCGAGCTGTGCATTCTCGGTAACAACCGCACTGTATTCTACCTGGTCGCCCGGGATAAAGGAGCTGTCGCCTGCCTGAGTAATTTCAACTTTACGCAACATCTGACGAACAATCACCTCAATGTGCTTATCGTTGATACCTACACCCTGCAAACGGTAAACGTCCTGGATCTCAGAAGTGATATACTTGGCCAGCTCACTGACACCCAGAATACGCAGGATGTCATGCGGGTTGGACGGGCCATCGGAGATCACCTCACCCTTTTCTACATGCTCGCCTTCAAATACGTTCAGGTTACGCCACTTCTGGATCATGATCTCAACCGGATCATTACCGTCGTTTGGCGTAATTACCAGACGTTTCTTACCTTTTGTTTCTTTACCGAAGGTGATAGTACCGGAGATTTCCGCCAGAATTGCAGACTCTTTCGGCTTACGAGCCTCAAAGAGGTCAGCAACACGCGGCAGACCACCGGTGATATCTTTGTTGACCGCACCTTCCTGAGGAATACGAGCCAGTACGTCACCGACGGCAACATCTGCACCATCTGCCAGGTTAATGATGGCCTTCGCTGGCAGGAGGTATTGCACAGGCGAATCGTTGACCATGACATCTTCACCAGACGCATCAACCAGTTTGATCATCGGACGGATATCTTTGCCTGCCTGTGGACGGTCCTTGGCATCCAGAATTTCGATGGTCGCCAGACCGGTCAGCTCATCTGTCTGACGCTTGACGGTAATGCCGTCTTCCATGCCGATAAACTGAACTTTACCACCCGCTTCGTTGATGATTGGGTGGGTGTGCGGGTCCCAGTTGGCCACGATGTCGCCAGACTGAACCGTACCACCATCCTGCACCTTAATTACGGCACCGTACGGCAATTTGTAACGCTCACGCTCACGACCATGCTCATCGGTAATACCTAACTCACCGGAACGAGACGTAGCAACCAAGGCGCCATCAGGACGCTCAACGTACTTCAGGTTATGCAAACGGATCTCACCGCCATTCTTCACCTGAATACTGTCAACGGCTGCAGCTCGGGACGCCGCACCACCGATGTGGAAAGTACGCATGGTCAGCTGCGTACCCGGTTCGCCGATCGACTGTGCTGCGATAACACCGACAGCTTCACCCGGATTAACACGATGACCACGACCCAGATCACGGCCGTAACAGCTTGCACAGATACCGTACGTAGTTTCACAAGCGATGGCGCTACGTACATAGATTTCGTCGATGGAGGAATACTTATCGTCGTTTTCCAGACGATGTACCCAAGCTTCATCCATCAGTTCGCCCGCTGCAATCAATGTTTCACCGGAGTTCGGATCAACCACGTCTTTAGCAACGGTACGACCCAGCACACGATCACCCAGCGCTACTACCACATCACCGCCTTCAATCAGCGGCTGCATCAGCAGACCTTCGTCAGTACCACAATCATCTTCAGTGATAACCAAGTCCTGCGCTACGTCTACCAGACGACGGGTCAGGTAACCGGAGTTCGCAGTCTTCAGTGCGGTATCAGCCAGACCTTTACGTGCACCGTGGGTCGAGATGAAGTACTGGAGTACGTTCAGGCCTTCACGGAAGTTCGCGGTGATTGGCGTTTCGATGATGGAGCCATCCGGCTTCGCCATCAGACCACGCATACCAGCCAGCTGACGAATCTGTGCGGCACTACCACGTGCACCAGAGTCGGCCATCATGTATACAGAGTTAAAGGACTCCTGCTCAACCTCTTCGCCATCGCGGTTAACCACCGGCTCGGTTTTCAGGTTTTCCATCATCTTCTTGGCCAGCAGTTCGTTAGCGCGGGACCAGATATCGATGACTTTATTGTACTTCTCACCAGCAGTTACCAGACCGTCGGCGAACTGACGCTCGATCTCTTTAACTTCTGCTTCGGACTCACCAATGATGTCAGCCTTCTCACCTGGTATCTCGAAGTCATTAACACCGATAGAGGAACCGGACAGCGTTGCCTGACGGAAGCCCATATACATCAGCTGATCAGCAAAGATCACTGTATCTTTCAGACCACAACGACGATATGCCTCATTCAGCAGTCTGGAGATCGCCTTTTTCTTCATGCCCTGGTTAACCAGTTCGAATGGCAGGCCATCAGGCACAATAGAGAACAGAATGGCACGACCGGCTGTCGTCTCTTTCAGCTCAGTACGGGTCTCGGAGTTACCTTCGATATCTTTGATAGTCTCAGTAATACGAACACGTACTTTAGCCTGCAGGCTGACTTTACCTGCACCCTGCGCACGCTGTACTTCTTCGATATCAGAGAACACCATGCCTTCACCCAGCGCATTCACACGCTCACGGGTCATGTAGTACAGACCCAGCACCACGTCCTGAGACGGTACGATGATAGGCTCACCATTGGCTGGCGACAGGATATTGTTGGTAGACATCATCAGCGCACGCGCTTCCAGCTGAGCTTCCAGTGTCAGCGGCACGTGAACAGCCATCTGGTCACCGTCAAAGTCAGCGTTGTAGGCCGCACATACCAGCGGGTGCAGCTGAATCGCTTTGCCTTCGATCAGCACTGGCTCGAACGCCTGAATGCCCAGACGGTGCAATGTTGGTGCACGGTTCAGCAGTACCGGATGCTCACGGATAACTTCGTCCAGAATATCCCATACCAGCGGCTCTTCACGCTCAACCATCTTCTTGGCAGCTTTGATCGTGGTAGCATGGCCACGCAACTCCAGCTTGGAGAAGATAAACGGTTTGAACAGCTCCAGCGCCATCTTTTTAGGCAGGCCACACTGATGCAGACGCAAGTAAGGGCCGACTACGATTACTGAACGGCCAGAATAGTCAACACGTTTACCCAGCAGGTTCTGACGGAAGCGCCCCTGCTTACCCTTAATCATGTCAGCCAGGGACTTCAGAGGGCGCTTGTTGGAGCCTGTGATCGCACGACCACGACGGCCGTTATCCAGCAACGCATCCACAGACTCCTGCAGCATACGCTTCTCATTGCGTACAATGATGTCAGGTGCATTCAGATCCAGCAGGCGCTTCAGACGGTTGTTACGGTTGATTACACGACGGTACAGATCATTCAGATCAGATGTCGCGAAACGACCACCGTCAAGCGGCACCAAGGGACGCAGATCAGGTGGCAGTACAGGCAGTACTTCCAGGATCATCCATTCAGGATTATTACCAGACTTGTAGAACGCCTCAACCAGCTTCAGACGCTTGGATAGCTTCTTGAGTTTGGTCTCGGAGTTGGTCTGCGGCATCTCCTCACGGAGGATCTTGATCTCTTCTTCCAGATCAATGGATTTCAGCAGTTCCTGTACCGCTTCAGCACCCATACGCGCATCAAATTCGTCACCGAACTCTTCCAGCGCTTCAAAGTACTGTTCATCATTCAACATGTCACCACGGTTCAACGTGGTCATACCCGGGTCAATGACGACAAAAGATTCGAAATACAGTACGCGTTCAATGTCGCGCAACGTCATATCCAGCATCAGACCGATACGGGACGGCAGCGACTTCAGAAACCAGATATGCGCAACCGGGCTGGCCAGCTCAATGTGGCCCATACGCTCACGACGCACTTTTGCCAAGGTAACTTCTACGCCACACTTCTCACAGATAACGCCACGGTGCTTCATGCGCTTGTATTTGCCGCACAGACACTCGTAATCTTTTACCGGGCCGAAGATTTTGGCACAGAACAGACCTTCACGCTCAGGCTTGAAGGTACGATAGTTAATGGTTTCCGGCTTTTTAACTTCGCCGTAAGACCAGGAACGGATCATCTCCGGTGACGCCAGACCGATACGGATGGCATCGAACTCTTCGGATGGTCCCTGGGACTTCAACAGATTCAGCAGATCTTTCATATACGATTGCTCCTCGCGGAGTTCCAGGCCGGCATGCTACTGCCGGCCGAACTTGCCAATGCCTTACTTACCTTCGTCCAGCTCGATGTCGATACCCAGCGAGCGGATCTCTTTCACCAGTACGTTGAACGATTCAGGCATTCCCGGTTCCATACGATGGTCGCCATCAACGATGTTCTTGTACATCTTGGTACGGCCGTTCACATCATCGGACTTGACGGTCAGCATTTCCTGCAGTGTGTAGGATGCACCGTAAGCCTCCAGTGCCCACACCTCCATCTCACCGAAGCGCTGGCCACCGAACTGTGCCTTACCACCCAACGGCTGCTGAGTAACCAGACTGTAAGAACCGGTTGAACGGGCATGCATCTTGTCATCAACCAGGTGGTTCAGCTTAAGCATGTACATGTAACCAACGGTTACCTGACGATCAAACTTATCACCAGTACGACCGTCATACAGAGTGCACTGACCACTGTCATTCAGGCCTGCCAGACGCAACAACTCCTTGATTTCTGACTCTTTGGCACCATCAAACGCAGGCGTTGCAATTGGTACACCGCCACGCAGGTTGCTCGCCATCTCCAGTAACTCGTCGTCTGTAAAGCTGTCAAGATCTTCTTTACGACCCGCCTTCTGGCCGCCCAGCTCAGTGTTGTAGATCTTGCCCAGGAATTCACGTACGTCCCGAACTGTCTCCTGACGCTCACGTTCGATCTGCAACATCTCGTCGATCTTGCGGCCCAGACCGGAACATGCCATACCCAGATGGGTTTCCAGAATCTGACCTACGTTCATTCGAGATGGTACACCCAACGGGTTCAGCACCACATCAACCGGCTCACCGTTCTCATCGTACGGCATATCTTCAACCGGCATGATTACGGAGATAACACCCTTGTTACCGTGACGACCCGCCATCTTGTCACCAGGCTGCACACGACGCTTGGTCGCAACATATACCTTGACAATTTTCAGGACGCCCGGAGCCAGATCATCGCCAGTCTGCAGCTTGCGCTTCTTGTCTTCGAACTTGTGATCCAGCTCGACTTTACGCTCTTCCAACTGACCCTTCGCCAGCTCCAACTGCTCCATCACAGCTTCTTCAGCTACGCGAATCTTGAACCAGTCATCTTTCTTCAGCGTAGCCAGGAACTCAGCGGTGATAACTTCACCCTTTCTCAGGCCTGCACCACCATCAGCTTCCAGACCTGCCAATGCACGCCCCAGACGCTCGAATGTTGCCTGCTCAACAATCCGCAGCTCTTCGTTCAGGTCTTTACGGATCTTGGCCAGCTCAGAGTTTTCGATGTCAATCGCACGCTGGTCTTTAGCAACACCATCACGGGTGAACACCTGTACGTCGATAACTTTACCAACCGTACCAGTCTTAACACGCAAAGAGGTGTCTTTAACATCAGACGCTTTTTCACCGAAGATCGCACGCAAAAGCTTCTCTTCTGGTGTCAGCTGAGTTTCACCCTTAGGCGTCACCTTACCTACCAGAATATCACCCGGGCCTACCTCAGCACCGATATGAACAATGCCGGACTCATCCAGCTTGGCCAGCGCAGATTCACCTACGTTTGGAATATCGGAGGTAATCTCTTCAGGGCCCAGTTTTGTGTCACGTGCCACACAGGTCAGTTCCTGAATGTGGATCGTAGTGAAACGGTCTTCCTGAACAACACGCTCAGAGATGAGGATTGAGTCCTCAAAGTTGTAACCATTCCACGGCATGAAGGCGATACGCATGTTCTGACCCAGTGCCAACTCACCCATATCAACAGACGGGCCATCAGCCATGATGTCGCCACGTGCCACTGCATCACCCGGATTCACGATAGAACGCTGGTTGATACAGGTGTTCTGGTTGGAACGGATGTATTTGGTCAGGTTGTAGATATCTACACCCGCCTCACCAGCGGTCAACTCGTCATCGTTTACACGAACAACGATACGTGCAGCATCAACGGACTCGATAACACCACCACGCTTGGCAACTACACATACACCAGAGTCAGCAGCTACATTTCGCTCCATACCTGTACCTACCAGCGGCTTGTCAGCTCGCAGAGTTGGCACAGCCTGGCGCTGCATGTTCGACCCCATCAATGCACGGTTCGCATCATCGTGTTCCAGAAACGGAATCAGAGAGGCCGCAACTGAAACAACCTGACGCGGCGATACGTCCATGTACTGAACTTTCGCCGGTGGCGTCATGGAAGTTTCGTTCTGGTGACGGGCCGCTACCAGCTCATCAACCAGACGCATCTCAGCATCAACCGTAGCGGACGCCTGTGCGATAACGTACTTGTTCTCTTCAATCGCAGACAGGTAATCAACATCATCTGTTACCTGACCATCCACCACACGACGGTATGGCGTCTCCAGGAAGCCATAGTCATTGGTACGCGCATATACCGCCAAGGAGTTGATCAGACCGATGTTCGGACCTTCAGGAGTCTCGATCGGACAGACTCGACCGTAGTGGGTTGCGTGTACGTCTCGAACCTCGAAGCCAGCACGCTCACGGGTCAGACCGCCCGGGCCCAACGCAGACACACGACGCTTATGTGTGATCTCGGACAACGGGTTGTTCTGATCCATAAACTGGGACAGCTGGGAGGAACCGAAGAATTCCTTGATCGCAGCAGCAACCGGCTTGGCATTGATCAGATCCTGTGGCATCAGGTTATCAGATTCAGCCATGCTCAGACGTTCACGCACAGCACGCTCAACACGTACCAGACCGACACGGAACTGGTTTTCTGCCATTTCACCAACTGAACGGATACGACGGTTACCCAGATGGTCGATATCATCAACGATGCCATTACCGTTACGGATATCGATCAGAATTTTCATCACTTCCAGAATGTCTTCTTTATCGAGGACTCCGGAACCGGTTTCTTCGTCACGACCCAGGCGACGGTTGAATTTCATTCGACCAACCGCAGACAGATCATAACGTTCTTCGGAGAAGAACAGGTTTTCGAACAGCGCTTCTGCGGATTC
Organism: Marinobacterium sp.; assembly: GCA_025800125.1. Classification (GTDB taxonomy): domain Bacteria; phylum Pseudomonadota; class Gammaproteobacteria; order Pseudomonadales; family Balneatricaceae; genus Marinobacterium_C. The sequence goes on from JAOXSF010000039.1 coordinate 11,561, forward strand.
TTTAGTAGGTGGCTCACCCGGACGCATCATGCGGTAAATTTCGACCAGTGCTTCCAGCGGATTGCTGGTCGGGTCGATGCGCAAAGTCTCAGAGATAAAGGAACCACAATCCAGCTCATTGGTGTACAGCGTCTCAAACGCATTTACACCTGCTGCACGCAGGTTATCAACCAGGTCTTCGGTAATCTCCGTGTTACAGCCACACAGCAACTCACCTGTTGTCGGATCAATCATGTCTTTAGCGATCGCTTTACCGGCCAGGTACTCCATCGGTACTTCCAGCTGTTCCATGCCTGCTTTCGCCATCTGACGGATGTGGCGTGGGGTAATACGACGGCCTGCTTCGACAATCACGTTACCTTCAGGATCTTTGATCTCGAAGGACATGGTTTCACCGCGCAGACGCTCAGGCACCAGCTCCATCAGGATACGGTCGCCATCAAGATTCCAGTCGGTGTTGTCGAAGAACAGCTCCAGAATTTCTTCTGCGTTGAAGCCTAGGGCACGCAGCAGAATAGTCGCCGGGAGCTTACGGCGACGGTCGATACGAACGAACAGGTTATCCTTCGGATCGAACTCGAAATCAAGCCACGAACCACGGTAAGGAATCACGCGGGCAGAGTACAGCAGCTTGCCGGACGAGTGAGTTTTACCTTTATCGTGGTCGAAGAAGACACCAGGAGAGCGGTGCAACTGAGAGACGATAACACGTTCTGTACCGTTCACAACGAAGGTACCGTTATCAGTCATCAGCGGCATTTCGCCCATGTAGACTTCCTGCTCCTTGATGTCCTTAACCGCCTTGTTACTGGACTCGCGGTCGTAGATCACCAGGCGCACCTTGACGCGTAATGGAGCCGCGTACGTCACGCCACGCAGCTGACATTCCTTGACGTCAAAAACGGGTTCACCGAGGCGATAGCCAACATACTCCAGCGAAGCATTGCCGGAATACGACACAATCGGGAATACAGAGTTAAAAGCGGCGTGAAGCCCTTCTTCCTTGTTTGCAGCGTCAGTCGTCTCTCCTGTCTGCAGAAATCTGCGGTAGGAGTCGAGCTGAATCGCCAGCAGGTATGGTACATCCATAACTTCGGGCAATTTACCGAAGTCCTTACGGATGCGTTTCTTTTCAGTGTATGAATAAGCCATCGTGTTCCCCAGCATGCGCACCTAGAGTTTGAAGCTTTCCAGAAGGGGGACTTCCGGGAATACAATCCGTTAACAGCAGTTGCCCTTTGAAACCATCGCGTTGGGAAGCGACGTCACGAAAACAATTGCCTCTATTAATAACGGAAAAAGGCCGGTGGCAAAATGCCACCAGCCATTCGAGCTAGAACAGATTTAAGCTGCTCTGTAATGCATTAATGCGATTACTTCAGCTCTACAGACGCGCCAGCTTCTTCCAGAGCAGCTTTCAGCTCTTCAGCTTCTTCTTTGCTTACGCCTTCTTTAACAGTTGCTGGTACGCCGTCTACCATGCCTTTGGCTTCTTTCAGACCCAGGCCAGTCGCACCGCGAACTGCTTTGATTACGTTAACTTTCTTGTCGCCAACAGCAGTCAGAACTACGTCGAATTCAGTCTGCTCTTCAGCAGCACCGCCAGCATCGCCAGCAGGGCCAGCTGCAACAGCAACAGCTGCAGTTACGCCGAACTTCTCTTCCATTGCTTCGATCAGTTCAACAACGTCCTTAACGGACATTTCAGCGATTGCGTTGAGGATATCTTCGTGAGACAGAGACATGTTTCAATTCCTGTAAAGTCTTGAGTAAAAACTCAGTAAATCTATAACAAACGACTGCGTCAAAATTACGCAGCAGCTTCTTCTTTCTGGTCGCGTACGGCTGCAATAGTGCGAACCAGCTTGCCAGCTGCCGCTTCTTTCATGCATGCCATCAGTTTCGCAATAGCTTCGTCGTATGTTGGCAGGCTTGCCAGCATTGCAACGTCTACTACTTCACCTTCAAACGCAGCTGCTTTGAGCTCAAACTTCTCTTCGCCTTTCGCGAACTCATTCAGAACACGGGCGCCAGCGCCTGGGTGTTCGTTAGAGAATGCGATGATAGAAGGGCCGACCAGAGAGTCCTGCAGACACTCAAATTCAGTACCTTCTACCGCGCGACGTGCCAGTGTGTTACGTACGACTTTCAGCCATACGCCGTTTTCACGGGCAGTCTTACGCAGAGCAGTCATGTTTTCTACAGTTACGCCGCGAGAGTCGGCTACAACTGCAGACAGAGCGTTATTAGCAGCTTCCTGGACTTCAGCGACGATCGCTTTTTTGTCTTCGAGTCCTAATGCCACGGTATACTCCTGGATTTAGTCTTTCGACTGATTACCAACCACCTCAGCGCTGTATTACACAGCAATTGAGGCTTGAGCACGGTGGATAGATTCTGATGTTGAATCTCACCGTCTGCGCAGGCTGGTTTTTCCCATTAAGAAGCGTATCCGGAGGTACGCCTCACCTGCGGTCTTTGACGGCCTTCATCTCTGCCTTACAGGAGGTCAGAAAGCCCTCAAAAAACCTTTGCACCATCAGAATTCCAGAGAACCCTGATCCAGTGCCAGACCTGGCCCCATAGTAGAGGACAGAGTCACTTTCTTAACGTACACACCCTTCGCAGAAGCTGGCTTCAGCTTCTTCAGGTCTGTCAGCAGTGCTTCGATGTTGCTCTTGATAGCAGCAGCTTCGAAATCAACTTTACCAACACCTGCGTGGATGATACCGTTTTTGTCTGTACGGAAGCGTACCTGACCAGCTTTAGCGTTCTTAACCGCAGTCACAACGTCTGGAGTCACAGTGCCAACTTTAGGATTAGGCATCAGGCCGCGCGGACCCAGAACCTGACCCAGCTGACCTACAACACGCATTGCGTCTGGAGTTGCGATAACGACACCGAAGTCCAGGTCGCCGCCTTTGATCTGCTCAGCCAGATCTTCAAAACCTACTACGTCAGCGCCAGCTTCTTTAGCTTTCTCAGCGTTTTCACCCTGAGCAAATACAGCTACGCGAACGTCGTTACCAGTACCATTAGGCAGCACAGTAGAGCCGCGCACAACCTGGTCGGATTTACGTGGGTCAACGCCCAGGTTTACAGCAACTTCTACAGTTTCTTTGAACTTGACTGCAGACAGTTCAGTCAGCAGGGATACTGCTTCTTCGATCTGGTACTGCTTGCCAGCTTCAACTTTTTCGTTGATCGCCTTCTGGCGCTTGCTCAGCTTAGCCATTATTCAACACCCTCTACATTCAGACCCATGCTGCGAGCAGAACCCGCGATAGTGCGTACTGCTGCGTCCATGTCGGCTGCAGTCAGGTCAGCCATCTTGGTAGTAGCGATCTCTTCCAGTTGAGCGCGAGTAACCGTACCTACTTTCTCAGTGTTAGGACGGCTGGAACCGCTCTTCAGGCCAGCTGCTTTTTTCAGCAGGATGGACGCTGGAGGGGTTTTGGTGATGAATGTAAAGCTGCGGTCGGAGTATACAGTGATAACAACTGGCACCGGCATACCCTGCTCCATACCCTGGGTAGCAGCGTTGAATGCCTTACAGAATTCCATGATATTAACACCGTGCTGACCCAGAGCAGGACCAACTGGTGGAGACGGGTTGGCCTGACCGGCAGCAACCTGCAGCTTGATGTAAGCTTCGATTTTCTTAGCCATTGATAACTCCTGAAGGGTTATAGCGCCTTTCGGCTCCCCTTTTCATAACAAAACCCCAGCCTGCAAAAGCTGAGGTTAAAGAATTCGCAATATGCGATCAGGTCTTTTCAACCTGAACAAAGTCCAGCTCTACTGGCGTAGAGCGACCAAAGATCAACACTGCAACCTGCAGCTTGTTCTTCTCATAGTTCACTTCTTCAACAACACCGTTAAAGTCAGCAAACGGACCATCAATAACACGAACCATTTCGCCCGGCTCGAAGACAGTCTTAGGCCGCGGCTTATCGGCACCACTTTCAACACGCTGCAGAATCTCATCTGCCTCACGCTCAGTGATTGGCGCAGGCTTACCTGCAGTACCACCAATAAAGCCCAGCACATAATTGGTGCTATTTACCAGATGCCAGCTTTCATCATTCATATCCATGTGCACCAGCACATAACCTGGATAGAACTTGCGCTCTGACTTGCGCTTCTTGCCGTCTTTAATTTCGACAACTTCTTCTGTAGGCACAAGGATATCACCAAAGAACCCCTGTACACCCTGCCTCTCAACAGTTTCTTCAAGCAGCTTTTTCACACGCTTCTCGTAACCGGAGTACGCATGAACGACATACCATTGCTTAGCCATGTCTGTTCTCCTATTAACCGATCACCCCAGAAACGAGCCAGCTCAACAACGAGTCAAGCCCCCAAAGCAGCAGACCAATAACCAGGACCGCTACAACAACAATCATCGTTGTCTGAAGGGTCTCCTGACGAGTTGGCCACACTACCTTTCGAATTTCCGCCTTAGCCTCTTTGAACAGATCAAAGAATGCTCGGCCCTTCTCTGTCTGCAGCGCCACAAAACCAGCCACCAGGGCCAGCACTACCAATACAACAACACGGTAGAACAGGGACTGCTCTGCGTAGATAGAGTTACCAACCACACCGGCCGTAACCAACACCACAACAAACACCCACTTCAGGGCATCAAACTTGGAACCTTCGGAAGCAACTTTAGAGTTCACGCCTTGAGCCTCAAAACTTTGAAAGCTTGCGCTTTTAGTGACACCATCCTCGATAGAGGATGGCAGGGCAAGAGGGAATCGAACCCACAACCTGCGGTTTTGGAGACCGCTGCTCTGCCAATTGAGCTATTGCCCTACTGCGTTAGGGAGGCGATATAATATAAGCCCCCCCGCAGCGCGTCAACCCTTACGACGCACTTTGTTTCAAAAATTAAGCAATAATTTTGGAAACAACACCTGCACCTACAGTACGGCCACCTTCACGGATAGCGAAGCGCAGACCTTCTTCCATCGCGATCGGGTTGATCAGGGTAACAGACATCTGAACGTTGTCACCCGGCATTACCATTTCTACACCTTCTGGCAACTCACAAGCACCAGTGATGTCAGTTGTACGGAAGTAGAACTGTGGACGGTAGCCCTTGAAGAATGGAGTGTGACGACCGCCTTCATCTTTGGACAGTACGTATACTTCACCTTCGAACTGAGTGTGAGGCGTGATAGAACC
>JAOXSF010000050.1 GCA_025800125.1 Marinobacterium sp.
CGCACCGCTATAAAAGTATAAGGGTATTTAGTCGAGGGGTCTGCGCAGCTCTACATACAATACGAACGGCTCAAACGCAGTGTCTCAATCCTCTGTTTAGTCGAGGGGTCTGCGCAGCTGCTGACAGCCGCAGAGCATTGCGCGACCAGACTAGTCTCAATCCTCTGTTTAGTCGAGGGGTCTGCGCAGAGCACCGTTTTCAGGCCCCGTGGTTACTGGGCTGCAGGGCGATTATCGGCGGACGATTTTTCGCCGGACAAATTTGCCTGAAAACAGCCCTAAATTACCCTGTCATGCCGAAAAAAGCTATATAAATCAGTTAGCGGCGCAGCTTTATTCAACCAAAGCATTAGCTTTATAGGCTAACACTCTGTTTTAGCAGACTTTTCAGCGACTTTAACGGCCTATATAACTGAAATGGTTTTTAATATACCAACCCCCGCCGCATTCATTAACATCGATAACGTGTTGAGTAATTTTCATATTCAGGCCGTAATTACGGTGGCAGATTGTGGCAAAGTCGTCTACCTTGGTAGCGCTGGCATCGTCAGCCAAACGACAACACAGGCCGCAAAAAGGAAGGCAGCGTATGGCAGGGAAGGTATGGCTGGTGAGTCGTCATCAGGGGACGCTGGACTGGTTTGGTCAGTATGGTGTGCTGGTTGACGGGCGCGTTGCCCATCTTGAGCCACATCAGGTAAGCCCGGGCGATACGGTGATTGGCAACTTGCCCACTCAGTTGGTCGCGCAACTGAATCAGCGTGGTGTTACGTATCAGCAGTTCTGCCTGGATATACCTGAAGCACTGCGTGGCCAGGAATTGAGCTGTGAGCAGGTGTCTCTTTGTAACCCCCGTTTGCAGACAGTTGTTGTTACCCCACAAACGGCGCAGTCTGCAGAGGCGCAGCCAGAATCACCACAACCCGATGCACTGGCTAAAGCGGGCGGGCGAGTACAACGCTGGGGACGCCGGTTCTTTAGCTGGTGTGGCAATCGGCGTAAATACATTGTTACCAGCCTGCTACTGGTGGCTGCCTCTCTCGGTGCCTCCTGGTTATTGCATGATAGTGGCCGTGACAATGCCTTGGTTGATGTACTTGATAGAGCCGGTATTGTTATGGGCTGGTTCTTTTTTATTACGACTTGGCCTGTTGCGATTTATGACTGGTGGTTGCGTAACCGTAATCAGCCGCTGGAAATTCAGAACCTTGCGATGTTTGAATTAAGCCAGCAATATGATGCCGGTATGATGCTGATTGGTACAAATAAGCGCAATGTCACCCCTGACTGGTTTTTAAATCAGTTGTCAGTTTATAAAGGCCAGATGACACTTGGTTTTATCTGCAGCAAAAATAACGATTCGCTGATAAATGCGAGCCGATTGTATAAAGCCTATAGCGATAACACGTATTCAGTTGCACCCGATCATATTTCAGATAATGCCAGATTGACTGCATTTGATTTTAATCAGGACTATAAAACAGTTCGCCGTCAGCTGGAACGTTTTATTGAAGACCTGGAAGTAAATCCATCGCGTACCTTTATTGAAGTAACAGGCGGAACTGCACTGATGACCGGGGCTGCTATTCTGGCCGCGCGTGAACTCGGTGTTTCTATTATTTATATTCAATCGGCTGAAAATGATGGTAGCCCATTAGAACGCACAGATATTTCAAACTATAAAGCGGCACGAATTATTCATCTTGATGGTTGAAGTCCTCATGGAAATTTCGCGCGCTGCAAAACGCACTTGATCTGACTGTTTTCAAAGGTTAACGTTTGCATCGCACAATAGCCCAAGAGAGGGAAAGGCTTCCCAGCTGTACTTCAGGGCGAATCAGGGATATTGATTAACCAACAGGAGTACAGCCGATGGAACAGGATGTTTCTGTCGCACCGGAGTTTAAGGCTCCCGCTGTCCGCACCATTACAGCCACTTTCGAACTGACCAGTCCAATGTTTATGGCCGGTGGTAAAAACGGTGGTAAAAACGGTGGCAATGCCGCACCGGAATTACGGCCTACGGCGATCAAAGGCGCATTGCGGTTCTGGTGGCGGGCACTTAACTGGCCTCGTATTCGTCTACTACATAACAACCAGCACAACGCACTGGTACAGCTGCATGCTGAAGAGTGCGAACTGTTTGGTGCTGCGCATAAAGAGAACGCCAGGCCGGTGCGAGGGGCTTCACGGGTCTCTGTGCAGTTGAAGTCTGCTGACCTCAAAGTAATGCCCGAAAACCATAGCCTGCCTCCGGGTCTACAATACCTGGCCGGTCAGGGGCTTTGGGGCTCCCTTGGTAAAGGACAGCCGATAAAGCTGAAACGCCGAGCTTTTCAGGCTGGTGGCCAGTTTCAGCTGAATATTCAGGCCCACTCGGCAATTAATGACGCCCAGTGGCAGCAGTTGAATCAGACTGTACAGGCGTTTGGTTTACTGGGCTGCCTGGGCAGTAAGGCCCGTAATGGCTTTGGCTCGGTTGTCTTACAGAATGTCAGCGGTGCTACCTTTTCCATACCGGGCACTCTGGCTGAGTATCAGGCTGCGGTACGTCAGCTGTTCAGCGGTGCCGCAGGCCTGTCAGAACTTCCGCCACTGACCGCACTGTCTGCCTGTAGCCGGGTGGATATTTCATTGACAGAACGTTCAGACCGCCCGGCCAGTGTGCTTGATCAGGTGGGTGACCGGCAGAATGCTTTTCGCAGCTTTAAATCTGACAAGCAGCATCCCGATGCACGGCGTGACCATAATGGTGTGCTGAATGCGGTTGATCAGCATCAGGGGCAAGACAACTACCAGCCGCAACGCACGGTGTTTGGTTTACCCCATAACTACTACTTCAGCCATCGCAAACTGCCTGTGCCGTTTAATGTCTTTATTGACCGCACCAGTGCCCGTCGGGCTTCCCCGCTATTTATTCATCAACACCGTATTGGTGATCAGTATCTGGTGGTACAGATTCTGTTGCCTGCGCTATTTTTGCCCGCCGGTGCGGATATGCACCTGGGTAAAGAACGTTTCAGGTTTCGACCAGAAGATCTGAACTGGCCGTTACTGCATGCCTGGCTGGATGGTTTTGATAAGCGTGTTTGCCTTGTAGAAGGTAGCCGGGAGGTGCCCAATGGCTGATCAGTATTTTCATTTCACACTGGGGCCCGTGCAGAGTTTTGTTGCCCAGGCGCGCCGTACCCGTGACTTCTGGGCGGGCTCTTTTCTGCTGTCCTGGTTATCGGGTGTTGCGATGGTGGCGGTACAGGAGCAAAGCGGGAAGATCAGCTTTCCAGTCCCCGATGAAAGTTTTCTGGATGCCATCCGGGGTAGCAAGGTGGCAGCGGCGGGTGCTGAGCCTAAACAGGGCAGTATTCCCAACCGCTTTATGGCTGAGGTGAACCATGAGTTTGATCCGGACGTGGTTATTAACGCGGTATATGCGGCCTGGGAGGGGTTAGCAGAGCTGATCTGGCAGCAAGACCTGCAGGGGCAGCTGGACGATCAACAGCGCGCCATAAGCCGTGATATCTGGCAACGTCAGGTACAAAGTTGCTGGGAGATCAACTGGGTACTGACAGAGAACGAAGCTGAAAGCCAGCTGCTGACACGGCGTAAAAACTGGCGCAGTCATCTGCCACCACCGGAGCCCGGTGTTAAATGCATGATGATGTCCGGGCTGCAGGAGTTATCGGGCACAACGCATCCCCATGCACCGGCACTGGCCACATACTGGCAGGCGCTTAACAGTGACAAAGGGCTTGATCTGCGTCCGCGTGAGTATCTCAGTGCTATCGGTTTTATCAAACGCCGTTTTGTACGTCATTTTGAAAAGCTGAATCTGCGCTATGAAGGAGTGCATCAGGGAATGTCTGTCTGTGGCTGGACGTTGTCGCCACGGGTGCCATCGGTTAACTGGGTTGCAGCCAGTTTCTGGTTGGCAGCGGTGATCAGACGCAGCCAGCAAAATCAGCCGTTAGCCGATGCACTGAAAACACTGGCGTATGCCAGCGCTGAGCTTAATGGTAAGCCGGATGGCAACACAAAGACGGCCTGTATTCAGGCGGCTTGTCAGCAAGCCGGCTTCTCTGAGTATCACTGCCCAGCGGATGGCGAATCACTATTTGAAGAGGCGTTAGTCAGCGCTATCGCGGCGGCAGAGAGGCCTGCTGAGAAAGCTGCTGCCCAGCAGACGCTGGATGCGCTGAATGCGGTCTGTAAGTTGTCTGATCTACCCCGGCCTGAGCCTTACTATGCAGTGCTGCTGATGGACGGTGACAGCCTGGGCAAACAGATGTCAGAGGTAAAGCGTCAGGGGCCGATCTCAACGGCGCTGGAAGCTTTTATCAGCCAGGTTGATCAGATTGTGCAGCAACACAGTGGCTTTCTGGTCTATGCCGGTGGTGACGATGTGATGGCACTAATGCCGGTGGAATCCGCAATCCCCTGTGCCACTGAGCTGCGTAACCATTACCGCGACTGCTTCAGGCAGCAGAATATCCACTCCAGCCTGTCCGGGGCTATTGAGTGCGCCCATATCCGCCAGCCGTTGACCGATGTACTGGCCAGCAGCCACCAGTTACTGGACGAGGTCGCCAAAGATCAGACTGGACGTGATGCGCTGGCGATTCGTGTAACCAAACATTCTGGCCCGCATCTGGTCTGGAGCCAGCCCTGGGCAGTATTGCTGGGTGAGACGGAACAGCCGATGCCCGAGGTTCAGCAACTGGCACAGCAGTTTTATAGCACGGTGCCTGGCAGTATTTTCAGCAGCAGCTTTCTCTATCGGCTGATTGCGCTGGGTAATGCGCTGGACTGGCAGCAACTGGATGAAAGTGGCGAAACCCTGCAGGCGATGATTGTGGCAGAGCTGGCCCGTTCCGGTGTTGCCACCGAAGGGCAGACGGTAGAACGCACCGCACTGGTTTCACTGGCGCAGCAGATGTCGCAGCTGGGTGTGCGTTATCAGCGCCAGGTGAATAAACAGGGTGTTGCCACCGGTTTCCAGAAAACAGCGATTACCGATGATGATGCACTGAAACTGCTGATCTTTCTGGCCCGCTTCTGCCCGTTTCAGCCTGCTGCCGTAGCAGACAGGGAGGTAAGTTAATAATGGAATTACAGACGCAACGCTGGCGTTTCAGCTGCGTAGATAGCTGGTTTTTCCGTGAGGCCCGTTCCCATGATGCGGTGGGTGTGACCCAGTTGGCGACCATGTTCCCGCCGCCCCAGGCGACAGTGCTGGGCGCGGCTCGCCACCTGATTGCCACCGCAATGGGCGTCGACTGGCAACGCTTTGGCCGTGGTGAGCAGCCGGACATTCAGCAGGTGATTGGCCGCTCTGAAGATCTGGGTAGCCTGAATGTGATCGACTACAGACTGGTGCACTGTCCGGCGGATGGCCATGAACACCGTCTTTACCCTGTGCCTGCTGCATTGCTGGCTGAGACGGCAGCGTCGGAACCGGGCACTGTATTACAACGGTTGCAGATCGGCCCACCGGTACGTTCTGATCTGGGTTATTGCTGTCTGCCCATGTTATCAGGCACTGAGGGTAAGGCGCGCACGCTGGAAAATTACTGGATCACCGAAACCGGCTTGCAGCAATGGTTACAGGGTGAAATACCCGCCAGTGACAGCCTGATCAGCCTTGAGCAGCACACCAGCAACGAGGGTATGCCGTTGTTGTCTTATGAAGCGCGACTGGGTATTGCACGTACCAATCACAGCCGTACCGTGACGAAAGGACTGCTTTATCAGACCACCCATGTCCGACTGGCCGATGAGTTGAAGCTGGAATTGGTGCTCAGTGGTGTTCCAGCCGGGCTGGAACTGGCCGGGGCGCAATCGCACAGTGTGCGGCTGGGCGGTGAAGGCAGGCCTGCTGCGGTAGAGATCAGCGAAGCGAAAACCCCATCACCGCTGACGCTTGATATTGCCACGACAGCAGCAGAGAACCGCTGGCTGATTATTATGCTGGCTTCAGCCGGTGACTTTGCCACCGGTGATGGTGAGGGCGCTGACTGGTGTTTGCCGGGCTTTACTGCGGTAATGCTGGACAGCGGCCTGCACTGTTATCAGGGGGAACTGCCAGAGCTGCCTGGTGTACAGCTGCGTATCCACAGTGCTGCGCTGGGCCGTGCCGAACGCCAGGGCGGGTGGGACCTGGCACTGCGCCAGCCCAAAGCGGTGCGCTCGCTGGTTCCGGCGGGCAGTTGCTACTACTGCGAAGTGCTGGATGGCAGCGCCAGCGAGGTGATTGCCGCTATTAATCAGGGTACAGGTACAGGAAAACAACAATCTCAGGGACGGGGTCAGCTGCTGGCAGGCAACTGGCCGGAAGCAGAACGGCCTGCGGCACTGGTTGCTGGCAACGGAGAGCAGAAATGAAACAGAATTCAAATTGTGTACTGATGATGATGGCCCAGAGCGCCATCCATGCAGGTGCAGGCAGTGCTGATGAAGTGGTAGACCTGCCTATTCAGCGTGAAAGCGCCAGCGACTGGCCCTGTGTGTACGGGTCTTCCATGAAAGGGGCGTTGCGTATGGCTGCTGAGCAGAACCCGGAGGCAGTCAATGTCGTTGAGGTTTTCGGGCCGGATACCCAGGACGCTCATCTTCATGGCGGGGCGATGCTGGTCAGCGATGCCCGGTTATTGATGTTGCCGGTGCGTTCCATGAACGGCCATTTCAAGCGTGTGACTTGCCCGGCACTGTTACGGCGTTGGCAGCGCGATATGGCCCGCATGGGCTCCGCTGATCTCGTGGAACTGCAGGTGCCTGAAATCGAAGGCCAGCACCAGAACCAACGCCAGCAGCTGATCTGTCCGGCGATGGGTAAGGCAAAAGTTGTGTATCTTGAAGAGTTTGATTTCAGCCTGCAGCAGGATGCCGACGCTGTTGCCCAGGTGCAGGGCTGGGCTGACGCCATGGCCCGCTACTTCCCTGAATATGATGATGAAATTCAAGCGACGCTGGCGCTGGTCAGCGATGATACCTTCCGTCACCTCTGCCGTAGTGCAATACCGGTGCAGACCCGTATCCGGCTGGAGAATTCCACTAAAACGGTGGCGAAAGGCGCGCTCTGGTATGAAGAATACCTGTCCCCTGAAACGGCCATGTACTGCACGCTCAGTTGTGGCGACAGTCGCAAAGAGAACGGCGGTAATGCCGATGAGTTGATGCGCCAGTTCAGTCACGGTGTGTTTGCCGGTGATAAAGGCTGGTTGCAGGTGGGTGGCAATGAAACTGTTGGTATGGGTTGGTTTCGGGTACAGCTGGCGAAGGCCGACGGGGAGGGCGAAGCATGAGCCAGCAGGTCGCAGACGAACGCCAATCTATCGAGCAACAGCGGGCGCAGCATGCGCTGGCCTGGCTAAAGCTGCAGAAAGCGGATAGCGCTATCGAAAACCGCGAGCTGAAAAGCTATCTGCGGCGTATGCCGGTTATGATTCAGACCAACGGGTTTGGTCAGACACTGGCGTTCTACTATTCCAAAAAAAGCAGTTCCAGCGCTTACGGCGCGATCTACCAGCTGCTGGAACAGTGGCTGTGCGATAAATGCCCGCGTGCCATCTATAACGGACGTGATTATGAGGCGCCGGTATTGCTGACGGCACTGACTGCGGGCTCTCAGGCGTCCTATATGCAGGCTTCGGCGGAAGCGCGCACTTTGCTGGTATGGGCGAAGAAATTTGCTGATGCGCTGCTTGGTGAAACTGAGGATGACAACGACACGGGAGACCGCTGATGAGTGGATCCAAACAACCCGTCCATAGTGAGTTCAGCCAGCCAGAACTGGGGCCGTCCGTCACTATAAATCGCGGTCTGGCCTTTGAGCGCTACTTCAATCAGTACCAGTCAGACTGGAGTGTGACGCCTGAGGCCCAGCGAAAATTTATGGAGAAGCTGACCGGGGAATCCGGCAGTTGTAAGTGTGGTGACGCTAAAGCGTTACAGCTTGCCGCCGCTCGCCAGCAGGGGCTGGCCGATGCGCAGAAGGGGCAGACATTTCAGGCTGAAGCGGACTGGCGCTTTGTTACCGGCCTGGGCATTCCGCATCCGATCGAAAATGGCCTGCTGTGGCACCCTACACTGGCGGTGCCCTATCTTCCGGGGGCATCGATCAAGGGGCTGGTACGTTCCGCGCTGGAGCCTGAACTGGCGCCAGAACAGCTGTACTTTCTGTTTGGTTCTGACCACAAGGACCCGGCCTGTCAGGCGGGAGAGCGGCCCATGAAAAGCGGCGCGCTGATCTTTATGGATGCGCTGCCGGTAAAACCGGTTCAGCTGGTACTGGATGTGCTGACCAACCATATGGGCAAATGGTACGAACGGGGTGATACCCTAGGACGGGCAGCGACGGGCCAGCTGAACACAGACACTATTCTGCCCGCCGACTGGCAGACACCTAATCCGGTCTCCTTCCTGACCACGGAACAGCTGACATTGCAGTTCTCCATTGTGCCGCGTCAGCTTTACCGGAATCATCCCCATATTGCAGGCTGGGTAAAACTGGCTGTCGATGCCCTGCAATGGACACTTCAGCATGAGGGGGCCGGGGCGAAAACCCGTACCGGTTACGGTAGTTTTACCGTGCCGGATGAACAGACAAGTAGCAAGCAGCGGGACGATCTACGTAAGCAGTGGCGTGACCACAGTGAAGTAGCCAGTATGAGCGAAGCAGCGCGAGGCATGCTTGAACTGGAGGATGCCGTGGAGGTATATGAGGATGCTTTGAAGGCACGTACAGCCAGTGCGCAACAGGCCAGTTCGCTACGAGAACTGCGTAGTCAGTTAATGAGCAGTGCATCCGAATGGACAGATGTAGAGCGCCAGTCGCTGTATCAATTGCTGGTCAGACTGGAACAAAGCGTCACCACTAACAAGCAGACACGCCGTAAAAATTTGCGTAAGTACGAGGAGCTGCTGCAACTGTAAACCTGGGCTGAACAACTCGGGCAGCAAGACTGAAACCGGTGCCCCGTTATGCAAACGGGGTGCCTTCTCCCTGTTTTGATAAACCTTTTCTATAAAGAACCCTTTCATGCTCCCCCTTAACCGCTACCGCTTTAGCGCCCGACTGGAAACCCCGTTCCAGCCGCCGTATCTGTTGCCGTCAAAACTGCGTGGCTCACTGGGCTGGGCGCTGCGGCGTCTGACCTGTGAACTGCCTGCGTCCCGCTGTGATGATAACTGTCCGTGCTGTTATGACAGTCAGCGTTCTGTCTATCCGTTGATATTTGAGCCCTCACGGTTACAACCTAACCGCCGTGGCACGGTGCCACCGGGCTGGCTGTTTCAGGCGGTGCAAGGTACGAAGCCATTACCAGCGGGGGAATATCTTGTCTTTGACCTGACACTGATCGGCACCCTGCTAGAGCAGCTACCACTGATGGTCGCCGCTGTTGAGCGTATGCTGCAATATGGCCTGGGCCAGCAGGGGACAAAAAAGAAAGCCCGCGCCCGGCTGATGAGGGTAACGCTACCGGATGAACCGGATAGCCCGGTAATCTGGCAACCGGGCCAGCCGATTGCGCCCCACAATGCCATTGTGCCTGGCTGGGGGGACGACAGTCCGCAGCGCTTATTGCTGACACTGACCAGCCCACTGGCGCTGCAATTCCGGGGCCAGCCGTTACGGCCAGGCCAGCTGACGGCCCCGGTGTTTCTGAACAGTCTGTTACGCCGCACCGATGAACTGGGCCAGTGCTGGTGTCCAGGCTGGCAACCGCTGGATATTCCCGCCTTTCAAACCGCGATTCATAGCATTGCGTTGCAGGAAGAAAACTGCCACTGGCTTGAAGAGCGCCGCTACTCCCACCGACAACAGAAAAAGCTGCCGCTGGCCGGTATTCAGGGCCAGCTGATCCTGACCGGTGATCTACACCCCTTTATGCCGTTTCTGGTGCTGGGGGAATACATTAACACCGGCCGCAAACCCGCCTTTGGACTGGGACAGTATCGACTGGGTAGTTAATCCTGGCAAAAGATCAGCCTGACAGGCTGGTGTGATTCTGTTCGCTTGTTGCTTTTATCTATCATCGCAGAGAACCGGGTCAGCGATAAGCCATGGCGCTTATCCGTGTCGCCCATAAAACACCTGAAGGTATAAACGGGCTACTACATCGGCTATTTAGTCGAGGGGTCTGCGCAGGGCACCGTTTTCAGGCCGCGTGGTTACTGGGCTGTAGAGCGATTATCGGCGGACACTTTTTCGCGCGGCAAATTCGCCTGAAAACAGCTTAAAACTACCCTGTTATGCTGAAAAAAGCTATATAAATCAGTTAGCGGCGGGGCTTTCTTCAACGAATATATTAAGTTATTGCGTTAACACTCTGTTTTTAAAGATTTTTCAGCGACGTTAACGGGCCATATAACCGGAATGATTTTGTATATGCCAACCCCCGCCGTTTTCATGGAAACTATTAAATACTTGAATGGTTTTCATCTATAACGACTTTTAATGCTGGCGATTATAACTGAATTGCGCTACCGGCCTTATTACTCCTGAATTCAGACAATAAGTACAACACTCATGATTGAACGGTGAGAGGTGGTTAACCGCTGATTGGTGATACGCTTCAGCTCGCCAGAGTAGAAACGGAGCATCATGAGTTATCAGCAGTTGACCGAAGGGAAACGAGACCAGAATCGTTTCTGATCCTGACGATACTGTCTTCTATGTGGAATGGGCGCTCTCCCTTGACTGGAGCCCTGAGCAGATCAGTGCAATCGGTAAGCGCCTCGGTTATCGCGTGAGTCACGAGTGGATTTATCAACACGTTGCAGCGGACAAAGCGGCAGGCGGCCTGTTGTATCGACACTTGCGTCAGGGAAAGAAGCGCTATCGCAAAGGAAAGAAGCGTCGGCACTCAGTCATACCTGATCCGGTATATATCGCTGAACGTCCCGCCATTGTTGATGAGCGCAGTCGTTTCGGTGATTGGGAAGTCGACACCGTGATGGGCAGGCAAGGCACAGGCGCGATTGTCAGCCTTGCAGAGCGCAAGAGTCGTATGTACCTGGTTCAGAAAGTTGAAGCGAAAACGGCCACTGCGGTTGCTGATGCCATCATTGATATGCTGACGCCCTATCAAACACAGGTAAATACCATTACAGCGGACAACGGCTCAGAATTTGT